>JAZOLJ010000126.1:0-2269 GCA_045652845.1 Eubacteriales bacterium | reverse complement strand
TTTATCGGTCGCCTGCATCAGTCGGCAATCACGGCGCGGCGCAGCTGATCTGCTGTGTCGCGCCCCTTCAGTGCCGCAACCAGCTCAAGCCCAAATTCAAGTGCTGCGCCCATGCCTGCGGCGGTAATAATATTGCCGTCGCGCACCACGCGCTTGTCGGAAATTTTTGCGCCCGCCAACTCCTTTTCAAAGCCGGGGTAGCAAATTGCCTCCTTGCCTGCAAGCAGCCCACGGTGCCCTAATACCATGGGGGCTGCACAAATGGCGGCAATCAAGCTGCCGCGGCGTGCGGCTGCCTTCAGAGCTGTATCCACCACACGGCTCTCGTCAAGGTTTTTCGAGCCGGGCATGCCACCGGGTAAAATGATCATGTCGGGTGCGCTGTCGGCAAACATCCCCTCGGGAATATCTGCCGCCACGGCAATGCCGTGCGAGCCCATGATCATCTCGCCGCCAATGCCCACTGTGGTTACCTCAACCCCCGCACGGCGCAAAAGGTCAAGGGGGCACAGCGCTTCTATTTCTTCAAATCCGTTTGCCAAAAACAAATAGACCATAGCCTTAATCCTCTGTGATTTTTTATTCTTGCACGCCTCTCATCAGCTGCTCCCAAGTTATCTCCTCGGTGGGCTGTGTGGGCGCTACTGCAAAGAAATCCGCCAGCTCTGCGGTGTTTACGGTCTGCTCCTCGCGCGTTGCCAGATTTTTGATCTTTACGGTTTTAGCCGCCAGCTCGTCGCCACCCATAATGGCAACGTGGCTGTAGTGCTCCTTGGCGGCAAAGTCGATCTGCTTGCCGAATTTTTTGTTGCCAAGATAGAGCGCCGCGCGCACGCCACTCTCGCGCAGGGTGTCAACCAGCGCGGTATACGCCTCAAGCGGTACGTCGTCAAAGCGCGTGACAAGCACCTTGGTGCCGTCGTTGTCGAGGTCGGGCACGAGCGCGTGCGTGGTGAGAAAGTTTTCAAGCGTCACGTCGCCCATGCCGTACCCTACGCCCGAGATCTTGGCATTTTTCACGAAAAGGCCCACAAGGTTGTCGTAGCGACCACCGCCAAACATGGCGCGGTTGTTTTCGGGTGCCTCGTCAAAGACCTCAAATACAGTGCCCGTGTAGTAATCAAGACCGCGGATGATGCCGAAGTCAAACATGCAGTATTTGAGAAGCCCCGTCCTTTCAAGGGCATCAAACAGGGCGTTTAGCTCCTTGGCGCCCACCGAATCGGGACAAAGGGCGGTTGCAGACCTCACGTCCATTTTATAAAGCTCGTCGATCTTGGCGATCTGCTTGTCGTCAAGCCCCAAGGCCTTCAGATCCGCCTCGTAATTTTCGCGCGGCACCTTGTTTTTGCGGTCAACCACCTTCGAAACCTTGCGGCTGCCCTCCTGATCGGTGCCGGCAATGGCTGCAATGGCATCGTTGAAGAAGCGGCGGTTGTTGATGTGCACGCGAAACATGCTCTCATTGGCACCAAAGGCGCGCAAAAGCGAGATGGCACTCTCAATGACGTCAAGATCGGCTTCAAAGGTATCGCAGCCGAAAATATCCACGTTCAGCTGCCAGAACTCGCGCAGTCTGCCGCGCTGGGGGCGCTCGTAGCGGTACATGTTAGAAATGCAAAACCACTTCAAGGGGTAATTGAGCTCGCCCATTTTTGCCGCAACCATGCGCGCCACGGTCGGGGTCATTTCAGGGCGGATGGCAAGGCTTCTGCCACCGCGGTCGGTAAAGTTATAGGTCTGCTCCTTGGCAAGCTCCTCGCCACTTTTGGCGGCGTAAAGATCAAGGCTCTCAAGCATCGGGCCGTCGTACTCGTCAAAGCAGGCACGCTCAAGTGAGTGTCTGATCTTGCCGAAGAACCAGTTGCGCAGCTTCATTTCGCGCGGATAAAAATCGCGCGTGCCCTTGTAGGGCTGTGTTGAAAGTTTGATTTCCATGGTAGGGATCCTTTCCCGTTTGATAACGATATAATAATTCAACTTATATTATAACATAAAACAAGGTGCTTGTCCATAATCTGTAAAGAAATTTTAAGATGAGAAAAAGTTATTGCCTTTCCGCGCGCTACATGCTATAATAGAGATGTCGCGATGGCGCAGGCTTGAGAAAATGGAAACTTGCACGTGTTCCGTTTTGAAATATTGGAATATCGCGATTAAAAATTGGAAAAATACAAAATAAAATTAGAAAACGAGGAAAACACCGTTTATGGAGATGTTTTTTGATAACGGCGGCTTTGTGCCCGAGCCCAAGCTTTCAAACGAGGAG
>JAZOLJ010000125.1:0-3578 GCA_045652845.1 Eubacteriales bacterium | reverse complement strand
TACATTACTGCGCCGCGCTACAACAAAATCTGCTAAAAATCTTTCAGCCGAGAGGTGCTTCGCAGCTTCGGCAGAGCAAAAAGGTGTTATGACAAGGGAAATTGCCGCAGTAATATGTGGATATTACAAGGCATTTTCCTGCAGTCAGAGCGCGTTTTTGCCCGCCCAAGCCTTGTGGGTTCGGCTCTGCTCGGCTATAGCCGAAGAGAGCCGAACCCATAAGCCTCTCGGCGCAACATTTTTGCATCTTTTGCCGCGTCGCGGCTTGTAAGGTAGTAATACCGCACAAGGGGGGGCTGTGTCGCATACCGCGACACAGCCCCTTTTTTCAAAAAACAGAAAAAGAGTGACAAATCCTTACAAATTGCCGTTGCAATAGCTATAAAAATATGATATACTATGGTTAAATATAGTATAAAGGGGGAGTGTGCGATGCTGACGACCTTGCTTTCTGCGGGTCTGTGCGGTATAGACGGCTTTTTGGTGACCGTGGAGTGCGATGCGCAGGAGCGTCTTGGCGAATTTGAGATCGTTGGTCTGCCCGATGCCGCCGTGAAGGAGGCAAAGGAGCGCGTGCGCACCGCAAGCTATAACAGCGGCTTTCGCTTTCCCGCGCTTTCCCTTACCGTAAATCTTGCCCCTGCCAACCGCAAAAAGGAGGGCTCGGGCTTTGACGTGGCGATCCTTGCGGGCATTTTGCGCTGCGCGGGGCTTATTGACCGCCGCGTGGATCTTTCTCGCATCTGTCTTATCGGTGAGCTTTCTTTATCGGGTGCCATTCGCCCCGTGCGCGGTGTGCTTTCCATGTGTGTGGCGGCGCGCGATGCAGGGCTTACCGAAATTTTTGTGCCTGCCGAAAACGCGGGCGAGGCGGCGGCAGTGGCGGGGATGCGCGTGTATCCCCTAACCGATATGAGAACGCTGGTGGCACACCTCAACGGCGAGGCGAGCATTGCCCCCGTGGTATGTGACCTTACCGATTTTGAGGCGAGTGCCGCGCTATCGGCAATCGACTTTTCCGACGTGCGTGGGCAAAGCATGGCAAAGCGTGCGCTGGAGATCGCGGCAGCGGGCGGTCATAACATATTGCTGATCGGCCCACCCGGCACGGGCAAATCAATGCTTGCAAAGCGTTTGCCAACCATATTGCCGCCGCTTTCCTTTGAGGAGGCGATCGAAACCACCAAGATCCATTCGGTGGCGGGCACGCTGCCCGAGGGGAGATCGCTGCTTACCGCCCGCCCCTTCCGCGCGCCGCACCACACCATGTCGGCGGTCAGCCTTGTGGGCGGCGGTGCCAATCCCGCCCCCGGTGAGGTGTCGCTCGCGCACAACGGCGTGCTCTTTCTTGACGAGCTGCCCGAATTCCCCAAAACCGTTACCGATACGCTTCGTCAGCCGCTTGAGGATAGGCGAGTTACCATCACTCGTGCCGCCGCACGCGTCACGTTTCCGTGCTCGTTTATGATGGTGGGTGCTATGAACCCCTGTCGCTGCGGCTATTACGGGCACCCCACAAAGCCCTGCACCTGCTCGTCCGCTGACGTGAGGCGTTATATTTCGCGTATCAGCGGGCCACTCCTTGACCGCATTGATATTGAGGTAGAGCTGCCCTCGCTCTCCTTTGGTGAGCTTGCGTCGCGTGATGCCGCCACCGAAACCTCTGCCGACGTGCGTGCGCGTGTGGTACGCGCGCGAGCATTTGCCAAGGCTCGCATGCAGGGCGAAAAAAGTATTTTCTGCAATGCACAGCTGGATGCTGCGGCAATTCGCAAATATTGCGTGACGGATGCAGCTGCCGGTGCGCTTTTGCAAAGCGCATACGACCGCATGGGGCTTTCTGCCCGCGGCTACGATCGCGTCATGCGCGTGGCGCGCACCATTGCCGATCTTGATGGGAGCGAAACCATTGCCGCGCCGCACGTAGCCGAGGCAATACAGCTGCGCAGTCTTGATAAAAAATACTGGAATTAAACGAAAGGAAATCATCCTATGTCAAGCACCAAATACATTTCTCCCTTTTCGACGCGTTACGCATCCGACCAGATGCAGTATCTCTTTTCTGCCGATAAAAAGTTTAAGACCTGGCGTCGCCTTTGGATCGCACTTGCCGAGGCAGAGCAGCAGGTAGGGCTCCCGATCACCGACGAGCAGATCGCTGAAATGAAGGCGCACGCCGAGGATCTTGATCTTGATCTTGCCGCCGCATACGAGAAAAAGCTCCGTCACGACGTAATGGCGCACATTCACGCGTGGGGCGACGTTTGCCCCAAGGCAAGACCCATCATTCACCTGGGCGCCACCTCCTGCTACGTTGGCGACAATACCGATATGCTTATTTTAAAGGAGGCGTTGCAGCTGGTGCGCGGAAAGCTTGCGCGTGTGATGCAAAATCTGCGTGATTTTGCACTGCAGTATAAGGCACTGCCCACGCTTGGCTACACGCATCTTCAGCCCGCGCAAATGGTCACGGTCGGCAAGCGCGCGACACTCTGGCTTTACGATCTGGTGCTTGATTACGGGGATCTTGAATACGTGCTTTCCACCCTCGCGCTGCTCGGCTCGAAGGGCACAACGGGCACGCAGGCAAGCTTTATGGAGCTGCTTGACGGTGACGGTGAAAGGATCGACGCCATTGAGGCGTATATTGCAAGGGCAATGGGCTTTGATCGGGTCGTGCCCGTTAGCGGTCAGACCTACACCCGCAAGTTTGACAGCCGCGTGCTGCACGTGCTGTCGGGCATTGCACAAAGTGCTTATAAGTTCTCTAACGATATGCGCCTGCTGCAATCCTTTAAGGAAATGGAGGAGCCCTTTGAAAAGAATCAGATCGGCTCCTCTGCCATGCCCTACAAGCGCAACCCCATGCGCTGTGAGCGCATGGGGGCTTTGTGCCGTGCGGTGATCTCTGACGTATCGAACACCGCCATCACGGCATCCACGCAGTGGTTTGAGCGCACGCTTGACGACAGCGCAAATCGCCGTATTGCCATTTCCGAGGGCTTTCTTGCCGTGGATGCCATTCTCAATGTCTTTATCAACGTCACCGACGGGCTTGTGGTCTACCCCAAGGTCATTGCCTCTCGCGTGGCGGCAGAGCTGCCCTTTATGGCTTCCGAAAACATTCTCATGGAGGCAGTAAAGCGCGGCGGTGACCGCCAGACCCTACACGAGGCGATCCGCCAGCACGCGATGGCGGCAGGCCGCATGGTCAAGGAGGAGGGCGAGGCAAACGATCTTCTTGAGCGCATTGCGGGCGATGCACGCTTTGGGCTTGATAAAAACGATATCGAAAAGCTGCTAAACCCTGCCGATTACATTGGCAGATGCCCCGAGCAGGTTGAGCAATTTATCGCAACCGAGGTCGATCCGATCCTGGCGAGGGTCACCGCGATCGGCGGTGCGGCACTAACCGTATAATTTCTTTGAATTTTCCCCGTAGGCAAGAGTGAATGATCCGAACCCGCCCTAAAGCCTGAATTTTCAGCGCTTTAGGCACTTGTCACTCTTGTCAAGTCCGCACTTGGCGGCGAGCGCCAAGCACCAAAATCATCTTAAAATTAAGGCTTGAGGGTCCC
>JAZOLJ010000124.1:0-4306 GCA_045652845.1 Eubacteriales bacterium | reverse complement strand
AAAAAGTTGGACACATCATTTTGGGTTTTTGCCTTTGTGATGTGTCCAATTTGTTTTTAACAGGTCGATTGACAAGTTTTGCAATTCGTGATACAATAAAATAAATCTTTTATATCGGGGGGATTTTTATTATGTCACACTTTGATCAGCTTCTGCAAAAATATGTCAATATGCCTTACGATGAGCTGCTTGCTTTGGCCAAGCACAGCCTGTCGCTTTTTGTTGATGCCCTTGGTGGCACGACGAGCGCTTCTAAGATCTGCGCCGTGATCACCGCCGCTTGTCTGGGCGCCGACGCCAAGCTCACTTCTTTGGAGAGTAAGTTCCTCAACGACCTTTTGGATTGCGATGACAGCTACGCTGAAAACCTGAATTTTGTTCAGAGCTTGGGTAACAATGAAGCTCGCAAGCTGGTGGACGATCTGGTTGACAGCCTTTCTGCGGATGAGAAGGCTGCCGCCGTTTCCTTCTGCCTTTGCTTCCTGGCTGTTGATGAAACCATCTCCCGAGATGAGGTGGCGTTCGTCGATCGTTTGATAGAGTGAGCAATGCCATCTTTGCGGCAAATATCACACTTACAAGGCTTTCGGGGCTTTTGATGGCTTCGGCAAGGCGTTGTAAAATCCAATTGTGCAAAATTTAATCACAAAAAAGTTGGACACATCATTTGGGAGCGATCCCGTGATGTGTCCGATTTATTTTTATCAAAAGCGGGGATTTTTGCGATTTCGCTCTTATTAGAATGAAGCCGAAATATGATAAAGCTTATGAAATAGCGCTGCGCTCCCATTTGGGAGGCGCAGCGCGAGGGTGCGAAAATATTAGGATAGCGTTCCGGGTGTGATCAAGCGCAGAGGCGTGGTTTTGGGGTAGGTGTAGATCTTGTCGTACGCCGTTTTGCGGAACGGAAGCACCTCCTCCTCAAGCTCGGGGATGGAGGTCACCTTGCCGTCAAGGTAATCCTTGATGCGATCTGCGGCGGAAAGAAGGCGCAGACGGATGCCGCCCATAAAGAGCTCTTGCATCTCAAAGCCAAAGGGCTTGTTTTCGATATGCCACTGACGGCGGTAGGAGCGATAATAGACATCCAGCTTTTCTACCATCGAAGGAACCTCCTCGGCGAGTGCCGCAAGGGCGGCGCGGTCGCCCGCGTCATAGGCGCGGCGGATGCGGATCGAGAAATCGCACTTCCCGACGAGAAGGGCGCAGAGATTGGCAAGGTTTTCGAATATGAAGCCCCACTTTTCGTGCCCCTCAAACGCGCGCAGGCGCTTTTCTGCCGCGCGGTACGCGTCGGGCGCCGTTTCGGGATCTACGTGCAGATTGAGCATACCAAGCATCGGGTCGTTGTAGAGCAAATACATACAAGGAACGCGAGGCCCGTTGCCAACCCCATAGGAGAACTCGGTGCCGGGCAGCTCGTTGGGTGCATCGACCGTAAGAAACTCCTCAAAGCCGATATCAAAGCAAGCCCTGGAGCGCGCCTCCAGCTGCTCGGCGGTGGGCACGCTTTCACTATAAATGAACTCGGCGTAGTAAAGGAGCGTGGGCAAGAGTGAGAAGTGCGGACAGCCGTCGCCGTCGTTGCCCCAAGAGGTAACGAGAATATCACCCACGCCCGCCTTTCTTGCCTCGGTGAGCTGACGCTCGGTCACATAAATGGAGAAGCGATTGCGGGGAGCCAGCGTCTTCCAGCGCCACGCGCCGCCTGCAAAGGCTGCCTTTGCGCCTTCAATCTTGGTGTGGCACTCCAGCATATGGCGAAGTGCCTCCACGCGACCGTTATAGTAATCCCAGTACACGAGCGTGATACCCTCGGGGATCTTTGAGGTGATCTCGGCGGGAAGCTCGCCCTCACTTGCTCTGTAAATGCCCGCCATTTTAAAGAACATATCGCTCCACATTATGGGTGCATAGTCGTATTTTCTGCAAATATCCACCACCCTTTCAAGGTGCTCGAGCATCAGCTCCGAGAGGGGGCGGTAGCCGTTTTTGTCAAGGTACTGGCCGCGGCCCATCATATGCGCCTCGTCCATACCGATATTGATGCGCTTCGAGCGGAAGGCTGCCTTCATCGTGGAGATCATCTTTTCAATAAGCTCATATGTCTTGGGCTCGCCTGCCAGCAAAATGGGGCCCGTGTCGGTGACGGGCTTGAAATCGTCCCATTGAAGCGCCTGCTGCAAATGCGCCAGCGTTTGGATGCAGGGAATGATCTCAATGCCAAGCGAGAAGCCGTAATCGTCGATCTCGCGAAGCTCGGCAAGCGTGTATCTGCCGCGCATATAACCAAAATAGGGATAGCCCTCCAGCTCATATGTGTCCTCGGTATACAGCATCATGCTGTCGTAGCCCATCAGAGCCAGCTGACGGATCATGCGCTTCACGGCCTCCACGGTCATCACCGAGTTACGGGACATATCCTCCATCAGGCAAAGTGTGGTGGCATGATAGGTCTCGTGCACGTCGGCGCCGCCTGCAAGCACGGTCTTTACGTGAGAGAGCGCACGGAAATAGTCCCGGGGGCGCTCGGCAGTGACGGTGATCTTATCCCCCTCGCCTACCACGTGCAGGCCCTTGCCGCGCGTGACCTCCACCTTCACGCCGTCGGCGGTCTCAACAATGCCAAGCTCCGCCAACAGCTCGGCAGTACCCTGTTTCCACTCGGCGGGCACGCCTGCCGGCATTATGCTTCTCATAAAAATCTCCTTTCAAGGTCGAAAAACCATCTGCAAAACCGTCAACAAAACGGTATGCAAAGTGATTATACCACAGATGCACGAATTTGTGTAAACATTTTTTGCTCAAAAGGCAAAGAAGAGGCAAAAACGATTGAATTTTGTTACAATTTAAACATCCGTATGCTCTTTTCGAAGGAATACGGGTGAATAAAATGATGGCTTGGGAGGGGATACGGCGGGTATCGCGGCAACAAACGTCATAACGGCATATTGAGAAGCCTTGCGGCGGCGTGTTTATTCTTTTTTCGGCGTATATCCGTATTTTTTCTTATACAGACGTATGAAAAACGACAAATTGGAAAATCCGCAAAGCTCTGCTACCTCGGATACGTTATATTCTCCGCTTTGCAGCTTTCTTCTTGCATGTGAGAGTCGCAGGTCGTTGCGGTAATCAATGGGGGAGAGCCCCGTGTATTTTTTGAAAAGCCTGCGGAAATTGACCTCGCTCATATTACAAAGCTCGGCATAGTGTGCAACCGGCTCATTATTACTCCAATGCTCGGTGATTTCAGTGAGAGCCGCCCCCAGCTTTTTGTATTTGGCGGGGAGCCTTGATTCGCTTTCGTCGATCTGCCACAAAAGCTCGTAAAGGCGAGAAAGATAATAAAAGGGATGGTTGGGCGTGCGATCCTCCACGGGTTTAAAAAAGGCTTCTATCAATTCTCCCGCGCGGGGAAGCTCGATCTTGACGGGTGCTGAAAGATAGTCGGGAAGCGTGCCGCCAACAAGGTCAAATTGTACAATTTTTATTTCGGTATTGTCCTCAAGATACATACCGGTATACACCGTGCTTTTGGGAATAAAGAGCAGCTCGCCCCCACAGGCGCAGATATCGTTTTTTTCACTTGTGTGAAAAATATCTCGCATTTTGCCGCTGACGATGTAAACGAAGCCGTTTTTCTCTCTTCCGTTGCGAAAGGTATGCTTGTAGCCCTGCGGTCTTGATACGTTTTGAATATCAATGCTCCCCACGCGAAAATTCGGCTCTTGCAGCTTATAGCGATATTTCATAAAATCACCTCGCCTATATTTTACATATATTTTAAGGCGTTGTCAATACAAATTTGATCAAATTGTGTTAAAAATGGTTGCATTTGCTCTTGAGGGTGATCATTCGCCGTGCTATACTTGTGTTAACGAGAGTAAAGGAGGGCTTTTTATGAAGGAAACGTTTCTGCTGAAAACAAAAGGCGCGGAGCAGCTTTATTTTGAATATGCCAAAGCGTTGCCGATCATAGATTTTCACAATCACGTGTCGGTGGCGGACATTGCAGCTGACCGACGCTTTGGGGATCTTTATGAGCTTTGGCTTGCCTGTGACCCATATAAGCACCGTTTGATGCGCATTTGCGGCGTTGAGGAAAGATTTATTACAGGAGATGCCACGCCGTTTGAAAAAATTGAAAAGTACTGCGGGGTGCTTGCGTATCTTGCGGGCAATCCCGTATACGACTGGTCGAGAATGGAGCTTTCGCGCATTTTCGGCATACAGGAGCTTCCCACAAAGGAAAATGCACGATACATCTATGACAAATGCGGTGAAATGCTTGCCTCAAGCGAGTTTT
>JAZOLJ010000123.1:0-16641 GCA_045652845.1 Eubacteriales bacterium | reverse complement strand
ATTTCCGAGGCGCGTGCGGCAAGACGCGGAAGCACGCCCTCGCGCAGCTCCTTGTCTGCTTCTTGCAATGCTTCGCTCGCCATTTTGATTGCAGAAAGCCTGTTTTTCGCCCCCGTAAGGGCACTAAGCATCTCGTTTCCCTGCGCAAGCAAGGCGGCTGGGTCACGTGCTGTTGCCGCAAGCGCAATCTCCTCACGCTCTGCCGCAGCGAGTGCCTCACGCAGATCGCCCACAGCCCTTTTCAAGAGCGCCTGTCGGTTGTCAAGCGTTACGCCGTCGGCATTAGGCAAGGGGAGTGCGGCACGACGCGCGCGCAGCACGTGCTCATTTGCAGGATCTATTCCGTTTTCGAGTACCGTTGCGGCACTTTTTGCAGCTTCATAGCAAAGTCGCGCCTCGCTCTCGCTGTGCAGGAGCGCTGTACGCAGCGCGCGTAGCCTTCTTGCCTCTATATAGCCAAGCAAAGCAAAAAGCACCGTCAAGGCAACGCACACCGTTGCCAACACAAAACGGACGGGGGTGGCACTCCGTATCAGCGCACCAATGAAAAATAGCACCGCAAGGATAAGGAAAAGTGCCGAAACGGTAGTAAATATCCGCTTTTTCCTCACAAAGCCCTGCGCTTTTGCCGATGCCTCGTTCTCCCTCAAAGCCGATTGCCACGCGGTGTACTTTTTCTCCCTGTCAACCACAGCCTCCCGTCGGGCATCATGCCTTGCAAGCTCCGTATCAAGCTGTGCTGCCGCACGCATTTGCTCTGTGAGCAAAAGCTCATCCTCCCGTTCCTTCAGCGTCGCTTGTAAGCGCGTGCGCTCCTCGCGTAAAGCCGCAAGGCGGATGGCGTTTTCGCTTGCCTCAGCCCTCACCGCGTCAAGCTCTGCCAGCTCCGCCTGCAGCACCGCGATCCTACCGCCCGTGCCGCGATTGTGCCAAAGTGCACGCCGTGCCTCATCAAGTATTTTTTCAGCGCGTGCAAGCCCCGCGCCCCCCATATCGGAAAAGAGCATCTCGGTAACCGTATGGCCCATTTCGGGATTGGCAACACGCTCAAGCTGTGACTCCCTCACGCATACGCTCCCGTGATATAACTCAAGAGGAAGCATCAAAAAATATTCTCCCGGCGTTTTACCGCCAAGGTCAACCGCCTCACCCCCCTCGCCCGTCACGGCAACGCGCTCTGCGGGCAGCTCACGCCCACCGGAGGTGTGCAAAACGTAATCACGATAAAGGAAATAGCGTTCTCCGTGCCACAAAAAGGCGACAGATCCCGCCGCACGGCGGGTCTTTTGCGAGATGCGCTTATAACGCTCCTCGCCCTCCTCTCCCGTGCGGCGCGGAAAGCCGTAAAACAAGAAGCGAATGAGGGCTTGCAGCGTGCTTTTTCCGCTTTCGTTTGCGCCCTCAATGAGATTGAGTCCCTCACCGAGTGTAAAACGGCGGTTAATAAGGCAGCCAAACTCCTCGGCGTATAGCTCAATGAGTTTCATAAAAGCTCCCTCCCCGAAAGGGCGGCAAGCCCTATGCGCATTGCCTCGGCAGCGACGGCGCGCGTTGTAGCATCGTCACTTGCAAGTCGGCGCTGCATCGCGCGATAAAACGCTCCGCGCAGTGTAGGGTCCTTTTCAAGCAACGCCTTATCGTATAGCGGCAGCGTTTCGTCCCTTACCTCAAAAAGCGCATATTGCACACCAAGCCGCGCGATCGCCACCGAGTCGGGCACGCAAAGAGAGCCAACCTCGCCGCAAAGCACCACACGCAGAGCAGTTTCGGGAGAAAACGATGCCTCTCTCAAAAAATCCGCCACACGTGTGCGAACAGCCTCGCCCGTGCCATCCCCCGTGCAATCAACCGAGCAAATCCTGAAGCAATCGGCATCGGTTTCAAGGGGGGTAACGGTAGCACGTGTGCCGTCGATCTCAACAAGGTTCACGTGCCCCTTGCCGCACTCGTCAAAGCCGCGCCCCGCAAAAAAGCCGCTGTATGCCGCAACGGTATCACCAAAGCGGCGGGGCGGAGCGGGCCTGTGCACGTGCCCCAGTGCCGCATAGGCAAAGCCCGATGCCGCCAGCGCCTCCGCACTCAGCGGGGCATAAGGGGATAACGGCGAGAGATCGGCGTGCGCGAGTAGGATCTGAATGCCCGTGTCGGGCAGCTCATGGCGGCGCGGCAAAAGAGGTGCCTCGTGCGTTTCGGCGGTAAAGGCGTAGCCGTACACCGTCACGTCAAGTGCGGGCAGCGAAAAATACGCCGTATCGCTCCCGCGAAACAGGCACACGTTTGACGGGAGCGCGGCAGCATCCCAAAAGCCGCCCGCGCGGTAATAATCGTGGTTGCCGGGTGCGATCACCACGGGCACACAGGCACTCGCGAGTAGGTCAAAAAAACGCCGAACGATATCGGGGTCAGGCGAAACACTGTCAAAGCAATCCCCGGCGAAAAGCAGCAGCTGCACGCCGCGCGCGCGGGCGGCTGCAAGCAGCCCTTCAAGTGCCTCAAGCTGGCGCGCGCGCCGCGTGGCGGCGGCGCGGGGCGAGAAAGCGGAAAACGGGCTGCCAAGATGCAGATCTCCCATGTGTAAAAGCCGCAGCATCGAGCACCCTCCCTTCAAAGCATTATCATATATAGAATATCATATTTTTTCCGTGCGCGCAAGCGGCTACGCGCATAGGGCTTGATTTTATTTCGCAATCGTGGTAAAATAAACAAAAAACACAAGGAGTTGCCCATGCAGACCTTTTTTGAGATCCTATCGTTGCTTGCAGGCCCCGTTGTAGGTGCCGCTATCGGTATACTCACCAACTACATTGCTGTAAGAATGCTGTTTCGCCCCTACCGCGAAAAGCACATCGGTAAATTTCACGTGCCCTTTACCCCCGGCATCATTCCGCGCCGTCAGCCGGCGCTCGCCGCCGCCCTTGGGCGCATGGTCAGCGAAAAGCTGGTGCGTGAGGAGGATATCAAGCGCGCGCTGCTTTCGGATGAGCTGACAAGCACCGTCACGCACGCGATCCTGTCCCTGCCCCCCATACGCGAGTCGGGCAAGGTGCTGATCGGTGATACCTACGACGTAGGGCGCGACAAGCTGCTCAATATGCTCACCAACAAGGTCGTGGCTGGCATCTCGGGGCTTGACCTTGTGGAGCTGTTTAAAAAGGAGGGCGCGGGAATCGCCGCAGGCGTTGCCCAAAAGAACCCCCTAATTGGTATGTTTTTAAACGAAGCGACCATCGCTCAGATCGCCGTGCCGCTTGCCGATCGCATTACCTTTTATCTTGAGGGCGACGGCAAGCTGAAGCTGCGTGAGATCCTTGAGGGTGAGGTTGCGAAAATTGAGGAAAAGCCGATCGGCGAAATGCTTGGCGACCGTGCTGCCATGGAGCCCTTGCTCGCCTCGGTCTACCGCCGCCTTGTCAGCGACCATGCCGACAGCATTGCCGCACGCTTTCATATTGCCGAGATCGTGGAAAGCCGCGTTACGGCAATGCCACCCGAGGACCTTGAAAAGCTGATCCTTTCGGTGATGAAAAAGGAGCTAAACGACGTCATTCGTCTTGGCGCCGTGATTGGCTTTGTGATGGGCATTGTTACAACACTGATCAATATGCTATAACGAAAAAGGGTGTCTCAAATTTCAAATTTGAGACACCCCCCAAGGGGATAGTCAGATTTAGGTGAGAGGTGTTCATCGTCGAGCGTGAGGCGTGCTTGGCACGTCGAGCGCGAGAAAGGGCGCCGGAAAAAGTCTGTTTTAATATGGAAGAATTTCGAAAAAATTCAACCTATTTTTGCATAGCAGTCTCATTTGCTTCTTTTAGGGGTAAATGAGATTTTTTCTTTACACGTACGGGCTTTTTCAATCGCGCCAAATGTGACAGCCCCTTTTATTTTCCCGTAACGTACACGCGGTTGGCGGGGATACCGAGGGCAGTAGAAACAAGCTCGGTAAGCATTTCTACGGTCGCGGCACGCTCGCCGCCGCGACAAACGATGGCAACACCCGACACCACGGGCGGCAGGAGTGTGTCGGGCAGTGCCGCCTCGCTGCTGCCCGTACCCACCGTTACGGGGTCGCCCTCGCCGTTTTCGGTGTAGCGAATGGCGTAGCCGCGCTCAAGCGTTAGCAGTATTTCGCAGTCCCCCACACCCGCAGTCGCCTCACAGATCTCCTTCAACTCCCCTTCAAGGCGTGCCTCATACGCCTCCAGCTCCGCCACACGGGCAGAAACGGTGTCGATTTCCGTCTCCTCACGCGCACCCTCTCCCATACCGCCAAAGAGGAGCAGCAATATCCCGAGCAGCGCACCGCCCACAAGCAGCCAAAGCCTGCCCTTCTCCTTGATAAACGTAAAAAAGCCGTTGCTTTTTTTGCCCCTTTCACCCATCATCTAACCTCCGTTTCACAACCAAGCTTATTGCCGAGCGCCTCGGCAAGTGCTACGGGATCCTGCAGCAAAGCAGCCCCCGACAAATAGATTTCCACGCGCAAAAGCGCACCCGTATCATCAAAGGATATTTTGATATAAGCATCCTCTTTTTTAATCCCGTATTCCGCCGAAAGCCAGCGATAAATCCCCTCACGCAGGTCGCGCTCACTGCCTGCCGCCACCGCACGCTCAAAGATCTCCTCATATTCTGCCGCAACGTCCGTTTCGCTCTCGCCAAGCAACCCTTCAAAGGAAAAGGCTTGGTCGGTGTGCAAAAAAGCTAAAAATGGGCGAAGCAGCAACAACAGAACCGCCAGTGTGGTAAGCAGTGCCAACGCTTTTTTCACTCCCTTGCCCTCCTCACCCGGCAGCAGCAGCTCGGCAAGCCCTGCGGCAAGCCCCACGCCAAATAGCCCCAAAACCGTATTTCCCATACCGTTATCCCCCTATTGCAGCAGCCGAATGGGCAAATAGCGTAAGCGAAAACACCGTCATAACGAAAAGGCAAGCGATCACCGCGAGAAAATACCCCCACACACCCGCAAGCTCCAAAAGCAGCCTTTCCTCACGCGTACAGCCGAAAAGGCCCGCCACCGCGCCGCCAAGCATAAAGGTGAGGCGTGTGATCAGCACCGATAAAAAGGTGGGCAAAAAAACGAAAAGCACCACCAGTATACCGCCCATACCAACCACGCCGCGCAAATATTCCACACTGCCCGCAACGGTACGCAGTGTTTCGGAGATCGAGCCACCAACCACGGGCAAAAAGCTGCCTGCGGCAAAGCGAACGGTGCGCAGTGCCAGGGTATCTCCACCCTTTGCCAGCGTTTGCTGCACACCCAGCACAAAGCAAAGCAGCATCATAAAAAAGGAAAGCCCCACGGTAAAGGTGCGCTTTATGAGATTGGAAAGCGACTTGAGGGATGCCCTGCCCGTTACCGCATCCAGCAGCGCCAGTGCCACGCAAAGGCTTGCTACGGGCATAACCGCACCGCTGCAAAGCGTTTCAAGTATGGCAAGAAACCCACTCATTACCCCGTGATTGGCAACTGCCGCGGCAACGTTGCCGCCCATAGCGTAAAGCGCACCCATGAGTGGGATAAGAGATACGGATAGTGCACGAACGGTATCAAAAAAACGCTCAATTTTGAGAAATCGCGCCTCCTCCCCCGCAAAGAGCAGCAGTGTGATGGCAAGCGCGGAAAGCAGCGAAACCGCGCCACCCACCTCGCCACCGCCGACTCCTGCCGCGCGCAGCGTGGCACAAAGCACCAATATGCCGCATATTTTTGCCAGCAGCGCAAGATTTTCCCTAACCGTCAAGCCCGTTATTTGCCCAACCGCGCGAAAAACGGCAGTCAGCGTGCCTGCCCTTGCCACCTCATCGCCCACCACCGTCATATCCGACGAGAAAAAATCCTTTGGCAAAAGCTCTGCTACCTCGGCAGGGATAGCCGCTTGAAACGCCGCCCACTCGTCGGCGATCTCGGCGCCTTGTACGGCAAGCTCTCCCTCGCCCACCTCCCCTGACACGGGAAGCAGTATCAGTGGCAGCAGCAGGAAAAAAAGCCCGCACGCCGCCAACCGTTTCCTTTGTTTTTTCATTTTAACAATTCTCCGACAATTTTCGTTAAGTCGTCAACGAGGGGCAGTGCCAAAATAAGGATCTCAAGCTTTCCGAAAAGCAAAACGCCCTGTGCCACCGTGCTTTCACCAAGATCGCGACAAAAGGCGGCACTAAGCTCACACACAAGCCCGATTCCCGTGGCACGCAGCACAGCCGCCCCAAGCGTGCCGCCGTCGGAAAGCGCAAAAAGCGTGCGAATGCGCGTCAGCACGGGGGCATAGAGCAAAAGTGCCGCGCCAAAGAGCACGAGCGTTGTTACCAGCCGCACGGGCACAGCTGCTGCGGCACGCAGCTCTCGCAGCAGCAAAACGGTCATAGAAGCCAGCAGCGCAATGCCCGCAGCCTGCAATATTCCCATCAGAACCCAAAAATATCGCGCACGGTATCAAACAAATTGCCGATCTCCTGCACGAGTATCAAAAACACCACCACAAGCCCCGCAACCGTTACCAGCGTTGCCTGCTCGTCCCTGCCGCTTTTGGATAAGATCTGTGCCGCCACCGCCACCAGTATACCAACGCCCGCGACACGCAAAATCAGTCCTACGTCCATCCTTTTCTCCTTAGCCGTAAGGGAGCCGAACTCATAAGATTTTCACAGGCAAAATTTTCGCAATTCGTCAGAGAAAATCCTTGTAATATTTGCATATTACCGCACATTTTCTCTTTGCCTTACAAAAATTTTGCTCTGTGAAAATTGCATTGCGCCCTACGGCAAATAAATTTTAGTTGGATTTCGGTGTGCTTTGCCGCTGTCAAGTAGACACTTTACAAGGCAAAGCGCGCCGAGAGAAATCAAAATTTGTTGCCGTAGGGCTTGTTAGTTCGACTCCCTTACGGCTAGGCAAGAGGGAATAATCCGAACCCGCCCTAAAGCCTTGCTTTCCGGTGCTTTCGGCACTTGGCCTGCTTGCAAAGTCCACACTTGGCGGCGCGCGCCAAGCACCAAAATCACACAAAAATCAAAGGCTTGAGGGTCCTACGAGTTTTGAGAGAGCAAATATTTGCAGATGCGAGGGAAATTTTTGCAGTAATATGTCGATATTGCAAGAAAATTTCCCGATGCAGATACGAATATCTGCCCCTCAAAACCGAGTTCGGATTATTCCCTCTTGCCTACCACAGTAATAATATCAGCGCCACGGATAGCGCGGGGGGCAAAAAAAGTGCCATGCGCTCGCGCTTTCTGAGATCGGCACGCTGTGCGTCACAGTAGGGCACGAGGCGCGCAATATAATAGTCAAGACAGCGCAGCTGCTCATCCTTATAGCTACAGCCAAGTCGCCCGCCAAGCTCCGCCAAAAGGCGGCACATCTCCTCGGATAAATAAAGCCTGCACCCCCGCAGCAGGGCGGGCAGATCCTCGGGGCGCTCGCGCGTGCCGCACGCGAGAAGCATCTCGCCGTCGCACTCGGCAAGTATGCGCGAGATGGGCGTACAAAAGCAATCTATTTGTAAGCGAACGTGGCGCAAAAGCGACAAAAAGCCCTCTGCTTGCGCGAGGCGCTGTCGCTCAAAGGCAGCAAAGAAAAGCCCAGCCAAAATACCGCAGCAAAAAATAATGCCGATCCCAAGCCACTTAAAAAAATGCATCCCCCGCCTCCCAATCGGTTACGTCAAAGCTGTATCGGTATACCCCCGAGGCGCGCGTGACTCCCACGTACGCGCCAAAGCAGCGCGCCTCGTGCAAAAGACGCATGCCGGGGCGCGAAAGCAGCTCGCGCACGTCACTCGCGTGCGCCGTGGCGATCAGTGGCACACCACCCGTGTGTGCCGCCACGATCTCCTGCGCCTCGGCAAGGTCGCCGATCTCGTCGCAAACGATCACCTGCGCCGCCATGGTTCTTGTGGCAATACCAATGCCTCGCCCGCGCGGATAGCCCGAAAAGAGATCAAGCAAAAGCCCCTCCTGTGCATCCAGCGCGCAAAGCTCGCCGCGCGTATCCACCACGGCAACACGCAAGGGGTGCGTGCCACCCGCCAGCCGCGCGGCAATGCCGCGCAGCAGCGTGGTTTTTCCAACCCCCGGGGGTGCGAACAGCAGAATACCGCGCGTGCGCGAAAATCCTTCAAACAAACGGCAGATCTCCTCGCCAACGGGCGGCGTGCGGTGCGGCAGCCGAATGCAAAAGGCACAGATACGCTCAATGCCCGTAATTCTGCCGCCAGACACCGCCGCACGGCCGCAAACACCCACGCGCACCCCCTCGGGCAGCACCAAATATCCCTCGTTCAGTGTTTCGCTGTGTGCATAAAGCGAGCCCGCGCACATGCGCATCAGCAGCTGCTCCATCCCGGTACCCGTGAGGACCGTATCAAGCAAAAAATTTTCTCCCCCCACCGTCACCGATGCCACACGGTCGCGCCGCAGCCGCACCTCCTCGGGGAAAAAGCCCTGCGGCACCGCCCCTTCAAGCTGCGCTACAAGCGCGGGCGGCAGCATGTCCTCAAGATAGCGCGGCAACAGTGCGCGCCTGTTTACTACAATACTTTGCATCTGCCCGCCCCCTTTTTCACCATCACCTTATGCGGCGCGGCGCGGGGATAGAACGGATCTTGTCCGCATTTTCGTCTGGTCTTATAAAAATATATCGTTTTGGTTATTTTATGCATGCCAGAATCGTGCTACAATATCACCATCAAAGCAAAGGAGTTTTTTATGGCACACGACAAAAAGGTACTTACCGTACAAGATATTTCCTGCGTGGGGCAATGCTCGCTCACAGTAGCGCTGCCCATTATTTCCGCTTGCGGCATTGAAACCGCAATTCTCCCCTCTGCGGTGCTATCCACCCACACAGCGGGCTTTTCGGGCTGGACCTTTCGCGACCTCACCGACGATATCCCCTCCATTGTTGACCACTGGGAAAAGGAGAAGCTCTCCTTCGATGCCATTTACACGGGCTATCTTGGCAGCCGCCGCCAGATCGAGCTGGTAAAGGATATTTTTGCGCGCCTTTCCACCCCCTCGTGCCTAAAGGTGGTTGACCCCGCCATGGCAGACCACGGCAAGCTTTACTACGGCTTTGACGAGGCGTTTGCACATGAAATGGGCACGCTTTGCGGCAAGGCGGATATCGCTCTGCCCAATATTACCGAGGCTGCAATGATGACCGATATGCCCTATATCGACGAGGGATATGATGAAGCATATATCCGCGAATTGATGGAAAAGGTGCTCTCGCTTGGCGCGAAAACGGTGGTTCTCACGGGTGTGTGCTACAAGCAGGGCGAGCTTGGCTCGGCAGTGCTCGGCAAGGGTGATAAGGAGATCTCCTACTATTTCCACGAGCGTCTTGCCAAGAGCTGTCACGGCACGGGCGATATTTACGCCTCGGCATTTGTGGGTGCTATGGTAAAGGGGCGCACGCCGCTTGAAGCCGCCAAGATCGCCTCCGATTTCACGCTTGCGGGCATGAAGGCGACACAAAGCGACGACACACACTGGTACGGCACAAAATTTGAAAAGGCACTGCCGATGCTGGTAAATGAGCTAAATAAATAAAAACAAGCCCCGAGGCTATGCCTCGGGGCTTGTTTTATGATATGATGCGGTACAGCACAGCGCGCCCTTCCTTCCCGCATTTTTCGATCACGCCAAGCGCCTCAAAAACGGCAAGCGCGTCGTAAAGCGCGTAGCCCCGCAGGCGGGACACCCGCGCGAAGGTCTTCGCGGTAAATGCGCCTCCAAGACGTGCGTCCGTGGGAAACAGTGCCGCATAATCCTCGCGGCGGCGCAAATAGCAGGTGTCAAGCAGCGACAGGGGTATGAGCTCATAGCGGTGCGAGCCGCGCTTTTTATCTCGGCTCCACCCGTCAAGCAGGCGATACTCATCCACCTCGATCTGCGGCAGGCAAAGCGAAAAGCGCGGCGAGCCAAGATACGAAATAAAGGGCTTTAGCTGTGAGAGCGCGTGCAGGGGCGTTTGGTGCAGGGGCGACTTTTTGCGCGCCGTCACCTCCCCGCTTTCGGGGTCAAGCCAGCTGATGTATTTGACGGCAAAAAGCGGATGCACCACCGTGACGGCATGGTCAGTCTCCTCCATGTAAAACGCAAGCTTTTGGCGCAAGGGGTAAAGGGAGGCGGTTTGAATTTCAAAGATCTCACCCGCGGGGGTGAGGACATCCGCCACAAATTTGCGCGGATGCTCTCCTCTTCCCGTCACCCTTACCTCGTGGCAGGCAGGGTCATCTATCACCCAACGCTTGAGTAGCCCGTGCAGACGCTTTTCGGCAAGCAAGCCGATCCCGTCACGCACCTTTTTGCGCGAAAGCTCCTCAAAGCAAAGGCGCATGAATTTTATTTTCCCCGCCTCCATCAGGTCGCGATCCCCGCAAACTGATTTTGGTAGAGCTTGGCATACTCGCCGCGAAGTGCCAAAAGCTCCTCGTGATTGCCCGACTCGGCGATCACGCCGTTTTTCACCACTACGATCACGTCGGCATCGCGAATGGTAGAAAGACGGTGCGCAATAATAAGAGAGGTACGGTTCTTCATCAGCGCGACCATTGCCTGCTGAATATGCATTTCGGTGCGAGTATCAACAGAGGAGGTCGCCTCGTCAAGAATTAAGATCTTGGGGTCGGCAAGCACCGCACGGGCGATCGCCAGCAGCTGACGCTGCCCCTCGGAAAGATTGCTGCCCTCCTCCTCAAGCACAGTATCGTACCCCTCGGGCAAGCGCTCGATAAAGCGGTCTGCCTTGGCGTGGCGTGCCGCCGCCTTCATTTCTGCCTCGGTGGCATCGGGGCGGCTGTACATAATATTGGCGCGGATGGTATCGTGAAAAAGCACGGTATCCTGCAACACGATGGCAATGGCACGGCGCAGCGTTTTCTTGGGCATATCGCGAATATCAATACCGTCTACGGTGATTCTACCCTGTGTCACCTCGTAAAAGCGCGTGAGCAAATTTACAACCGTGGTCTTGCCCGACCCCGTAGCGCCTACAATGGCAACCTTTTGCCCCGCCCTCACCGAGAGATCCAGCCCCTTCAAAACAGGCTCTCCTTCTACGTAATGGAAGTGGATATCCTCAAACTCGATGTTGCCCTCGATCTCGTCAAGTGCCACCTCAAGCCTTCCCTCGTCGATCTCCTCCGCTTGATCCATCACCTCAAAAATACGCTCCGCGCCTGCAAGGGCGGTGAGGATGGTGGAATACTGGTTGGCGATCTGGTTAATGGGACGGGTAAACTTTTTCGAATAAGAAAGCATGGATTGAATATTACCGATGCTGATGCCGGGTGAGCCGCCAAAAAGGATCATGGCACCGCCCGCAGCGGCAATCATCACGTACTGCAAATTGCCGATAAAATTCATCACAGGGCCCATGATGGAGCCCCACACGCGAGCGCTGACCGCGCAATCACGAAGCCCGCCGCTGATCTCGGAAAAGCTTGAAACGGCAGTCTGCTCCTTGCCGTAGGCAACTACTGTTTCATACGAGGTGACCATTTCCTCAACCGTGCCGTTGAGCGCACCGAGCAGCTTTTGCTGACGCACGAAATAACGGCGCATAAACTTACCAAGCCCGCCGGAAATGAAAATGGAAGCGGGCACGGTTACCATGGCAACAAGTGTCATAAGGGGGCTTAAAAACAGCATCATGGCAAAGGCACCCACCAGCGTGAGGACTGCAGAAAACAGTGACGTGATCGACTGCGATATCGCGTTTGACACGTTCTCTATGTCGTTTGTCATGCGCGACATGATATCGCCGTGCTTGTGCCCATCGGTATAGGAGATGGGCAAACGGGAAATTTTACCAAACAGGTCGTTTCGCATAATATACACCGTGCGCTGCGAGAGCTTTGCCGCAATCACACCCTGAAAATAGTGCAAAAGACTGCACACAAGGAAAATAATGCCCATGGCAATAAGATACGTATTAAGACCTGCGGTCTCGCCGTCACGCCCGATATACGCGGCACGCCAAAAATGCACCGTAAAGGTAACTTTTGCGGCAATATCTGCCGTGGCGGGGTCATTTTTATCGTAATTATAGAGAATTTCTCCCGTTTCGGCGTTACGGTAAACAGGCTCAATAGCATCAATGGCGCAGCCCTGCAGCAGGGGTCCCAGCAGCTCAGCAGCCGTCACCGCCAGCATAATGACAAGCAATGCGATCAAAATATAACGGCTACCGCCGATATACCGCAAAAGCCGCCCAATGGTCCTTTTCATATTCTTTGGCTTTTGCACGCTGGCGCGGCTGTTGGGATTGCCGCGCCCACCCGGGCGCATGTTAAAATTCGGGGCTACGGTTGGTCTTTTTTCTCTGCCGTTCATTGTGCCGCACCTCCCTTCCCCATTTGCGAGGCGTAGATATCACGGTAGATCTCACTGATCTTTAACAGCTCCTCGTGCGGTGCACAATGGCGAATGGTGCCATCCTCTATCACGGCAATACGGTCGGCATCGCGCACCGAAGCCACGCGCTGTGCGATCATAATGACCGTTGCATCCTGCATCATCTCGCGCAGTGCCTCGCGCAGCCTTGCCTCGGTTGAAAGGTCAAGCGCGGAGGTAGCATCGTCAAGAATGAGGATTTCGGGCTTGCGCGCCAGCGCGCGCGCGATGGACAAGCGCTGCTTTTGCCCGCCCGACAGCGAGGCACCCTTTTGTGCCACGGGGCTATCATACCCCTCGGAAAGCTCACTGATAAAGCCGTCTGCTCGGGCAGCTGTCGCCGCCTGCCTTATCTCGGCGTCGGTCGCCTCAGGGCGACCCCAACGAATATTTTCCGCTACACTCCCCGCAAACAGCTCGCTTTTTTGGAGCACGAACGCGATCTTTTGGCGAAGCTCGTTTAGCTTATAATCCTTAACGGGCACGCCGTCAACCAAAACCTCGCCTGCGGTAGCATCGTAAAAGCGCGGGATCATTTGCACAAGCGAAGACTTGCCCGAGCCCGTTTCACCCACGATAGCAAGCGTTTCTCCACGGCGAATATCGAGATTTATGCCGTGCAAAATGGGCTCGCCCCCGGTATCGGGATAACGGAAGGATACGTTTCGAAAGGATACGGCAATATCTCCCGCCTCGCGTATCGCACCCGCCCCATCCTTGATCAAAGGCTCGGTATCCAGCACCTCGCGCACGCGCTTCGCGGAGGCAAGCGCACGCGAAACCGATTGGAACATCATGGTAACCATCATAATAGACATAATTACCTGTGTAACGTAGGTGACAGCCGCCATAATATTACCGGTGCTCATACCGCCAATGCCATCGGCAATATTTTTACTGCCCATGTAAATGATGGCGATCACGGCAAAATTTTGAATCAGGATCAGCACGGGGTTCATGATCGCCATCAAGCGCAGCACGCGGTAGTTGATGCTGCGCAGTGCGCCGTTTGCCTCGGCGAAGCGGCGATTTTCATACTCCTCCTGCACCGATGCCTTTACCATGCGCGCGCCGCCCACGTTCTCCTGCACCACACAGTTTACGCGGTCAAGCCGCTTTTGCACCGTGCCAAAAAGCGGCACGGCACGCGCCAAAACCAAAATAAGGGTAAGAAGCAGCACCGGCAGCGAGATGAGCAGCACCACGCCAAAGTCAGTGTTGAGCGTCAGCAAAAAAACGGTGCCGCCAACGAAAAACATGGGCGCACGCACAAACATGCGCAAGAGCATTCCCACAAATTCCACGATCATGGCAATATCGTTTGTCATGCGCGTGACAAGCGAGCCCGTGGTAAAGCGGTCGGTCTGCTCGATCGACAGGGACATCACGCGGGCATAGGCGTCACACCGCAGATCATGCCCAAAGCCTTGTGATGCCTTGGCAGCGGTGTAGGCACAAAGAATGCCGAAAAAGCCGCCGATGAGCGTAACCACCAGCATCAGCACACCGAAAATAATAATGATATTCAGATTACTGTATCCGCCGTTGGGATAAAAAATACCCATGATAAAGGGCGCAATACCGCCATCTCCCATCTCCTCACCAATGATGCCGTAATTAACGATAAAGGACATCAAATACGGCAGGCAGAGGTCGGCTAAAACCTCGCCCATCATCAACAGCGGCGAAAGCACGGCAAGCATGCGGTAGGGCTTTAAATACCGAAAAAGCTTTTTCATTTTCCCCTTCACCCCTCCTTTAGATTATCGTACATGCGCGAAAGGAGTGAAACGAGCATTGCCTCCTCCTCTTTGGTAAACCCCGCCGTTGCGCGACGATCATTTTGCAAAATGCGATTTAAATGCTCGCGGTCAAACCGCTTTCCTTTTTCTGTCAGCGTTGCCAGCATCACACGGCGATCTCTTTCATCGGGCGTGCGCGCAACGTACCCCTCCTGCTCCATTCGACGCAACAAAATGCTAACGGTGGGGGTGGAAAAATGCGTTTTTTCGGCAAGCGTCAGCTGGCTTGCCTCGCGCAGGATCGCAAGATGTGCCATCAGCAGTCTTGCCGCGTGCTGGTTCATCACACCCTCCGTCGGCTCGCCGTTTCGCACGCGGTAGCGCAAAAGGCGCGAAACGTCCATCAAAAGGCGCGGTGCCTGCGGCAGATCGCGCAGCTCCTCGCGCTCGGGCATCGGCTGTGGAGGCATCAATGGCTTTTGCTTTTTCATAGCTCCTCCCAAAATAATTTATTAGTAAACTAATTATATCATAAAATTGGCATTTGTCAACCGCACTTGCGCAAATGCCGAAAAAGCAAGGGGCGGCAACGCCCGCGCGCGGCAAAAATCGCAAATCGCAAAAAATGCTGGCATTGCTTGTGCTTATTGTTATTGATGAAATCGGCAGCATGCGCACATAGTAATAGCAAGCAAGCATTTTGGGGGTTGATAAAATGAACAAAAATAAAATAAGACATCGCAGCAAGGCTTGGCTTTCCTTGCTGCTGGTGCTGGTGCTACTGTGCGCCCTTGTGCTGCCGATCTCGGCTGCGGGCGAGCAGAGCAGAATAAAATTATATGTAGGTGGCACGCCGTTTGGCGTGCGTTATTTTACCGACGGCATTATGGTGGTGGGCTATTGCGACGTCAGCTGCGGCACGCGGGCGCAAAACCCCGCAAGGGCTGCGGGCGTGCGCCCCGGCGACTGCATCGTTTCGGTTGACGGCAAAGCACCCGAGGGCGTTTCCGGCCTCGCGGAGATGATCCATCAAACAAGCGGCAAGCCCCTCACGCTCACGCTGCGGCGCGAGGGCGAGGAGCTGACCGTTTCCCTCTCACCACTCGCCTGTGACAGCGACGGTCGCTACCGCACAGGGCTTTGGGTGCGCGACTCGGGCGCGGGGATCGGAACTGTAACCTATATCAAGGAAAACGGCAAGGATTTTGCGGGGCTTGGCCACGGCATTTGCGACAGTGGCAGCGGTTGCCTTGTACCCATTGCACGCGGCACCGTGATGGGGGTTGAAATCGGCGGCATCAGAAAGGGTGCCATCGGCGCGCCGGGTGAGCTGCAGGGGCATTTTTCAGCGGGTAAAGCAGGGATTCTGACAACCAATACACCCTGCGGCGTGTTTGGCGTGCTTGCCGAGCGCGCAAAGGAAGCGGCAGAGCTGTTGCCCATCGGGCATCGCGCGGAGCTGCACGAGGGTGCCGCCACCTGTCGGTGCACGCTTGACGACGGCACACCGCACGAATACAGCATCAAAATTTCGGATATTCACCGCACCGCGCGCGATAATAAATGCTTTACCGTCACCGTCACAGACGAGGCCCTGCTCGCCAAAACAGGCGGCATCGTGCAGGGCATGGGAGTGTGTTATAATAGGGACAACACAGTAAAACTTGAATAAAACAAGGTGTTACAGTGTGTTTGTTCGATTTTCATTGACCAGTTAATCGACAACAACGTGTCCTGGTACCGACACACTAAATCTGGTGTCTCTGTCTCGCATCTTGCGCAGGATCGCGATACTCGAGAGCCGAATCAACAGGAGGGATGTGATAACTAATTTTAACACAACTTTGTGACCTCAGTGTTAATGAAATACCCCCGTTTTCGAACTTGAAGGCAGTTCGAAAACGGGGGCTTTCTCTTTAGATTACTGTAGTAGTTTTTGAGCCATCCGTCATATCTCGGAAGTTCCAAACGATGTTAATAGAACCATCCGGGTAAATAACTATTTTTTTGAAGAGTTCTCTCATTAACGGCTCGGTAAGCTCAGTGATTTCAAGATACTTATCGATCAGCGCTTGACTCTCTACTACCTCGTCTTTGTCATCAACATTTGAGTTGAGCACGGCAAGGTTGGCTTCTAAGAGCTCGAGCTGCTTTAATGCAGTCTGTTCTTGTTCTGCAAGCTCTACTTTCTTTGTAGCATATTCTTCTTTGGAGATTACTCCCTCCACATACTCCTCGTAAAGTCGCATT
Source organism: Eubacteriales bacterium (assembly GCA_045652845.1). Classification (GTDB taxonomy): domain Bacteria; phylum Bacillota; class Clostridia; order Oscillospirales; family CAG-272; genus Firm-07. Next base: position 247 of record JAZOLJ010000123.1, on the reverse strand, counting down.
TTAGAAGCTTTTGCATTTTCTGCAAGTCGCCGCTGCAAACGAATATCTGCCATAAGCATCTCAATTTCGCTTCTCACAGTTTTCGCAGTGGCCTTGATATGCTTGATGCGCGTATCCATCATCATACCCTGCTGACGGACTGCCTTGAGCAGTATCTCCTGCATCTTACGATCGTCGCATCGAATCTGCTTACATGCGGTATCCGGAGCATATCGTGCGGTAGCGCACAAGAACGTTTTATTCGTCG
>JAZOLJ010000122.1:0-19701 GCA_045652845.1 Eubacteriales bacterium | reverse complement strand
GGAGGCAGTGCCATTAAGGCAATTAAGACCTTTGTGCTGTAAGGATGCAAAACGCCCCGGTTTGCGGGAAAATGACCGCCAACGGGGGGTTTTATAGCTTTATTTTTTCTTTTTAAACTTCTTGCCGGTGGTGCTGCCATGGCAAAGCATTTGGAGGCATCTGAGTTTTTGGCACACGCCGTATTATACAAGACCGAAAAAGCGCGCGGCGTTTTCTGCCGCAATATCCTTTGCCAACGCAAAAAGCCGCTCGACACTCGTTAAATCGTTACCGTTTGCCGTGTAATGCGCGTCATTTTCGGCAAAACGCGCAAGCTCATTGGCAAGCACACGGCAAAAGCGCGCTTTGGCGGGGGCGGTGAAAAAGCCGCACTCGTCATCGGTGATGCCGAGCAGGAGAGGCGCCGCACCGCGCCGCAAGTAATAGCGCAAGGAACGGGAAAGCTCGGGCATGCACGCACCCGCACCCGCAATGCCAAAGTAAAGAAGCGGCTTTCCCGATTTGTCGAAAAAGCGGTCAAGCAGCACCGAAAGCCCTGCGGGCAGCTCACCTGCGGTGAGCGTGAACAGCGTTTTAACAAGTGCCCCCTCGCCTGCAAGGTAAGTGAGAAGACGTCTGAAGGCAAGCACCGAAAAATCCCCCCATACGTGCTCGGTTTTCGGGGATATTTGCACCACAAGCCGCATGCCGTGCGCCGCCAGGCTTCGCCCGACCGTGCGCAGCAGCTGTGCCTGCCAAAGCGCGCGATCCTCTCCGTTCAGCGTAGCCCCCTGCCCCGCCATGGCGGCGGCAAGCAGCTGCCCTGCGTGATAGGGATCGGGGCGCCTAAAGCTTGAAAAGCCAGAAAGATCAATACTGACAGCCACGGCACCCGCCGCAGCAAAGGCGGCAACCGTTTGCCCGAGTGCCGCCTCAAGAGAGGCGAGGTCGGTGACTGCAATATTGCAGCTTTTGCCCACCGTTTGGGCAGATATTGCAAAATCGGGGGCGGTGATATCAGCAAGCCGATCAAGAGATAGCAGCGGGAGCAAGGTGCCGCCAAGTGCGCTTGCAGCGCCCACATCACAAACCGAAACGGCAACCAGCGCGGCACGGTCGCGCGCGAGGAGCGTGCGAGGCGTCACGTTACCCTCAAGCAAATGCGCACAGGCGGCTTGCCAGATCTCCGTCGCGTTTTCGGGGATGGGGGCAAGAGGGGCGGTCAGCCATGCAAGGTCTGCGGAAAAATCTGCGGCAAGCGTGCTGCCCGCCGTTTGCGTGAGCACACCCAAAAGGGCAAGCAGCTTTTCGTAATCGGCGGCGGCACCCGTAATTTCATCGGGCGAAATGCCTCGCACGCGCATGGCAAGCTGCAAGCGCGGATTTTGCTGCCACAGCTCAACAGGGGTGGCAAAAGGACGATCCGCCCGAACAACTTCCCCCTTAAAGCGCGCGTTTACCGTAACGCTTGGTATGCTGTTTAACTCTTGATAAAGCCGCCCTGCCACAGCCGTTGCCTTCATTAGCACCCTTCCGCCTTTCCTCAATTTGCTTTATTTTATCATACCGCCAAAAAAATTGCAAGCCCGCCGTGAATGTTAGATGAATTTTTTCGGAGTGGGTTGATTTTTTTGAAATAATGTGCTATACTTTCTTATTATAATCAGTAATTACAGGAGGTTCTTATGGCAGATATCGCGCTTGCCGATTTTAGCTTGCTTTTTCCTGACAAAGAAACGCAGCAACGCCATTTGACGGGCGACGCGCGCCCGCGCATTGACGATTTTACGCTGGAGGAGCTGGGACTTGCTGAGATCCTCCCCGTCAAAAACGCGGCTCTCTCGGAGTTTGTGACGAGCGACCCTGCCGTGATCCGTTACCGCGAGGCGGTATTTGCCGATCTGCTGGCGCACGAGGAGATCACACACACGCTGGGCAAGCTGATGCCCGTGCTTTTTGACATTATGGAGCTCCGTCGCCTTGAAAACGACAGCGACGACACTGCCGATTATCTTTCGGGCATTACCGAGATCGAGCTGTATATTTCAAGCATTGACGTGCTTTACGAGGGCATGTGCCGCGAAAAGCACGACTACAAAAGCCCCGCACTGCGACAGCTGTGCGAGCACGTTACCACCCTGGTGGAAAGCGACTATTACAAGGATCTGAACCGTCGCCTTGAGGAGCTGACGAGCCGCGTGCGCGAGATCAAGAGCGTAACGGTGGGTGTCAACCTTGACGCGCAGCTCCGTCCGCGCGATGCAGGCGTGCTTGCCGTCAATGCCGAGCCCTTCCGCTCGGGCGACACGCTGCAAAAGATATTGCGCCTGAACCTCAAGGACGACGAATACACCTGCATTGCAGAGCTGGTTCCCTTTGGCAAAAAGCAGACCGATAACCAAAAAACTGCTCTTTCGCTTGCCTTCAACTCCGCCATCAACGAGGTCTACCGCCATTCTCTACGCTCTTGGAAAAAGATCGTGCAGGCATACGTGCTTGAAAACACAGACTTCTTACTAAACCTTCTCCCCGAATTTGAGTTCCTTGTAAAGGGCACAAATCTGGTGCGCGCGCTGCGCATCAAGGGCTGTGAGCTTACCGTCCCCGAAATTGCCCCCGCGAAGGATAGAAAATTCTGCGCCAAGGGCTTTTACAACCCCGCCGTGGCACTCAAAACCGACGACAAGATGGTGAAAAACGACGTTGATTTTGACGAGCAAGCGGGTATTTACGTGCTGACCGGCCCCAACCGCGGCGGCAAATCTGTGGTAACGTGTGCCGTTGGTATGATACAGGCCATGGCGCAATTAGGGCTTCCCGTGCCTGCCGACGAGGCAGTGCTCAGCCCCGTGGATGCAATCTTTACCCACTTCCCCACCGGTGCTGACGACACCATTGACAAGGGCAGGCTTGGCGAGGAATGTGCACGCCTTGGCGAGATTTTAGATGACATCAGCGATCAAAGCCTTGTGCTGCTTGATGAAACGCTTTCCTCGACAGGCTCCTTTGAGGCATCCTACATTGCCGCCGAGGTGCTTTCGGGTCTTTCAATGGCGAAATGCCGCTGCATCTTCTCCACCCACCTGCACGAGCTGGCAAACGAGATCGACGCCATCAACGCGCGCACAGTGCAAGCAGGCGGCGTGGCGATCGACACGCTGGTGGCAGGCATTGAGGAGGCAGGCAGGCGTTCCTTCCGTATTTTTCGCACCAAGCCCGACGGCAAGAGCTATGCGCGTGACATTGCGACGAAATACGGTCTTACCTACGACAGCATTTTGAAAAAGATAAGTAAACAAGCTCCCAAGGAGGATTAACAATGGACACTATTCTCACGTTACTTGAAAACAACGCAACCCTCACCCCCGAGCAGCTTGCCGTGATGTGCAACAAGGAGGTGGGCGATATCAAAAAGCTGATCAATGCCTACGAAAAGGACGGTGTGATCGTTGGCTACAAGACTCTCATTGACTGGGATAAGACCGACCGCGAATACGTTTCGGCACTCATCGAGGTGAAGATCACCCCCCAAATGGACCGCGGCTTTGACCGCGTTGCCGAAAAGATCTACAGCTACCCCGAGGTGCAGAGCCTTTACCTGATGTCGGGCGGCTACGACCTTTGCGTGCAGATCGAGGGCAAGACCATGAAGGAGGTTGCCTACTTTGTGGCGCAAAAGCTTGCCACCATTGAGGAGGTCGTTTCCACCGCAACTCATTTTGTGCTGCGCAAGTACAAGGATAAGGGTGTGGTATACGGCATCGAGGAGATCGACGAGAGAGGAAACTGCAACTGATGATTGACTATTCTTCTGTTCTTTCCCGTACCGTAGTGAATCTGAAGAAATCCGGCATTCGGAAATTCTTTGATCTTCTTGACGGCAGAAAGGACGTGATCGGACTTACCGTGGGGCAGCCCGACTTTGTGACCCCATGGCACATTCGCGAGGCGGGCATTGAGAGCCTGCAAAAGGGCAAGACCTACTACACCTCAAACGCCGGCATGCCCGAGATGCGCGAGGAGATCTGCAATTACTTAAAGCGACGCTTTCAGCTTTCCTATACCGCAGAAGAAACCGTGGTAACGGTTGGCGGCAGTGAGGCGATCGACCTTGCCATTCGCGCCGTGGTAGAGCCGGGGGATGAGGTGATCGTGCCCACGCCCTCATTCGTTTGCTACGAGCCCATTGTGCGCATGTGCGGTGGCGTGCCCGTGGTCGTGAGGACAACGGTTGGGGATCGCTTTAAGCTGACCCCAGAGGCACTGCGTGCCGCCATTACACCGAGAACCAAGATGCTGGTGCTACCCTACCCCAACAACCCCACGGGCGCGATCCTCACGAGAGAGGAGCTTGAGGGGCTTGCCGAGATCCTGCGCGACACCAATATCGTGGTGCTCTCCGACGAGATCTACGCCGAGATGACCTACGGCAAAAAGCACGTTTCGATTGCCTCTCTTGACGGCATGTGGGAGCGCACGATACTTGCAAGCGGCTTCTCAAAGGCTTATGCTATGACGGGCTGGCGCATGGGCTATCTTGCAGCCCCCCTGCCCCTTGCCGAGCAGATGCTGAAGATCCACCAATATGCCATTATGTGCGCCCCCACCACCAGCCAGTTTGCCGCCATTGAGGCACTGAAGAACGGTGATGAGGATATTGCCGTGATGGTGGCGGAATACGACCGCCGTCGCCGCTACATCTATCGTGGACTGCGCGACATCGGCATTGACGTGTTTGAGCCGGAGGGGGCGTTTTACATTTATCCCGAGATCGGAAAATTCGGCATTTCTGCCGAGGAGTTTTGCGACAGGCTCCTGAACGAATACAAGTGCGCTATCGTGCCCGGAAACGCCTTTGGCGAGGGCGGCGAGGATTTTGCACGCGTATCCTATGCCTACTCCATCAAGCACATTGAGGAAGCACTCAACCGCATTGAGGCGTTTGTCAAGGTGCTGAAAAAATAAGAGCTGCAATACAAAAAGCCGATGCACGTGCATCGGCTTTTTGTTATTAGGGCAGGGTCGTGTCGTCATTTTTTACATACTCCATAATATCGCAAAGGGAGCATTCAAGAACCATGCAGATACGGTCTAAAATATAGCTATCATAGCGAACAACACGATTTATACTCTAAAAAAGAAGAAGCCACTCACGGTCGTAAAGGCATAAAGGCAAAGGATCACGGCACGGAAAAGGCGCGCTCGATGGCGGCTGCCAGCGTTTCGGCAAGCCTTGACACCAACACGTCAATTTCCTTGGGGGTAACAAAAAAATTGCGCCCACCCTGCACCAAATCGGCAAATTCGGGCGTGGCGGGGTCAATGCCGAAGCGCGCGAGTGCATCCCCTACTAACGTAGCGCTGCCCACCACGGTGGGCACGCCGATCGCCATGACAGGCACGCCCACCGTTTCGGCGGTGAGCGCGGGGCGCGCGCGCCCCGTACCCGACCCCGGCTGAATGCCTGTATCGGCAAGCTGCACGGTAGCGGCAAGGTGTGCGGTTTCCCTTGCTGCCAGTGCATCAACGGCTATCACAAGATGGGGGCGCATGGCAGCCGCCGCACCGCGCACAAGCTCTACCGTTTCAAGCCCCGTTTGCCCACTAACACCCGGGGAAAACGCCGCCAGCTCGCAAAGCCGCGCGCCAAGCAACGGGCTTTTTGCGTGTGGAGCGTGGCGTGTGGGGGAGAGACAGGAAACGGTGCGTGCGCCCAGCGCATCGGGGGTCATATCGGCGTTACCAAGCCCTACCGCCAAAACCGAAAAGCTACCGTCAATGCGTTTACCCGTCAAGCGCTCTGCCATTTCTCGTATTTCTACCGCCAGCACACGGCACAGCTCCTCACCACCGCGCTCGCCCGTGAGAGCGAGCTCGGGGCAGGCAACGGTAACGTACCTGCCGCAGGGCTTTCCGATGCGCGCCGCCGCCTCCGCGCTTTTGATCTGTACGCGCAAGATCTCCCTGTCCTGTGCCTCGCTTTTTGTCACGCGCACGCCCTGCTCCACCGTCATCGTGCAGCATTCTCGTGCAAGATCGCTTGTCGCATATGCTTCCATATTGCACCCCCATTCTCCAAATGTCCTTGTATTATCTCCAAAATCTCCTTTCACTATGTGAAAGTTGCCCATTTTTTTGACAAAATATTGTGCAAGTGTCCAAACCTTCCCGTTTCCGCGTGCGGAACGCTTGAAATTGGGTCGCAACTGTGTTATAATGTAAAGCGTTAATATGGTATTGTATGGCATTTCGCCGCATACCCACCAAGGAGGATTACCGAAATGAAAAAACGCATTGTGGCACTGACACTATGTCTTGTTTTCCTACTGCTCGCCTTTGCAGGCTGCTCGCACAGCGAGGACGACAAGGGTGCTTACATTCGCATGTATCTCAGTGAGCCGGTTTACGACTTTGACCCGCTGAACGCCTTTGACAACCAGGCAAGCCTGCAGATCATTCCCCTGCTCTATGAGGGGCTCTTTACCGCCGACGAAAACGGCAAGCCGAAGGGCGCGTTGGTTGACGAGTACGAGTACGTAGCTGACGAAAAGCAGGGCACGTACAAGCTGGTTCTCACACTAAAGGAAACCGCTTGGTCTGACGGCGTGCCGCTAACCGCTTCCGATGCACAGTACGCCTTCCTGCGTCTGTTCTCCACCGACGTGGCACACCCCGCAGCTGCGATGCTGTTTGACATCAAAAACGCGCGCGCCATTGCCGCAGGCCAGGATAGCCGCGACCACCTTGGCGTTGTGGTGACCGACCCCAAAACCCTTGAGATCGAATTTGAGCGCGACATTGACGTGGATACGTTTCTGCCCGTTCTTGCAAGCCCCGCGCTCTACCCCCTGCGTGCCGATAAAATCGACACCAACGAGCACTGGAGCCTGATGAGCGAGGATCTTGTTTGCAGCGGCCCGTTCCGTATCGCTTTAATGGACCTCACCGAGGAAGACGGCTTTATTCTTGAGCGCAACGGCTACTACTACCGTGACCGCACCAAGGACGACCACGACGAGTACGTGACCCCTTACCGCATTGTGGTAGACTACTCCACTCCCGCTGACGAGCAGCTTGCCAAGCTGAACAGCACGGAAGCCGGCGCGCTTTACTACTTCGGTTACATTCCGCTGAAGGCACGCACCGAGGAGAACGCCGCCCTTCTCAAAAAGCTTGACGTAACCGCCTCCAACTCCACGCACGTATATTACATGAACGAGAGCGTTGCTCCCTTTAACAACGCCTCGGTGAGAAAAGCACTCTCCCTTGCCCTCAACCGCGAGGAGATCGCAAAGGCGATCGTTTACGCACAGGCAGCAACGGCACTGGTTCCCGAATCCGTGCTGTACCGTGCCGATAAGACCAAGACCTTCCGCGATAAGGCTGCCACTTACCTCTCGGCTACCGACGATATGGACGCGGCAAGAAAGCTGCTGACCGATGCAGGCATTAAGGCAAGCGATTATAGCTTTACTCTCACGGTAAATGCCGAGGATGAGGAGCACGTAACCATGGCCGAGATGGCTGTGGTCGCTTGGAAGGCACTTGGCTTTAACGTGACCCTCACCCCCCTCGGTGTAGAGGAGATCGTAGAAACCAAGAAGGATGGAGAAAAGATCTTTACCGGCGCACACATCAGCCACTACCGTAACGCACTGCAATCCGGCAAGTTTGACGTGATCGCACTGGATCTGGTATCCACCGCACCCACAGCGTTCTCTTATCTTGCACCCTTTGCAACCGCATTTTCCGGCAACGGATACACCCCCGTGGTTGGCGAGGACGGCAAGATCTCTTACGTGCTCAACCCGCACGTGACCGGCTACAGCTCGGCTGATTACAATGCTAAGATCGAAGCGGCACACGCCGAGCAGAACGAGAAGAAACGCGCTGCTATCCTTGAGGAGGCAGAAGCGATCCTCATGAACGATATGCCCGTGATTCCCGTGATCTACAACAAGAACACGGCTCTGGTTGGCAAGAAGCTTTCTAAGGTAAAGGCAAGCTTCTTCTGCCCCAACGTGCTGACTGATGCAAAGCTTTCGGGCTACTGGAAGATCGCGCTGCGTGACGGCTTTGTAGTTGTTGACACCGATAGCGGTGAAGAAGAATAATAATATTAAATTTAAAATACGCCCGCGTGTGCGGGCGTATTTTTTATATTTTTATATATAACTTATAGACAAGACCGGTAAATTGTGGTATACTAAAATAATAATAGTAAATAATAAACAGGTAGTGATCATATGAAGATACAAAACCTCACCCCGGGCGGATACGCCGCTAATTGCTATCTTGTAACAACGGGCTCTACCGCCGTGCTGATCGATTGCACTGCGCCCGCGGCTGATATTTTAGCTGCATTGCGCGCCGAGGGCGCGACGCTTGCGGCAATCTTGCTCACGCACGGGCACTTTGACCACATGCTGACCGTTGAGGACGTGCAAATGGTGACGGGTGCACCGATCTATCTTGCAAAGGGTGATGCCGACCTGCCCGAGGATGGCGAGAAAAATGCCTTTTCGCTCTTTTTCGGCTATGACAAAAGCTACCCACAGGCAAGCGTGCTTTTTGATGATGGCGAGGTGCTGACCTTTGGCGACCTAACGCTTACCGCCATGCACACACCGGGGCACACACGCGGCTCGGCGGTGTTTTTTGCGGGGGACGTTGCCTTTACGGGCGACACGCTTTTTGCCGAGGGCTACGGCAGATACGACCTTTACGGCGGCGACAGCGTGGCACTGCTTGCAAGCCTTGGCAGGCTTGCTACCAAACCGCTTTCAACCGTGATCCACCCCGGGCACGGCGCGCCCGCAACGCTTGGCGCGGCACTGGATAGCATTAAATTATGGTAATGATTAAACAAAACAGAGGTACACTATGGCAATGGACACAACAGCACTTGCAGCATTACTTTTCCCCACGGTAACGAAAACACCGAGGGACGTGGAGGCAATGTTCCCGCCCCGCAATCTCCCCGAGGGGGCAATCGTTTCTCGCATGGCACCCAGCCCCACGGGCTTTGTGCATCTTGGTAACCTCGTACAGGGTCTTACCTCCGAGCGCATGTGCCACCAATCGGGCGGCACGCTTTTTCTGCGTGTGGAGGATACCGACGCAAAGCGCGAGGTCGCGGGCGCGGTGGAGATCTTGATCGAATCACTAAAGCACTACAGCATCCATTTTGACGAGGGTGCAACAGTGGATGGCGACAACGGCAGCTACGGCCCCTATCGCCAGCGTCAGCGCGCCGAGCTTTATCACGTATTTGCAAAGCAGCTGGTGCTGCAGGGCGAGGCCTACCCCTGCTTTTGCACCGAGGAGGAGCTTGCCGATATCCGCGCCCGTCAAGAGGCAGAAAAGGCAAACTTCGGCTACTTTGGCAAGTGGGCTGTATGGCGTGACCGCCCGTTAGAGGAGATTGAAGCCGCCATCGCGGCAGGCAAGCCCTGGGTGCTACGCTACCGTTCCACGGGCTCAATTGAAAACAAGATCCGCTTTACCGACCTCATCAAGGGCAACCTTGAGGTGACCGAGAACGATATGGATCACGTGCTCCTCAAATCCGACGGCATTCCCACCTATCACTTTGCACACGCGGTGGATGACCACCTGATGCACACCACGCACGTGGTGCGCGGTGACGAGTGGCTGCCGACCCTGCCCTTCCATTTGCAGCTCTTCCGCTCGCTTGGCTTCAAGCCGCCCAAGTACCTGCACATCGGCCCCCTGATGAAGATGGACGGTGAATCCAAGCGCAAGCTTTCAAAGCGCAAGGACCCCGAGCTGGCTCTCACCTACTACCGCGAGGCAGGCTTCCCCGTGGCATCGGTTTACGAGTACCTCATGACGGTGCTGAACTCAAACTTTGAGGACTGGCGTCGCGCCAATCCCGACGCACCCGTGGATAGCTTTAAGTTCTCCTATAAGAAGATGAACCCCGCAGGATCACTGTTTGATGCAGCCAAGCTGCGCGACGTATCGAAAAACGTGATCTCGCGCATGTCAACCGACCGCATTTACGACGAGGTCGTGGCATGGGCAAAGGATTACGACACCGCGCTTTACGCGCACCTTACTGCCGACGAGGCGTATGCAAAATCCATCCTCGCGATCGGTCGCGGCGGCAAAAAGCCGCGCAAGGATTTTGCCGTGCTGGCGGACGTGAGACCCTATCTTGACTTTTTCTATGACGACTGGTTTAGCGTAACCGACGCATATCCCGCGTCCTTTGATGGGGCGGATATTGCGGCGGCACTGCGTGCCTTCCTTGAAGGCTTTGATCCCGCCGACGATATGAACGTATGGTTTGATAAGATTAAGGCTGTTGCCGAATCGCTTGGCTTTGCCTCGGACATGAAGGCATATAAGGAAAGCCCCGAGAACTACCGCGGCAACGTGGCGGATATCAGCATGTTTTTGCGCGTGGCGGTAACGGGGCGCCTAAACTCCCCCGATATGTACGCCGTGATGCAGATCCTTGGGCGCGACCGCGTGACAGCACGCATTACCGCCATGATCAATAAACTAAACGAACACAGAGGTTGAAAATATGGAAGAGATCATCAACAGTAATTTTATACACGATATCATTGACAAGGACTTAGCGGATAATCCCACGCTGAAGATCCACACCCGCTTCCCCCCCGAGCCGAACGGGTATCTGCACATCGGCTCGGTGAAGGCGATCTGCATCAACACCGACGTTGCCAACAAATACAGCGGTCTTTTTAACCTCCGCTACGACGACACCAACCCCGCCAAGGAGAGCGACGAGTTTGTGCGCTCGATCCGCGAGGATCTTGAGTGGCTGGGCGCTACCCCCACGGGCGGCGTATTTTACGGCTCTGATTATTTTGGCAAATGCTACGAATTTGCCGTGCAGCTGATCCGCCAGGGCGATGCCTACGTTTGCGATCTCTCGAAGGACGACCTTGCCGATTACAAGGGCACAGACCGCGCCGTTGCCTCAAAGGAATCCCCCTACCGTAACCGATCGGTTGCGGAAAACCTTGATCTTTTTGAGCGCATGAGGGCGGGTGAGTTTCCCGACGGCGCACGCACGCTGCGTGCAAAGATCGATCCCTCCTCGGATAACCCCTACCTCCGTGACCCCGTTATCTACCGCATCAAGCACATTCACCATCACCGCCAGCGTGAGGAGTGGTGCGTTTACCCAATGTACGATTTTGCCCATCCCATTCAGGATGCGCTTGAGGGCATTACCCACTCGCTTTGCTCAAGTGAGTTCCGCAACCACCGCCCGCTTTACGATTGGGTGGTGGATAAGATCGGCTTTGAAAAGAAGCCACACCAGTGGGAGTTTGGCCGCATGAACATTACCTATACCGTAATGTCAAAGCGATATCTCCGTCAGCTGGTTGAGGAAGGGCACGTTGACGGCTGGGACGACCCCCGCCTGCCCACGCTTTGCGGTCTGCGCCGCCGCGGCTACACGCCGGGGGCACTCTTTACCTTTGTGCGCGAGGCTGGCGTGACCAACACCGACCACACCGTGGATATCCGCCAGCTTGAGGCGTGTGTGCGCGACGATCTGAACGACAACGCCCTGCGCCGCGTGGCGATCGTAAATCCCATTAAGGTGATCATTGACAACTACCCCGAGGAGAGTGAGGAAACCATCGCACTCCCCAATCACCCACAAAAGCCCGAGCTTGGCACACGTCTTTTGCCGATGAGCCGCGAGATCTATATCGATGCCGAGGATTTTGCCGAGGTACCGCCCCCTAAATTCTTCCGCTTGAAGCCCGACGGCGAGGTGCGCCTGATGGGCGGCTATATCATCAAATACGCGGGGCTTGAAAAGAACAGCGACGGCAGCATCAAGTGCATTCACGCCACCGCCGACCTTGAAACGGGCAACGGCATGCCCGCGGACGGACGCAAGATCAAGGGCACCATCCACTGGCTTTCTGCCAAGCACGCAAGGCCCGCGACCATGATGCTTTACGACCGCCTGTTTGACATTGAAAACACCGCTGACGTGCCCGAGGGCAAAACCTACCTTGATTTTCTGAATAAAGACTCCCTCACCTGTGTTTCGGGTGCCTTTGTTGAGCCATCTCTCGCTGACGCCAAGGATGGCGAAAGGTTCCAATTTGTGCGTGTCGGCTACTTCTGCAAGGACACCAAAAATCCCGACACCTTCAACCGTGTGGTTGGTCTGAAGGATAGCTTTCCCAAAAAATAAAACGAGGCACATGATGAACACGATTAAGCTTGAAGCAGCAAAGAAGCCCTTGATGATAGCGCACCGCGGGTGCAGCGGTCTTGAGCGCGAGAACACCAACGCCGCTTTTGTGGCGGCAGGAAATCGCTCCTACTGGGGGATTGAGACCGACATACACAAAACGCTTGACGGCAAGTATATCGTTATTCACGACAACAACACCATGCGCGTAACGGGCGACAACATTGTGGTGGAGGAGGCTACCTTTGATACCCTGCGTCGCCTAACGGTCTTTAACAAGCCCTCCGATAAAAAGGACCGCAGCGACCTGTGCCTGCCCTCGCTTGAGGAGTACGTTGAAATTTGCAAAAAGTATGACAAGCAGGCAGTTCTTGAGCTGAAAAATGCCTTTGCGAAAGAGGATATCTTTGAAATTTGCGAGATTATTGAAGGGCTTGAGTACCTCGACCGCGTCACCTTTATTTCGTTTTGCTACGACAATCTTGTGTTTTTGCGCGAAAGGTATCCGATGGCTTCGGCACAGTTCCTCGTGGGGGATTTTGCGGATGACCTCATCGAGCGTCTGCTTGCCATTCACGTTGACCTTGACATTAAGCACTTGGCGTTGACCAAAGAACGCATTGCCCTTTGCCATGAGCATGGCATTACGGTAAATGCATGGACGGTTGACGATAAGGAAACCGCCGAGCAGCTTTGTGCTTGGGGCATTGATATGATCACCTCTAACATTTTAGAGTAATATGGCAAACAACAAAAGGGATGCGACCGCACAGCGGTCGCATCCCTTTTTTTTACGTTAGATTTTCGCGGAATTGGAGGCGGTAGAGATCGGCATACTCGCCCTCGTGCGCGAGGAGCTCGTCGTGTGTGCCCTGCTCCACGATCCTGCCGCCCGAAACCACAGCGATCTCGTCGGCATTTTTAATGGTGGAAAGGCGGTGCGCCACCACAATGGTGGTTCTGCCAAGGCAAAGCTCATCAAGGGCTTGCTGAATGAGGATCTCTGTGGTGTTATCCAGTGCACTCGTAGCCTCGTCAAGAATAAGGATGGGCGGGTTTTTGAGAAAGACGCGTGCAATGGACAAACGCTGCTTTTGACCGCCCGACAAGCGCACGCCGCGCTCGCCGATCTTGGTACCGTAGCCGTTTTCAAGCGTCATGATATAATCGTGGATATTAGCGCGCTTTGCCGCGGCAATAACCTCCTCCTCGGTGGCATCCAGCTTGCCGTAAAGAATATTATCGCGAATACTGGCATTAAAGAGGTAAATATCCTGCTGCACGATGCCGATATTGCGGCGCAGCGACTCACGCGTGAAGGCTTTGTGAGAGCGACCGTCGATCAGCAGCTCGCCCTGCTCAATCTCGTAAAAATGCGGAATAAGGTGGCAAATGGTAGTCTTACCGCCGCCGGATGGGCCGACAAGCGCGAACTTTTTGCCCTGCCCGATCTTGAAGCTGATGTCATTGAGAACGTTTTTATGCTCCTCGTCACCGTAAGAGTAGGTCACGTTTTTAAATTCGATCTCACCTTGAAGAATGCCCGCATCGACCGCACCCTCACTGTCACACTCGGGTGCTGCGTCGATAACCTCAAGAAAGCGCTCGAATCCCGTCACACCGTTTTGGTACTGCTCCATAAAGCCGATCAGGGTCTTGACGGGTGTTAAAAACAGATTGACCGATACGATAAAAGCCGAATAATCGCCAAAGCCGATGCGCCCACCGTAGAGAAAGAAGCCGCCCGCGATCAGCACCACCACGTTAAACACGTCGGTGATAAAGGTCGTGCCGGAATGGAACTTGCCCATAGCATCGTAGGCTTCCCGGCGTGCCTCAACAAACCCGTTGTTCCCTTCCTCAAATTTTTCACTTTCCTTTTCGGCATTGGTAAACGCCTTTGTCACGCGAATGCCCGAAATGCTGCTTTCAAGTGCTGCGTTGATCTCGGCGATCGAGGCGCGGCTTTTTTGAAATGCAGCGCGCATTTTTGTGCGCAGTGTCACCGAAATAATAAGCAAAAACGGCACGCACGCAAAGATAATGAGCGTGAGATAAACGTCGATGGTGCAAAGGTAAATAAAGGAAGCCACGACGGTGATCAGCGAAATGATGATGTTCTCGGGGCCGTGATGCGCCAGCTCACTGACGTCAAACAGATCGCTCGTCATGCGCGACATCAGCTTGCCCGTTTCCTGCTTATCAAAATAGCTGTACGGCAGCTTTTCAAGATGATTGAACATATCCGAGCGCATTTGCGCCTGCATGCGCACGCCCATTATGTGCCCGTAATACTGAATAAAATAGTTGAGCAGCATGCGCACAACGTAAAGAACCAACAACAAAACGCCTGCCGCAATGATCATTTGATAGTTGCGGTTAGGGATCAGATCATTGAGCATTTCTCTTGTTACGATGGGGTAAACCATGCCCACCAGCGCCACCAGCAGTGCCGCGAGCATATCCAGCGCAAAAATCAGTCGATGGGGGCGGTAATAGGATAAAAAGCGTTTTAACATCAATGGTGCTCCTTTTGAAATTGCCGTCAAATGCTGAAAAGAAAATACATTTTAATTATACAGTTTATGTCAAAGAATGTCAATAAGCCGAGCAAAAAAACACGCAGGGCGGGTGCATACACAGTGCGCGCTTTGCGTGACACGGGGAAGGCTTCCTCAAAAAGAGAGGACAGAGAGCCAAGCTCTCTGTCCCTTTTAGTTATTCCTTAGTATCAAAAAAACCCTTGAATGCCGAAACGGCGTTGGCAACGAAGGCAGCGGCGCGAAAGGGCACGAGAGATGCCTTTGTCAGGCGCGTAAACACCTCGCGGCGCGTGGCGGATTTTTCCGCCTCCATGCTTTCGCGCTTGCGGCAAAGGCCCTTGAGGGTGCGCGGGATCTGCTCCTTTAAAAGCTTACCGGGGGCGGGGGCTGCCTCGCCCTCCTTCAGCTTCAGAATTTTTTCAGAAACGCTCAGCTGGGGTGCGATGGCGTAGCACAGCACCTTGTCGGCAACAATATCCGTATCATGCGTGCAGTGATACCCGAAGGTGGCGCGTGCCAGTATCTCCTTGCCGCGGCGGATGTCCATCTTTTTGGCGCAATTGTTGGTGGGGAATGCAAACTGATCTGTAATGATAAGATCCTCACCCTCAAGAAGATTGACGCCGTAATGGGCATTGAAATCGGCAACGGTCAAGGGATTGTTCGCGCCCTTGATCCACACGGTAAGCGTGCTTGCGGGCGGGATGGTGACCCCATCAAGCGCGAGCACGCGCTCCGCATCGGGGATAGCCTTGGGGCTAACGCCCCTCCAAACGCCAAGCGAGTAGCCCTTTAAGGCGATGGGCTTTGCCGTATGGTTGTAAAGCTCCACGTACGCATAGGGGTTTTTCACCACTGCGCCGCCCACCTCCCTATCTGCGGTCAGTGGCATCAGCTTGGTAATGGAAAGCGGCGAGAGCAGCACGTAGGAGCTATCTGCATAGCGTTGCTTGCCTGCCATGCCCGAAACAATGGCGGTCACGCGGTGACGGCCGCCCACGTCGGGCAAACGACGGGAAACGGTGCGACTTTCACCGGGAGCAAGCTTGCCGACGTGCACCTCCTCAAAGGGAGCGAGCTGACGCAGCACAAAGCCGCTATCGTCTGTGAGGTAGAAATCAACGGTGATATCGGATATGGTCTTATCGCCCTCGTTTTTCACGGTAGCGGTCACCACGTGCGGATGCTCGGCATCCTCGCTGACGCCGTAGCCCATATGCTTGATGTTGAGGTAATCTCTGCCCCTCACGAACACGGGGGCGGTAACGGTATAAAGCGAGCCGTTGGTGATGCGCAGATAGTAATAATCAAAATCCGGGGGCAGCTCTACGTGCCAACGGAACTCGGTAAGGGGGCCTGCCTCTACCACTGCCACCACGATCTGATCCTCGGTGAGTAGCTCCAGCTTACCAAGACCCAGATCGTTTTCGGTGGAGAGCTCGATCTCCACGTCAAGCTTTTCGGGATTTTGCAGCTCCGCCCCAAGCCACTCACCGTTGACGCGGTAGCGCACCTTAATGGTGCGGTCGTTGGTGGTATAGGTGCGGCGACGGCGCATGCCGTCAAGAATATTTTCACGCGTCAGCGCGGGTGCAAGCACATAGCCCATGCCGCCCCTACTCCCCCAGTCGGCATTGTGCGTATCGTCGTTAAAGACGGGCGAAACGCGCCAGCCCTTGGAGAGTGCCAAGGCGTAGGCGGGATGGTGATGGGGGCCGTTTAGCTCCAGGAGCGCGTACATATCGTGCAGCACGCCGCCGAAGGGGCGAAACTCGTCGTTATTGCCCCAAGTGTTACCGGGGTGATTAAACATAGCGATCCCCTCGGGGTGCCGGGCAACCATTTTGTTAAAGGCATCAAGATCAGTGCCAAACGGATCGTAGCATGCCCATTCGGTGTTGAGAACGTTGGTGTGCCCCCAAAGGCCGTTCATATCTTGCCAGGTCATCTCAAAGCCATAAAGCGCCGCAAACTCGCCGGGGACGTTTACCTCATTCGCGAGGCGTATCTCGCGCTCAAAGGAGCTTTTTTCATAGCAGTGCGTGTGCTCGGTCACGGCAAAATAATCAAGACCCACCACGTTTCGTGCGTAAGAATATGCCTCCTCGGGCGTGCCTTTGGCATCTGACTGTGCGGTATGGCTATGCACCTGACCGCAGTAAATATTCATTTCCTTGCCGTCACCGATGGCAAAATCGTACTTATGATAGGTGCGGTTGCCGTGCATGTCACGCAGCGTAATCTCCACGGTATGCGTGCCAAGCCCCAGCGGCTTTTCGGGGGTGTAAATGACGCAGTCACAGCGCCAATCCGCCCCTGCCGAAACGTTGAGGCCGTCAAGACAAAGCACCGAAATGCGCGTGTTGACACCCGAAATATCGTGGTATTTGACCGTAACCGTCGGTAAATGCTCGTTTTCAAGCACCTGATAGGTAGCGGGGCTGTAGGAAAGGATCTCGGGACCGCGATCATCGGTAAGGCACGTGAGGAGTGGCTTTTCCTCGCTGCCAAGGCGCGCGGCATAGCAGCCACCCTGCACCTCGATATAGTAGTAGAGCGCATCTGCCATATATGCCACGGCAGAAAACGGCACCACCCACTCAAACAGCCCCTCGTTATTGGAATATGCGGTGTGTGCGATCATACGGTCACCCTCGCGCACGTAAACCGTGGCGTTTCCAATAGTACCGCCGCCGATCACGGCAAAGCGAATGGCAACGTCACCACCCGAAAGATGCGTGCGTGAGGTGGGAGATACGGGCAGAATGGCGGGCACGGTGTGCTCGCTATAATCGCTAACGGTAAGCCTTGGGTCGGCAAAGCCCGGGGTAGGTGCCGCCATCGTTTCAACGATATGCCCTACGCGCGGCGTAGCAATGCTGTGCTGCCACACGCTCGCACAGTTCACGCGCATATCAAGGTGATCGCTTTGGTGGCGTTGCGTAACAGAATAAATGGCATCGTCAATGCCGCCGTCGCGCGGCACAAGGAAAAGCTCACAGCCGTATTGCCCACGCTCAAAGACAAATTTGCTTTCGGTGTGCGGTGTGCCGTCACGTGCCACAGGCACGCCAAGCACGGCAAAATAATACCGCAGGGCGGGGTCGGCAAGATCGGCAGCCACCTCGGGATATCTTGTGCCAATTTTGGCAAACGCCTTCCTCTTGGCTGCCTCGATCTCCTCGGGCGTGAGAATCGTTTTAGAAAAATTCACTGCGGCAAGCTCACCTGCGGGAATGAGATTCTCCCCCTCACGGTTTGCCAGTGCATTGCGGCAGATAAGCCCATCAGCACGGCGCATGATCACGTGGTAATCCATCAGATCGATCGTGCTGCTTGTCATGTTTTTCAGCTCAAAGCAAAGAAACGGTGTTGCCCAAAACGCGGTTTCGGTGATCACAAGCGCGGGCTGCACGGGGTCTTGCAGAGAAACGGTAAAGACGGTGCTTTCCCCCTTTTCCGTAAGGAAGCTGTATTGGAGCGTTTCACCCTGCATCGCCTTACCGGGAACGGTTGCGGCAAGCACGGTATAGCTCTCCCCCGCGCGATAGCCGTCAACGGGGAGCATGCGCAGCTTACCGTTTTGAGGCTTTTCCCCTCCCGAAACGGTATAAGAAAGCTCCACCTGCGGGATCACGGGTACATCGTCGGGCAGGATCAGCTGCAGGGTGGCATCCTTGCCACGGAGCAGCACGGTTGCAGGAGCGTGTATAAACTCGCGAAATTCCATAACAATTCCCTCCTCACATCGAAAACAGCGAAAACAGCGGACAGAGTGCCAGCGGCAAAAACATTGCCGGCAGCATATTCATGACCTTCAGGCGTGTAACGCCCAAAAGATTTGTGCCGATACCAAGCACCAAGAGCGAGCCTACCGCGATCATTTCACCCGTAACGGCTACGGGGATCGCACCGCCAACCAGCACTGCCACAAGCGTTAAAATACCCTGTGACACGAAAATGGAAGCCGCAGACAGTGCCACACCAATACCCATTGTGGTGGCAAAAATGAGAGCCGAAGCCATGTCGATGAGGGACTTGGCGTAGTAGGTGGTATGTATGCGGCTGATGCCACTCTCGATCGCACCGGTTACGGTCATAGCCCCCACGCAAAACAGAAGCGTTGCCGTAACAAACCCCTCGGCAATGCTGCCCTCCTTGCCCCGAAAGCGGCGCTCGATCCATTTGCCAAGACGGTTTACAAGACCGTCAAGATCAAGCAGCTCGCCAAGCGCGGTGCCGAGTGCCATAGAAATAATCATGATCAGCACGTTATTCACACGCAGTGCACCCGACACGCCGATGAGTATCACGCAGAGCCCCAACGCACGCATAACGCTATCGGAAAGCTTTTTCCCATCTGTGGGGGAAGGCTCCCCCGCCGCCGTGGATCTTTTGGCGGCGCGTCGCTCACCAAGCACCTTAATGAGCACGCCGCAAAGCGCGCCGAGTGCTACGGCAGCGGTATTTACAATCGTTCCCCATAAGGGCCAGCTTGTCATACGTTCGTTTCACCTCATAACAGTGTATATTTATATAAAAGTATAACACCACGCGCGCGAAATTGCAAGCGAATTAGTAAAAAAGTTGAAAATAGCGCCCTGCAGCACACGCCGGGTGGGCAAACACGGTGCTCCTGCGGAGATTCACGACCGCAAGCGGTCGCCGGAAGAACCGCGTGGCGGTTCTTCCATCTTCGATTTTTGCGCGAAGAATCGAACTCCATCCACACGCTATGCGTGTGGCATTAAAGATTCACCGTTGCAATAGCAAATTTTAAAGTTAGGGCTGAATCTTTCATCGAAGTTTGCCGCCCCCGCGGGGGCGGCAACACAAAAGGCACCCCCGTTCACGGGGGTGGCTTTTGTGTTGGGGCTCCTGCGGAGATTCACGACCGCAATCGGTCGCCGGGAGGACCGCCGGGCGGGTCTTCCCTCTTCGGTTCTCCTTGGTGCGCAAAAAAA
>JAZOLJ010000121.1:0-11105 GCA_045652845.1 Eubacteriales bacterium | reverse complement strand
GGGGGCGCCCATGCGCCGACTCCCCATCCTTAGAATGCCCTTGCATTCTTTGTGGGTGGCGGGGCACATGCCCCAACTCCTCATCCTAAGAATGCGCATGCATTCTTTGTGGGTGGCGGCGCACATGCCCCGACTCCTCATCCACCACTATCGTGGTCCCCCTTCTCCCGCAGGAGAAGGCTGTTTTGCAAATTTGATCCAAAAAAATCACGCCCCTGAAAGTGCCATTGCACCTTCGGGGCGAAGGACGAGCCTTCGCGGTACCACCCGCATTTGAGCTTTCGCTCCTCACGAATACTGCCAAAAGCAATATTCCTCGGCTGTAACGTGCCGCCACGCCCGAGCCTACTGCTTAACCTAGGGTAAGGTTCGATCGGGAGCTCCGGAATGTTCTTTCACTGCGCGCCAATGCCGTGCTTTCAGCCCCCACGGCTCTCTGTGATCGCTCTCGCAGCTACTTTTTTCCATCATAGCCTATAAATATATTATACACGGATATTTTAACACTATTCCCGCCTTCTGTCAAGTAGGCAAATAAAAATTTTATTTTGGTTGTTCTGCGTTGTAAATAGATATGACCCAAAAAGATGAAAAAAGTAAAAAGATATGGTTTGTATGCATTTGGAAGCTTCGTAACGAAGCCGTAGGCGAGGGCAAACACCGCACGCCTTGTATGCAATCGCTCGTAGGGGCGTTCAGTGAACGCCCGCAGGCGACCACTGGTCGCCCCTACAGGGGAGGAGCAAACACCGAGCGCCAGCTTTTCCCCTTTCGTGCGCCGCCCTCTTGCAAAATCGGGAATTTGGGTGTATAATATATTCTGTATAAGTATTTTAGCTTATAAAGGAGGTGGCAGCATGAAGGCGGTCATTATGGCAGGCGGAAAGGGCACGCGTATCGCGGACCTTGCGCGCGATATCCCCAAGCCCATGCTGCCGCTTGGCGGCGTGCCCGTGCTCTGCCGCCAGATAGAGGTGCTGCGGCGCGAGGGCTTCTCTGATATCGTGCTCGTGATCGGGCATCTTGGCGCGGTCATTCGCAATTATTTTGGCGACGGCGCGGCGTTTGGCGTGCAGATCACCTACGTGGAGGAGCGCGAGCCGCTTGGCACGGCGGGGGCTTTGGCGCTCCTGAAAAACGAGCTTGAGGGTGACGACTTTTTGCTGCTGAACGGCGACCTTTTGTTTGACGTTGACCTCAACCGCTTTCTTGCCTTTCACCGCGAAAAGGGTGGCACGGTTACCGTGCTGACCCACCCGAGCACGCACCCCCACGACAGCGTGATCGCAGAAAGCGACCAAATGGACCGTGTGACTGCCTTTCTTGCCCCTGCGCCCGCGCGACGCGCCGCGAAAAACCGCACCAATGCGGGGCTGCATTTCTGCTCCCCTGCCCTCCTTTCCCGTTTTACCGAGGTGAAAAAGACCGATCTTGACCGCGAGGTGCTGCAGCCCCTTGCCGCCGAGGGGCGGCTGTTTGCCTACAATTCCCCCGAATACGTGAGGGATATAGGCACGCCCGCGCGACTTGCCGAGGCAGAGCGCGATCTTGCCGCGGGGCTTGTGGCGCGCGGCAACCTCAAAAAGCCGCAGCGCGCCGTGCTGCTTGACCGCGACGGCACGATAAACGCCCACGTGGGGTTCGTGACCTCGCCCGAGCAGCTCACGCTTCTCCCCGGTGCTGCCGCCGCCATTCACAGGCTCAACGAGCGTCATATTCCCGTGATCGTGGTTACCAATCAGCCCGTGCTGGCGCGCGGCGAGGTGAGCGAGGCGGGGCTTGCCGAGATACACGCAAGGCTTGAGGCTCTGCTTGCCGCCGAGGGCGCGTATCTTACTGATATTTTCACCTGCCCCCACCACCCCGACGGTGGCTTTGCGGGGGAGATTGCGGCACTCAAGCGTGTGTGCGATTGCCGCAAGCCCGCCCCGGGGCTTCTGCTTGCCGCCGCCAAACGCTACAATATTGACCTTGCCGCCTCGTTTATGATCGGCGACAGTGCAGGCGACATCGAGGCAGGACGGCGTGCTAGCTGCCGCACCGCCGCCATCGGAAATCTGCACGCCGATATTGTGGGCGAAAGCCTTTATAACTGCGTTGACCAAATTTTAGCACGCGAGGGGGAGTGGCTATGAGTAAGCGTTTGCTATTTGTAACCTCACGCCTGCCCTGGCCCGCAAACAGCGGCAGAAAGGTATCGCTTTACCACTACTGCCGCGGATTACACGAGAAATACGGCTATGAAATTGCCCTGTTCGTATTCCCCGAATGGGATCAGCCGCGCACGCCTGAGGGCACGCCCCCGTTTGTGCGCGAGGTGCGCTTTGCCGCACCCATCGGCGCGCTGACCAAGGGCGCAAATCTTGTGGGGCGTGCGGGGCTTGGCGGCGAGCCCTTGCAATGCGCGCTGTATTACAGCCGCAAAAACCGCCGTCTGCTTCGGGCACTCGCCAATGACTTTGCGCCCGACGTGATGATATTTGATATGATACGCCTTGCCCCTTACATGAAGGACTTTTGCGGCAAGGTGCGCTGCTTGCTTGACCTTGACGATCTCCTGTCGGTGCGCTACGCACGCCAGCTTGCCGCGTTTGACGGCAGCGCAGGGATCGCGGGGCGGTACGCGGGCGGCATGAGCCGCACCGCCGAGCGCCTCTTTTGCCACGGCAGGATCGGAAAGCTGATTTTAAAAAGCGAGCAAAAACGCCTGCAGCGCGCGGAAATTCGCTATGCGAGCACCGCCGACGGCGTGATCTTGGTTTCAGAAAAAGAAACCGCGCGCCTGAATGCGCGCCTCGGCAAACCGCTTGCCGTTACCGTACCAACGGGTGTGGATATGGCGGCATTTGATGCCACAAGCCCCGAAAAAAGCCCCCGCACGCTGGGGCTTGTGGGCAATTTTTCGGTTGCCGCAAATCTTGCCTCGCTTGAGGGGATCGTGCGCGATATTTTGCCGCACCTAAAAAAGCCCTATCGCTTTGAGGTGGTAGGTGCCGTACCGAGCGAGGTACGAGAGCGCTTTGCCACCGTGGAAAATCTTGTTTTCCTCGGCGAGGTGGCGGATCTTGCCCGCGTGATGAAGACGTGGCAGCTTTCGCTTTGCCCCATTGCCTTTGGTACGGGGCTGAAAACCAAAATTTTAGAAGCCATGGCGGCATCCCTCCCCGTGCTCACAAACAGCGTGGGGGCTGAGGGCATCAACGCCACGCACGGCAAAGAAATTTTTGTGCTTGATAACCAAAAGGCACTGGCAAGCACGGCAAACGCCCTGCTTGACGACCCCCTGCTTTGCCGCGAGGTCGGCCACGCGGCACACAGCTTTGCCGCCGCGCATTTTTCTTGGGAGCGCGCCCTTGAGGCGTTTCAAAATCTCAATTTGTAAGGAAACGGTATGAAAATTTTACTTGACGACGGCTTACAACTGCATCAAGCCACGGGCATTGGCAGCTACGCACGCTATCTTGGCGAAGCGTTGGCGACCTTGCCCGATACCGCCGTCACGCGGGAGGATTTTACCCCCTCGGGCAGCAGAAGGGCGGCGCGCATGGCGTATCTAAAATATCTTGCCTCGCCCGCATACCGCAAAAAGCTAAAGGACTTTGACGTGGTACATTACGCCAACTACGCACTACCGAAAAAGCCCCCCAAAACGACACTTGTGGCGGTAACGGTGCACGATCTTACCGCCTTTCATCACCCCGAAACGCTACCGCGCATCTACGCCGCCTATAACCGCTTTATGGTGCGCCGCGCGATAAAGCGCGCCGACGTAATATTTACGGTGTCGAAGACGATGCAGCGGGAGATCTGTATGCGCTTTCCTCGTGCCGCCGCGCGCGTGGTGGCAGTGCCCCCCGGGCACTATACCCGTGCCACCGCCGAGGAAACGCCGCCCGTTTATGAAAACGAGGTGCTGACGGGGCTTAAAAAACGCAAATTTTTCCTGTTTTTGGGCACGCTCGAAAAGCGAAAAAATCTCACCGACCCCATTGGGGCATACACCCTGCTGCAGCAAGCCTTTCCTGCCGCCGCCGACTACGCGTTGGTGCTGGCGGGCAGGCAGGGCTTTGGCAGCGAGGAGATCGTAACGCTTGCAAAAAACGCCCCCGTGGGGGCGGATATTCGCCTACCCGGCTTTGTGTCGGAGCGTGATCGCGCCAAGCTGCTGGGTGAAGCAGCAGCACTTGTCTTTCCCAGCCTTTACGAGGGCTTTGGCTCACCGCAAACCGAAGCGATGGCGGCAGGGCTGCCATTGCTGCTCTCGGATATTCCCACCAACCGTGAGGTTTCGGGCGGATACGGCATCTATTACCCCTTGGGGGATGAGAGCGCTCTCGCCGCACTGATGCAGCAGGTGATCACGGGCAAGCAAAAGGCAGACCCCGCACGTGCCGCCGCGCGCTTGGCGCACTTTACGTGGGAGCGCGCCGCCACCGAAATACGGGATACATACGCAGCATTTTTAAAGAAAAAGGAACAAACGAGGTAAGCTATGACACAAGCAGTAGGGCAAAGAGAGCTTCACGCCACCGCACCCGCGTGGCTGCTTTCTCTGCGCCGTTTTTGGCTCTCCCCCGTGTTTTTCGCACTGCTGCTCGCGGCGGGCTGCACCTTTACGGCGCTCTCTCTTGAGGTTGCGGGCGCAATGACCTTCGTGTGGCTGATCCTCTTGATCCTCGTCACCTCCGACGATGCGTTTGCCACCACCACTCCCTTTTTACTCATGACCGTGCTGGTCAGTGCCTGCTATGACGGCTACGCACTCTTTATCCCCTTTGTGTGGATGATCGCGCCTGCCGTCGCCGCCCTTCTCTTTCATTTTATTTACTACCGCGGGCAATACAGCATCGGCTATTCCTTCGCACCCCTTGTTGCCGTTTCGGTAGCTGTTACCCTTGGGGGCGTGGGATGCCTTGGTGCCGCCGAATATTTTACCCCCGCCACGCTTTATTACGTGGCAGGGCTTGGCTTTGGCATGGTGGGTTTGTATCTGCTTTTAAAATCCGCGCTTGCAAGAGGGCGCGATTACGACCCAAAGGCACTGCTGCTAACGGGCCTTTATTTAGTGGGGCTTTACGCCGCCTTCTTTACCCTGCTGTTTTACGCCGAGCGCTTGGTTTGGATGCAGGATGACCTTGAGATCTTTGGGCATTTGCGCCTTATCAGCATTGACAACCGCAACGTATACGCCACCTATTTGCTGCTGGCACTCCCCGCGCCCTTTTACCATGCGGCGAGAGGCCGTGGGTGGCATCTTTTGCCCGCCCTTCTCTTTTACGCCGCACTGCTCCTCACGGGCTCGCGCGGCGGCATGGTAATGGGCACGGTGTTGGCGGCACTCTGCTTTGTGTATCTTTTGCGGCGCGACAAGGATCACCGCCGCCGCAACCTTATCCTGCTGGCAGTGCTCGCCGTTACCGCTATTGCGGCGGGCGGCTTTCTTGTAAAATTTTACTCCTTCCGCTTTGAGGGCGGATTTATCAAGGGCGACGAGCCGCGCGTGCTGCTGCTGCGCCGCGCCGTGTGGGATTTTTTAAATCACCCCGTATTCGGCGTGGGGCTTGGCTACACGGGCAATGCCGATATTTACAACCCCAAGACCTTTGCCATGAACTGGTATCATATGATGATACCGCAGATCGTGGCGGGTATGGGACTTGTGGGCACACTCGCGTACGCATTTCTCTTTTGGCGGCGCGGCAAGGCAATTTGCCGCAACAAGGACGCCCTCTCCCGCGCGCTGGCACTCTCTTACGTGGGGCTTTTTCTCATGTCACAGGTCAATCCCGGCGAATTTTGTCCCATGCCCTACGAGCTGATCGCGGTAATGATCTTTTTGTTTCTTGAGGATGGCGAGGAGCGCGCTGCCGCAGCACAGGCAAAAGCCGATGAGGCGGCACTTGCCGCCCTGCTTTCTCACGCACTCTTCAGAGAGCCGATCACCTTACCCGAGGGCACCGATCTTGGCAACGTGTTAAGGCTTGCCGAAGCCCACGCGGTGTTCGGTGTGGTGGGTGACGCACTCGGCTCGCTCCCCGAGGATGCGCTCGCACGCGAGAAGCTGCTTGATTTGCAGGATAAAACCGTAACCCTATTGCGGCAAAATGCACGACTTGCCAAGTGCCGCGCACACCTTTGTGACTTTTTCGCGGCAGAAAGCATTCCTGCCGTGATCTTGAAGGGCGACAGCGTTGCCGCCCTTTACCCCACGCCCGATCTGCGCGTGGCGGGGGATATTGACTGCCTCCTCCACGAACGCCACATTGACACCGTTGGCGAATTTCTCACCTCGCACGGCTTCTTAAAAGCCGACAAAGAGGGCGACCATCATACCGTTTATCAAAAGGGCGGCTGCAAGATCGAGCTGCATCGTACGGTTTCGGGCTTGCCACAGGGCAAGGCGGGAGAAAAGCTACGGGCGTATCTTGCCAACACCCTCACCACCGCAAGGACCGCCACGATAGCGGGAGAATGCTTCCCCGTGGCAGGCGAGCTGCAGCAAGCACTGATCCTGCTGCTGCATATGCAACAGCACATGCGCGAGGGCGGGCTGGGGCTCCGCCAGATCTCCGATTGGGCGCTGTTTGTGGCAAAGGATCTCCGAAAGGAAACACACGCACAGCTACAGGCGGTGCTCGGCGAGGTGGGGCTTTACCGCTTTGCCGAAGCCGTTACCCTTGCCTGCTGCCGTCACCTCGGCTTGCCCGCGGAAAAATCTCCCTTTACGGGGGGCGACGCAGCACTAGCCGACGCACTCTTTGCCGATTTTATGGCAAGCGGCAACTTTGGGCAGGGAAACCGCGATTTTGCGGGCAGCGGCGTGGTCACGCTCCACCGTGAAGGGGGTAAAAACGCGCTGTCAACCGCCCTTGCCAATGTGAGAAAAAAATGTCAAGAGGAATGGCAGATAACCGAAAAACACCCTGTTTTACTGGTATTTTTCCTGCCGTTTTGGGTGGTGCGGCGCATGCTGCGCGCTCCCGTTCGCCCCTTTGCCATGCTGCACTCTGCCGGGCAGCGCGGCAGGCTTTACGATCAGCTTGGGCTTTTTGGGGACAAGGAGAATACAAAATAAGCACCGCCACAGGTGCGCAACGGCAAAAAATAACGTTACACACAAAAGGGCTTGGTGCGTGGCACCAAGCCCTTTTGTTATTTTAAATCATTCTTTCACAACCGAAATCGCATCTATACCGTA
The DNA here is from genome assembly GCA_045652845.1 of Eubacteriales bacterium. Lineage (GTDB taxonomy): Bacteria > Bacillota > Clostridia > Oscillospirales > CAG-272 > Firm-07. The sequence continues at coordinate 3,907 of JAZOLJ010000121.1, read as the reverse complement.
ATGCGCAAACAGCAAAATGGCATCCGCGTCAATCTGCTCGCCTGCCACCACAATGGGAACTGCGGGGGGGCAAGAAACGGCGGGTGTGGCACAAATACGCCCCAGTGCCCGTTCAAGCGGCACCGTTTCAGTAGGTGAGAGCATCGCCTCTTTGAGGGAAAGCCGCGCCACGGGGCGAATTTGCGGCAAGCTTGCCGCCTCGGCGCGCGGCGGCAGAATGGGCAGCGCACAAAGCACTGCAAGCAGGCGCGCGAAATCATCCTCCCCGTTTTCGGGCGTGCACATCAGCACCAAAAAATCAGCGTCGGCAAACTCGGGCTCAACATGGCTTCGGCGCAACGCACGGGCAAGCTCTTCACCCGTATAGCCACTCTTGCCCGCCTCAATCACAAGCTTTAAGGGCTCACCACGAATCACGGAAAAGCCGTGCGCCGCAAGTGCCCTTCTTGCCTTTTCAACACGCGCCATGCAAAGAGATAAGCGCGCGGGGTAGCCATCAGCAAGATAGGCGTTGCAAAGGTCAAGCGACTGCATCACAAGATATGAGGGGCTGGTTGAGGCAAAAAACGAAAGCGCGGCGCGCGCATTTTCAGCATAGCTGTGCGGCGCATTCTTGCCAATGTGCAAATACGCACCGCCCGTGAGCACGGGCAGCGTTTTGTGTGCCGAATCGGCACACGCGGCGGCACCAAGGGCTACGGGGTGGCGAGAGGGCGATAAAAATTGCAGATATGCACCGTGTGCGTTATCCACCAAAAGCGGCACGCCGTGCGCCCTGCAAACCGCAGCAATGCCTGCAATGTCCGCCTCGTTTCCAAGATAATCAGGCGAAGTAAGATAAACGGCATGCGGCGTTTTTTCGCACCGTTCAAGGGCATTTTTCACATCGTTGGGGGTGAGGGGACAAGCGCAAAGGTGTGCTGCCGCCGAGGGGTACATCCACGTTACTGCGGCATCCAGCGCAGCCACACCAAACAAAAAGGATTTGTGTGCGTTGCGCGCCGCCAAAAAGTGCGGCTGTGTGCCACGCGGCAGGCTCATTGCCACCAAAGAGAGCATCGCCTTGATGGCAAGCGTTGAGCCCTCGGCGGAATAATAGGTGTGCGCACTGCCAAAAAGAGCCGTGGCGTTATTTTCGCTTGCCGCAATAATCCCCGCGGCATCATAAAGCACGTCAGCACCCGCAACCTCTGTGATATCCATTTGCTCGGGGGGCAGAAAAAGCCGCCCCATATCGACACCTTCAACACCAAGAAAGGGCTTGCCCTTGTGCCCCGGCATATGAAAGCGTGCGCCGCCGCGCGTGGCGTAGCGGCGCACAAAATCTACGATCGGCGTTTTCATACCTGCTCCGATTTTGCAACCTGCATCATCACGGCGCACTCGATACGCTTTTTAAAGAGCTCACAGCCATATTCGTAAATGCCGCCAATGCTGCCGCTTGCGTGATAGGAGTTCGCGGCACAGCCGCCCGAGCAATACAGCCTTGCCCAGCAATTCTTACATTCGGGGCGTGCGTAGGCGTTGCAGCGGCGGAATTCATCCTGCACGGCGGTGTTGCTGACACCGTTCCACACGTCGCCAAGCTTATATTTTTCATCACCCACAAACTGGTGGCAGGGGTAAAGCTCGCCCGCAGGCGTTACCGCCATATACTCGGTGCCCGATCCACACCCCGTGATGCGCTTATAAATGCAGGGGCCGTTTTTGAGGTCGAGCATGTAGTGATAAAAGGTAATGGGTCTGCCCTCCTTTTCGCGCTTCAGCATCTCTTTAGCAAGGATCTCATACTGCTCGAAGAGCTTCGGCAGATCCTCGCGGGTGAGCGCGTAAGGGTCATCCGGTGGGCAAACAACGGGCTCCATGCTGAGCTCCGTGAAGCCAAGGTCTGCCATGTGGAAAAGATCGTTTGTAAAATCTACGTTGTTGTGCGTAAACGTGCCGCGCACGTAGTAGTTCTTGCCGCCGCGCGAGGCAACCAGCTTTTGAAACTTGGGCACAATGGTATCGTAGCTGCCACGGCCTGCCGCGTTTTTGCGGAAGTGGTCGTTTACCTCTTTTCTGCCGTCAAGCGAGAGCACCACGTTGCTCATCTCGCGGTTGAGAAACTCCATCACCTCATCGTCAAGCAGCACACCGTTGGTGGTAAAGGTAAAACGAAAGTTTTTGCCCTTTTCCTGCTCGATCGAGCGTGCGTAGGCAACCAGCTGCTTTACCACCTCAAAATTCATCATCGGCTCGCCGCCGAAAAAGTCAACCTCAAGGTTGCGGCGCGTGCCCGAATTGGCAATAAGAAAATCACACGCCTGCTTTCCTACCTCAAAGCTCATCAGTGCATCCTTGCCCTGATATTTGCCCTGCCCCGCAAAGCAATATTCGCAGCAAAGATTGCAGGTGTGTGCCACGTGCAGGCAAAGTGCCTTTACTACCTTGCTGTTGTTTTTGTAATTTTGTGCCAGCTGCTCGTAAGGGTCAGCCGAAAAAAGCTTACCTGCCTGCTTCAAATCCGCCACGTCATCAAGGCAAAGCAATATCTCCTCGCGCGTCACGTCCGCGCGGTCGCCGTATTTTTCAAGCACCGCGGCAACGATCTGCTCGGTGTCATGCTGCTCGTACATGGCAATAATGTCGTATGCCACCTCATCCACCGCGTGCACCGAGCCGCTTGCGGTATCCAACACAATGTTATATCCGTTCAATTTATATTGATGTACCATAAGATCCTCCAAAACAAATATAGGGGCTCAGACATAGCTCAAAAGTCGTGATCTCGGCACGTTAGGCGTACAAAGGTACGTCGAGTGCCGAGAGCGCGCCTAAAAAACTGCATAACAATGAAGAAAACCGCCGTTTTTTCGGCGGTTTTCAACATTAAAGAGACTAAAATTCAAAATTCAGCACAAATTATACCCTGACTTACAGGCGCAGTTTTTGTTCTGGGTTAATGAATCAGCCTCTTATGGCAACAACAAATTACTTGTTCTCGCACTGCTGATTTGCAACGCCGCAAGAGGTTTTGCAAGCAGACTGGCAAGAGGTCTGGCACTCGCCGCAGCCGCCGGTCGTCACGGTCTTTGCAATATCCTTAGTTTCGATGGTGGTGATTCTTTTCATCGGAAAAATCTCCTTTGCTGATAGTATTACAAACAAATTTTAACACAAAAGGCCGTGATTGTCAATAAGAATTTTGCTTTTTTCGCAACTTGTTGACAAGCAGGGGGGAAAGTGCTAAACTTATTCTTGTAAAACGCACGGTGCGCAAAAAAAGGAGACTGCTTTATGATCAAAAAAGAGGATTTAATAAAGGTAAAGGGGCGCGGCTTTTTGCGCAATCGAGGCACCGAATGCTTTTCGGGGCGCGTGGTGCCCGTGGGGACCGTGTTTACCGCCGCGCATTTTGCGGCTCTTGCCGAGCTTGCCGAAAAATTCGGAAACGGGCGACTGATCTGCACCTCGCGCCAAACGGTAGAGATCCCCGGCATTGCCTTTGATAATATTGAAAGGGCAGAAGCCTTTGCCGCCGCAAACGGGCTTGCCTTTGGGGGAACAGGTGCCAAGGTGCGCCCCATTACCGCCTGCAAGGGCCCGACCTGCGTGTTTGGCAATATTGACACGCAGCAGCTTGCCGCCAAGGTACATAAAGTCTTTTCCGAGGACTGGAGCCACGCCGCTCTGCCCCTCAAATTTAAGATCGGTATCGGCGGCTGCCCCAATAGCTGCATCAAGCCATCTCTCAACGATTTTGGCGTTGAGGGCTGCAAAACGCGCGATTACAGCGAATCGCTCTGCCGCGGCTGTGGGACCTGCGCAGTAGAGGCCACCTGCCCCATGAAGGCGGCACACCTAAAGGACGGGAGGCTGGTGATCGATCGCGCACTTTGCCGTGATTGCGGCATGTGCACGGGCA
>JAZOLJ010000120.1:0-22403 GCA_045652845.1 Eubacteriales bacterium | reverse complement strand
GCAACGATATCCTCGCCAACGGCTCTGCCATCCACCTCACCAACGGCAGACATGGCAAGCTCTGCCTCCACGCAAGCGGCATCCAGCGGAACACCCGCATCGAGTGCCGCCACGGCGGCATTCAGTGCCTCAATGGCACGGGAAAGTGCCGCAAATTGGCGTGCGTTTGCCACAACGGCATCGTGTGAGAGGTCAATTTCAGCGGTGGCATACAGCATCTCCACACGCTCCTGCAGAGCGGAAATCTCACCCGTTGCGGCACTAACCGTTACCACGTGTGCGAAATCCGCAAGCAGCTCCGCAGGAAAGCAGCATGCCTTATCCTGCTTGCTTAAAACCACCACAACAGTGCCATGCACACGCTTTAAGCGCGCAAGCAGCTCCCGTGCATCAGCATCGGGTGCGCGGCTACCGTCAAGCACCGCAAAAACCAGCTCCGCGCGTTCAATGGCGGCATCAGCACGCTGCACGCCGATCTGCTCAACGGCATCGGTAGCTTCGCGCAGGCCTGCCGTATCGGAAAGGCGCAACGTAACGTTGCCAAGCGATACCGTTTCGCTGATAATATCGCGTGTTGTGCCCGCCACGTCGGTCACGATAGCGGCATCATACCCAACGATTGCGTTGTAAAGCGTAGATTTGCCCGCGTTAACGGGGCCGCAGATCACGGTTTCAACACCCTCGTTCACCGCCCTGCCCGCACGCCATGTGGCGGCAAGTGCCTCGGTGCGCGCCTTGACCTCACAAAGTGCCGCGCGCAGCTCCTCCACCGACATGCTATTGAGATCCTCGTCGGGAAAATCGACCTTGGCATAAATATCCGAAAGAATAGCGGAAAGCCGCTCGTAAAGCCCACGTGTGGCTTCGGCAAGCCTACCATCCATGCCGCCGCGAGCCAGCGCCATCTGACCGCGTGTGCCCGCATCCAGCAACGCCCCCAGCGACTCTGCCGCAGAAAGCCCCATTTTGCCATTCATCATGGCACGTGCGGTAAATTCGCCCGCCTCGGCAGGGCGTGCGCCAGCCGCCAGCACCGCGCCAAGCACAGTTTCGGTCAGCAGCGCGCCGCCGTGGCAGGAAAGCTCTGCCACATCCTCACCCGTAAACGAAGCGGGGGCGGCAAAATAGGTCACAAGCCCCTCGTCAAGCACCGCGCCCGAGGGCGTGGTGATCTTTCCAAAGCAGGCGCGGCGCGGCTGCGCCCAAGGGCTTGTGCCGCTTGGCACAAACACCTTTTTTAAGATAGCGGCGGCATCAGCCCCCGACAAGCGGATCACGGCAATGCCGCCCTTGCCGCGCGGGGTGGAAACGGCGGCTATCGTATCGTAAACTTTCATAAAAACCACAACACGGTGCGGGTTTTGCCTTGCGGCAGTGCCCCGCACCGTGCCCTTTTTAAATCAGATTAAAATTCTGCAAACTCGTCAAAATCGCGGCTTGCGGTGGTGGTGGCAGCAGCCTCTGTATCGAGATACATTACAACCTTACGGTTGTTCTCACTGCCGATCGAGTTGGTGGAAACGCCCTCGATATGCTGCACCTCGGAGTGGATAATGCGACGCTCGTAGGGATTCATCGGCTCAAGCATCACGCTCTTCTTGTAGCGCAACACCTGCTCTGCCTTTCTGCGTGCGAGGGCACGCAGGGTCTCCTCGCGCTTTGCGCGGTAGTTCTCTACGTCAACGGTAATGCGGCAGAAATCGCGCTTCTCGCCTGCAATCTTTTTGTTTGCGGCAAGATTTGCAAGATACTGCAAAGAATCAAGCGTGTCACCGTGGTGACCGATCAGCGCGCCTGCGCCCTCGCCCTCTACACGGATCAGCTTGTTTTCATCCTTAGGGTCGCCCGCAGCTAACGTAACGGTGGCATCGATCCCCATGCCGCTAACTAACGTGCGGATAAACTCAACTGCGGCATTCGCGCCCTTTGCGCGATAGGTGGCGGTGATCTTCGCGGGTGCTGCACCAAAGCCAAGGAAGCCCTTTTTCGGCTCCTCTAAAACGGTATAAGAGATCGCCTCAACCGAGGGAGCACCAAGCTCGGCTGCAGCCTTCAGTGCTGCCTCCTCAACGGTTTTGGCGGTAACGGTAATTTCCTTTTTCATGATCTTTTCCTCACTTTTTATTGTCGTCACGCTTGCGGTCCTCTTTGAGATTGGGCACGTCAAACATCTTTTCCACATCCACAGGCGCATCTGCCTCCTGCTTTTTCGGCTGGGGCTCCTCTACCCTGTCGGGTACGGGGGGCGGCAGCGGCTCGTCATCCTCGTCGATATAATGAAGCGATCTTACCTTTTGTCCGTCGGGACGCACGCGGTCACCTGCAGGCCTTTTCTCCTGCTTGCTCTTGCCCTTCAGCGCGCGCTCGGCTGCCTTGTAATCCTCCTCGGTAAACACGGGGGCGGGCATGACCTTGCTCATGATAAAGGACTTGACCGTAGAAAGAACGCTCTTAAAGATCCAGTAAATGCCAACGGCAGCAGGTACAACAAATGCGATATACACGCTCATCAGAGGCATGGTAATATCCATCATGTTGTTAGAGCAGCCGGTCTGCGCATCCTGCACGGCAGGCTGGGGCATGAACTTGCGGTTCAGCTTCATGCTGAAGAAATAGAACACGAAGGTAAGGATCGGCACCAGCACCAAAATGCTCTTAAAGGTGGGGATCGCACCCATGTTCTGTCCAAACAAATAAAAATCGGGAATAGTCACGTTTGTCGTCAGCGCATTGTAGCAATCGCCGGCGTTCGAAAAATATGCAAAATTCTTGAGGCCATCAATGTTGCTGCCGGCCTGGGAAAGCAGCTCAATCGTACCCTTGCCCGATCCGATGGAAATGCCAAGACCGCCCGCAGCCTTTGCCGTGGTGCAATAGGTGGTGAGTGCCGCGGAAAGCGAAGCCGCCTTGCCAAGCACGTAACGCAAGGGGTCAATTACGATCTGATACAATGCCAAAATGATGGGGAGCTGAATGAGCAGAGGCAAGCAGCCGCCCATGGGGTTGAAGCCCTCCTCCTGGTACATTTTCTGGATCTCCTGCGCCATTTTTTGCTGTGTTGCCTGATCGGTGCGACCCTTATACTTGTTGCGGATCGCCATTTCCTTGGGGCGCATTTGCGCCTGCTTGATCGAATTTTTCTGCTGCTTGATGCCAAAGGGCAGCATAATGATCTCCACCACGATAGCAAAAAGGAACAAGCCGAACACGTATTTACCGCCCGTGATCTTGGTCAGCAGCTGCAAAAACTTACCGATCCAAACGAGAATGGTATCAATGGGGCCGTTGTCTGCCTCAAGGGATACCGTTTCGCCCATACGGGTCACAATCTCCTTCACGGTATCGGGGGTAAGGGTTGCCTTCAGCTCCTCGAAATGGGAGATGGATGCATCATCCGTAGGCTTTACCTTTTCAAGAGCTGCATAAACGCCCTCCATATTTACGGTGCCAAGATCAGGCGCATCGGCATTTTTATCAAAGCCCTCCTGCGCCATGTTGTAGCCGCGGGAAGCTGCCACAAGCATCTCGCGCGCCTCCGCGCTCATCGGCACGATGCGAGAAAAATAAGTTGCCGCATCGGTATCGGCAGAGGTCCAGGAGGAATTGATCGTAGCAACGGTGTTTCCCGCACATCCCGTAAGAGAAACCATCATCACGGCTGCAAGCAGTACCGCAAGCACGAGTGACAGTGCTCTTACAATTCTTTTCTGTTTCATAGATTTTTTTCCTTTCCATGGATGGAAGTGCTCTCGGGAGCAGGCTCCCTCACTTCACAATCGGACGCGATCTCTTCGGTGCCTTCCTGCCCGTGGCACCCGCTGCCGTCCTCACAGCACTCATCGGGGTATGGGATATCGCGCGAGCCGCGATAGCGAAAGCCCGTTTCGGGCACGGGGTCATAGCCCCCCGCACAATAGGGATTACAGCGCAATATTCGCCATACGGTCAAAATCAGCCCCACAACAAAGCCGCGCTTTTCAAAGGCTTCGATCGCATATGCCGAGCAAGACGGCGTAAAGCGACAGCATGGCTTGCCCTTCAGGGGCGATAAAATTTTTCTGTAAAAGCGTACCAACCAAATTGCAAGATGCTTCATGATACTCGGTCGGTAAGCATGCCAAGCGTGCGGAAGGCACGCAGCATATCTTTGGTTACATCATCGGCCTTTTTTTCGCGGATCTCATCTCTTGCGGCAAGCACCACAAGATAGCCGTTTTTGATACCGTGTTCCGCCTTGATCGTGCGGTACGCCTCGCGCAGCAAACGCTTTGCGCGGTTGCGCACCACCGCACCGCCAAGCTTTTTGCCAACAGACAGCCCTACACGGTTGAAATACTTCTTTTCGGGATTGGCAAGCATCAAGCGCTTTGCGGCATAATCACGCAGCACGTAAACCGCAACCGTTTTGCCAACAAACCGCTCGCCGCGGCGAAATGCCTTGTTGTAAAGATGATGTTCCTTAATGGCGTAATTCTTCATGGCTCACTGCCCCTTTTTACACTTCCGTCAAGATAAAAAATAAATACGAATAACAGAGAAAAATGCGTAAAAACGAAAAATCCCGATGCCTGTGACAGTCGCCGCAGACATCGGTCGTTTTCTATGTGGCGCGGGACTTAATAAGTCAGTCTCTTTCTGCCCTTTGAACGTCATCTCTTCAGAACGTTTCTGCCGTCCGCAGTTCTCATTCTTTTTCTGAAACCGTGCTCTTTCTTTCTTTGACGCTTTTTGGGTTGGTAAGTTCTGAGCATCGTTAGCACCTCCTTAAATTTAAAATCGGAAGCGTGTTTCGGGGTAATACCGAGGTATCTTACCGGAACGCTTTTTACAGTGACTTATTTATTATATACGCACTTTTGCCAATTGTCAAGAGTTTTTTTCGTTTTTGCCAAAATTTTCGTTTTTTTGTGAAAAACGCAACACAAGCCCCCGCCAAAAAAAGATGCTCTTATCGTTATTGCACCGCCATACAAGCGCAATGATCCGCCACCCGGCACACATTTGGCGACGCGGGCTTGCTTTTTGGTACAAAATGTGATATAGTATAAGGGCATCTTGTATGTATAGAAAAGAGGAGCTATGAAAATTTTGGCACTGGGCGACGTTGTGGGAGAACGCACGTTACCCTTTTTACAAAGCACACTGTGGGATAAGCGGCGTGCGCTGGGTGCGGATCTGGTGATTGCAAACGGCGAAAACGTTTGCGATATTCACGGGCTTTCCCCAAAGGCGGCAGAGGCACTGTTTGCAGCAGGGGTAGACTTTATCACCTCCGGCAACCATATTTTTGACCGTCGCGATGCACACACCTTTTTGGGCGACACCCATGCGGTAATCCGCCCCTGCAATTACCCTGCAGCCTGCCCCGGTGAGGGCTCGCGCGTGGTCACCTGTGCCGAGGGGTGGCGCGTGCTGGTGGTAAACGTATCGGGATCGGTGTTCATGGATGCGCTGGGTGACCCCTTTCGCGCCGTAGAAAACGAGCTTGATCGCGCACGCCGTACCTATGACCTCGCGGTGCTTGACATTCACGCCGAGGCAACCTCGGAAAAGCTGGCGCTTGCCCGCTATTTTGACGGGCGATTTGCCGCGATCTTCGGCACGCACACACACGTGCAGACCGCCGACGAGCAGATCCTGCCAAACGGTACGGGATATATTACCGATCTTGGTATGACAGGGCCCGTTAACAGTATTCTTGGCGTTACCCCCGCAAACGTGATCGAAAAGCTGCGCACGCACATGCCGCACCGCTTCACGGTGGCTGAGGGCGAGATTGCCGCCTCGGGCGCTCTTTTTGATATTGATCCCGTGACGGGAAAGGCCAAGGCTGTTTCTCGCATTCGATTTTAAGGGGGTAACGGTATGGGAAAAGTGAAATTTCGCGGCGGTGCCATGCTGGCACCCACACCACCCGTAATGGTTTCCTGCGGCACGGCGGAGAATGCCAACATCATCACCGTTGCTTGGACGGGTATTATCAACACCATCCCCCCAAAGACCTACATTTCGGTAAGACCCTCGCGCCACTCGCACGGCATCATCAAGGAGCAGGGGGAATTTGTCCTGAACCTCACCCCCACCGCACTGGTGCGCGCCGCCGATTATTGCGGCACGTATACGGGCGCCAAGGTGGATAAATTTAAAAAATGCAACCTCACAAAGCTGACAGTAGAGGAGGTAGCGGTGCCCCTGATCGCCGAGGCACCCATCTCACTTTGCTGTCGCGTGACCGACGTGACGCCCCTTGGCTCTCACGATATGTTTCTTGCCGCTATTGTAGCGGTTTACGCCAACGAGGATCTACTCGACGATAAGGGCAAGCTGCACATGGCAAAGGCAGGGCTTTGTGCCTACGCGCACGGCGAATACTTTGCGCTTGGTAAGCGCGTTGGCACCTTTGGCTTTTCCGCCAAAAAGAAAAAGACGCCCCCACGCAAAAAATCCATCCCCAAAGGCTAAAAAATACCGTGCAGCCATCCGCCGCGGTAGCATGTATTTATACTGTTCCTTTTCGCCGCAAGCATTGGCTATGATGAGAATGCCATATGCCGCTGTGATTTTGAAATTCTTCAAAACACATCTTGCAAACGCGAGAGATATATGATATAATATATTCCAATCATTTAAAAGCGAGGTCCCAATTTATGCAATTCGAAAACAAAAATATTGCAAGCGAAGCCGAAAAAACGGAGCTGCTGCGCGAATTGGTCGAGGAAGCTGTCGGTGAATACCAGATCCCCGGTGCGGCTTTTGACAACTATCACGTAAAGCGCGGTCTGCGTGAGCCTGACGGCTCCGGCGTTATGGCGGGCGTTACTCGCGTTTGTAACGCACACGGCTATATCATCAACGAGGGCGACCGCACCCCCGTAGAAGGTGCACTTTACTACCGTGGCTACCGTATGTCCACCCTGTGTGAAAATTTTATAAAGGAAAACCGCTTCGGCTTTGCCGAATCCTGCTACCTGCTCTTTTTCGGGCATCTGCCCACCAAGGAGCAGCTTGAGAAATTCTCTCGCCTAATCAGCAGCTTCGAAAATCTCCCCTCCCGTTTCGACGAGGATATTTTGATGAAGGCACCCTCCCCCTCTATTATGAACAAGATGGCAACCGGTGTGCTTTCTCTTTACGCATACGACGAAAACCCCGACGAAACAACGCTTGCCAATATGCTTCGCCAAAGCATGTCACTAATCGCGCGCGTGCCGATCATCGCGGCACACGCATACGCTGTAAACCGCCACGTGTTTGGCGGCCACAGCCTTAATCTCCATAACCCGCGCCCCGAGCTTTCTACCGCAGAAAACTTCCTTCGCATGCTGCGTCCGGACAAATCCTACACCGACGAGGAAGCAAAGCTGCTGGATCTTTGTCTTGTGGTACATGCCGAGCACGGTGGCGGCAACAACTCCACCTTTGCTTGCCGCGTGCTCTCCTCCTCGGGCACCGATACATATTCCGCCATCGGTGCGGCGATCGGCTCACTGAAGGGCCCCCGTCACGGCGGTGCAAACATCAAGGTGCAGGAAATGTTTGACGACATTAAGAGCCACGTAAAAAATCCGCGCGACGATGAGGAGCTGACGGCATACCTCTTGCGGATCATGGAGGGTGCGGCAGGTGACGGCAGCGGTCTTATTTACGGCATGGGGCATGCGATTTACACCAAATCCGATCCCCGTGCGCTGATGCTAAAAAAGCAAGCACGTGAGCTGGCAGAGAAAAGGGGCTTTGGCAACGATTTTGCGCTGCTTGAGGCAATTGAGCGTCTTACACCCGAGATCTTCCGCAAATACAAGGGGATTTCCAAGGAAATGTGTGCAAACGTAGACCTTTACTCGGGGCTTATTTACCGCATGCTCAACATTCCCGAAAGCATGTACACGCCTCTGTTTGCCATTGCCCGCGTTGCAGGCTGGTGCGCACACCGCATGGAGGAATATATCACCGCCAAGCGCATCATTCGCCCCGCCTACAAGTGCATCACCCCCGCAAAGGATTACATCCCGCTTGATGAGCGCAACTAATAGCAAAAAGCACCCCGTTGGGGTGCTTTTTTGTTTATCTATTCTCAAATACCAAGAAAAGCAGCACCGATAATACCTGCATCGTTGCCAAGCTCCGCAATACAAATCTTGGTATCGGCAACAGTGCCGGCACCGTACTTTTCTGCATTTACTAGCGGAAGGAGGGGCTTTAACAAATTGTCGCGCTCACCCGACACGCCGCCGCCGATCGACAGAACCTCCGGCTGAAAAATATTGATAATGTTGGTGATACCCGTGGCAAGGTATGAGATATACGTGTCGACCACCTCGCGTGCCGCATCGTCACCCGCACGCATCGCATCAAACGCCGTTCTGCCGTTCACCTTGCCGCTTTTTGCTGCAATATCGGTCATTGAGGTCTTGCGACCCGTCTTGGCGCACTCCTCTATCTTTTCATTGGTCATGCGAACCAAAGCCGTTGCCGAGCTGTATGACTCCCAGCAGCCCCTTCTGCCGCAGCTGCAGGGTACGCCGCCCTTTTCTATCACAATATGCCCCAGCTCGCCGCCCGCAAAGTTAAAGCCGGACATCACCTTGCGATCAATAATTACGCCGCCGCCAACACCCGTGCCAAGCGTGATCATAACAGAATTCGCAGTGCCGCGTGCGGCACCCACCACCGCCTCGCCCCACGCTGCCGCATTGGCATCGTTTTCTACGTGTATATTTTCTACACCGATAAGGGTGCGCAGCATTTTGGCAATTTCAAAATGGCGAAACGGCAAATTATTGGCATATTCCACCACGCCGTTTGTGTGATCCGCGATTCCGGGGCTTGCCACGCCAACCGCCTCAACCTCCGAAAGTTCTATTCCTTGTGCCGCGCAGATCTCCTTACAAAGCGCGCCCATTGCCTCAACGATCTCCTGTGCCGTGCGTGTGGTGGCATGAGTGGGCGTGCTGCTTTTGCGCACGATCTCACACCTTTCATTCACAAGGCCCACAGCAATGTTGGTGCCGCCAAGGTCGATGCCGATACGATACATAATTTACCTCTCTTTATTTACTTCTCAACTTATATTTTTTATTTGCCGTTCTTATTATACGGGGTAGCATGTGCCGTGTCAGGATGTTTTCGCGCAAAACGAAATTTGTTTTGTGAAACAAACACCGTATTACCCAAACATCTCTGCCGCTGCGACCGAGCGAAGCAGCTCCGCTTCTATCTTATCTCTGCCGTAGGCATCGAAAAAGCGTTCACGATATGCATCGGTCTTTAAATTAAACCACAAGGTCCATGCGCCCCAAAACAAGTCGATATGCCGATCCCCCACGCCGCCATTGCCAAGATCGACAAAGCCGCTGAAATTCCAATCGTGCAGCATAATATTCGGCAAGCAGTAGTCGCCGTGCAGCAGCACGTCATTTTTCAAAAAATGCTTGCTTTTCTCCACCGTCCCCCACGCTTCCTCGGCACATTGAAACGGGATCCTATCACCAAAAAGTGAAAAATCGCACCGCCCCGCAAGATACCCCTCCCGCGCCGTTGCCAAGTAAGCCCTTGTGCGATCCTGCACGGGGCAATCCGAGCAATCAAGCTCGTGCAGCGCACGCAAATGCGTGGCTATGGTATCGGTCAGGCGTTTGGGATCTGCCAAATACTGCGCGTGCGTGCAGTCCTCACCCAAAACGCGTGCCGTCAGTAGCCAATCGTGCTTTTCGCCCGAATGGTAGCCAAGCACGGCGGTGCCAAGGCCCTTTTTGTGAAAATAAGCCGTCATTTGCATCTCGTTTTCAAGGGCTCCGCGCGGTGCGCGCTTTAAATAATACCCCCCGTCAAGGTCTGCAAAAATCACCCGTGCCTCAGGCGAGCTGCTACTGTCATAGAGCACCGCTTTTTGCAATATGCCATGAAAGGGTGCCGGATATTGAGCAATATCTATTGTTATTTTTCTTCTTTCCATACTGCTGTTTTCTCAAGCATCACGACCGTGCGCAGATCAATCAATATTTTCTTCTTTCATTTTGCGTTGCTTCAATCCAAAGCCGTTTTCAAGCACCGCTTCACGTGCCAAGCGCTGTGCCAGCAGCACCTCCTCCTCGGTCACCGCAACGTCAAAATCGCGGAAGGTATTGCCCGTAATATCGATACCGTACAGCACCATAAACCAAACACAGCCAAGCATATAGCGCGCTACACCGCAGCTTGCGTGAAAGCCGTCGCGGTAGGTGGCTTCACCGATCGCATCATAGAGCTTGCACATTGCGTCAAGCGAGGGGATGATCGCCTCTGCCCCAATGCATGCGGCAGCATTGACGTATGCCTCACGGATATGGGGGATCATCTCTGCCCTGCCCGCAAACGGTGTCGCTTCAAAGCGTTTGCTGCCATCGGCAAAGCTCCACGTCATATGCATATACTGCTTTGCTGCAGGTGCCAGCTTTTTTACGTATTCGGAAAGTGCAGGTAAATAGGGCAAATAGCTCTCATATTCGCCCGATTTCGGGCTGCATTGCTGCAGGGTCACGCAATCCCACTCATCAGAAAGCAGTGCCTGCCTCAGCGAAACGTACAAACCCGTGGACATGCCGTTTAACTCAAACAAGTAAGCCTTTTCCTCGCTTAACATGTTGCGATAGTGACGGTACAGGCTGCAGCCTCCGATATGCAGTGTTGCCACCTTAATATTCTTCCCCGCCGCACGGGCAATACCGTAAAGATAGCGCGAAGCATCCTCACCAAAGCTATTAGCGATCAATAAAATTTTTTTCATTTTTGCGTTCTCCTTTTCGCATGATGTATTTTATAGCCGCATTGTAGCCTTTATCATGATATCGCCTTGAACCGTTTGGTTGATGATTTTTGATATTTCCACAAACGGACTTCTTCTTTGTTATACGTATATTCGGGACGCCCCTTTATTTTTGAGCACAGTTCAGTTATCTCAACTGCAAATTCTATAGCCAACTCATGGGACGTTTTTGCCATAATAAGCTCCTTTTGTCCGCCTGCGGTGGAGTGATATAGACGGCGTTGCCGTCGTAATATAGCACAACTGCGTCGTGCGTGATAGGGGAAGCCTTTGGCTTTCGTAATATGCTTGCCCCACAAGCGTGATATGCGCCTGTGGCGCGTGGAGAGCCAAATCCTTACGTCGCACGAGCGACATATCACGAACGCGAAGCGTTCTATATCACGTCGCTTTGACTGACTTTGTCAGACAAACGACACTCTCGACGTGCCCTGTGCGCGGAAACAGATCAACCGGCGTAACGGTGCCTATTTCATACCCCAATTCCCTCAAGATCGCGCAATCGCGTGCAAGCGTATCGGGGCCGCAGGAAACGTAAACGATGCGCGGCACGGCGCGCTTTGCCAAAAACTCCAAAAGAGCGCGGTCGCAACCGCGGCGAGGGGGATCAAGCACCACCACGTCGGGGGAGATCACGCCGCGCTCGCGCTCTGCGGGGGCAAGCAGCCCCTCGGCATCGGCGGCATCGCCGCAGTAAAAGTGCGCGTTTTCAACACCGTTTCGCACCGCATTCAGCTTGGCGGATGCAACCGCCTCCGGCACGATCTCAATACCGATCACCTCATCGAAGCACTCTGCCATGGAAAGCCCGATGGTGCCCGCGCCACAGTAAAGATCAAGCAAAAGCCCGTTTTTTTCACCCGTTTCGGCTCTTTTTGCCGCAAGACCGTACAGCAACTCGGCGGCATCGTGGTTGACCTGATAAAACGCGACCGGCGCAATTTGAAAGCGCTTGCCACAAAGCACATCCTCTAAATGATCCTTACCCCACAGCGTGCGATAGGTGTTTCCGAGAACCACGTTGGTGTTTTTCTTATTTATGTTCAGCAAAATTGAGGTGATTTGCGAAAAACGCTCGCGAAGTGCCGCCACAAAGCCCGCTTCGTCGGGGAGCCCGTCACCGTTTAGCACGGGGCATACCATAATCTCACCCGTGCCTTTGCCCTCCCGCAGGTAGAGATGCCGCAAAAGCCCCTGCCCCGTTACCTCATCGTAAGCAGTTACCCCCTGTGCGTGCAAAAGGCCGCAAACGGTATGTAATATCTCGCCAAACAAGGGCGGCTGCAGGGCGCAGCACTCTGCCGCCACCACGCGATGTGTTTTTTGTGCATAAAAGCCGCCAACAAGCCCGTTTTTTGATACCGTAATGGGGTATTCTGCCTTATTGCGGTAGCCGCTTGTTTCACCTGTGCAGGCGGTGTTCTCCACCACCACGTCAAAAAGCCCCGCCTTGCGGAAGCAATGCCGCACGTAATCGCGCTTCAGCTCCAGCTCACGTGCGTAGGAAAGATGCCGATACACACAACCGCCACAGGAAAGCGGCGCGTCACAAAAGCCCTCCTCGCGATCGGGCGAGGGGGCTACCACCTGTAGCAGCCTTCCTACGGCATAAGTTTTATTTGTTTTTATAATCTCTGCCAGCACGCGATCGCCCGCCACGGCACCCGCCACAAACACGGCTCTGCCATCGGATGCGCGACCGACCCCACAGCCAAGGTTATTAAGGTCGGCAATATCAAGCGTAATTTGCTGCTTTTTGTGCAAATTTTCGGCACACGTATGCTGTTTTTTTGGTTTTTCAGCCATCAAACGTAAAACTCCTCGCCCGTTTCAAGGCAAAGGCAACCAAGGCTACCGCCATCCTTTGCGCCGCAATCAATGCGAATCAAATTGCCCTGTTTTTCAATTTTTCCGCTTGCGGTAGGCACGTGCCCCACAACGACAACGCGGTCACTGTAATACTCCTCACAGTCCGGCACTTGAAAAAAGCTCTCGGGCTCGTATTCGTCAAGCGCGCGTGCGGCATCAAAATCACATATGCCCGCATGCACCAGCACGTACTCCTTGCCGCCCGCCTCTACCTCCTCATAAAGCGAAAACTCCGAAAGGTAGTCAAGCAATCCCTCGCGCATATCGGCGTCAAGCGCGCGAAAGCCCTCAAGCGTGGCACTGCCGCCGTCAGACGCCCATGCAGTCATTTCAGCCGCGAAATCGGCATCGGGCATGCTGCCATCCTTGAGCATTTTGTCAAAGCCCGTGAGCATACGGAGCGCGAGAAAATCATGCTCACCCGCAATGGGATACACGTTCTCGCACATACTGAGCTCGGTTAAAAGTGCTGCGGCATCGGCACCGTAATCGGCGGTGTCACCCAGCACGTACAAAATATCCTTTTTTGAAAATCCAACGGCCTTCAGCAACGCCTCGTATTTATCAAGCGCACCGTGCAAATTGGCAACGACGTAGGTCATAGTGATCTCCTTTATACGATTTGTATAGTCGTGGTGGGAAGGATCTCTACCTCTATGGCAGGATCTGCCTCGCGCACGAGGCGCGCAAGATACTCGCATACCGGGAATTCGGTGGCGTAATGCCCCGCCTCTACCGCAACGATCCCCTCCTCGGGGGCATCGAGCATACGGTGGTAGCCAATGCGCCCCGAAAGAAACAGATCTGCACCCGCGGCCTTGGCAGCCGCAAGAAAGTCGGCACCCTCACCGCCGCACACGGCAATTTTTTGTACCGTGCCTCCACCTGCCATCTGCACGGCAGGCGCACGGAGCACCGCCTTTGCCTTGGCGGCAAAGGCGGCGGCATCCATCGGCTCCACCAGCTGACCGATCCTGCCGCAGGGCACCTCGCCCTCGGGAGCAAACGGTTTTACGTCATAAAGCTCAAGCTGTTTTGCCAAAATATCGTTTACGCCGCCACAGACCGCATCAAGGCGCGTGTGAAAGGAGATTGCCGCCACGCCGCCAAAAAGAAGCGTGAGGAGCTTTGTGGGCACGGCACCAACGGGCACAAGCGCCTTGATGCCGCGAAAGAGCAGCGGATGGTGTGTGAGCAGCACGTCAAAATCACCGTCAACGGCGTGCTTTACCACTGCAGCGGTTGGGTCAAGCGCGACCAGCACCCGTTTGACCTCTCTTTTGAGGTCAGGGGCGCAGGAAAGCCCATCGTTATCCCACTCAGCCGAGAGCTCACGCGGGAATTTATCTTCAAAAAAACGATACAGCTGTTCTACTGTCATTTTTATTATACTCCAACTCGTATTTTTAAAAAAAGCCGTGCTCGCATGCGCGAGCACGGCTTCCGTTCACAAGCAAAAGGTATCCGTGTCAGTTATGCGGGCAATTATTGTGCCGACAAAAACTCGTTGATCTTTTTCACCAGCGCATCGGCATCAGTGCCGTGTACGATGCAGGCATCGCCAATGCTCTCACCGCGTGCGGAAGGGCAACCGAGGCAATGCATGCCGATTTCAAGAAAGAACTTAGCGGTTGCGGGGTTTTGATCCAACACGTCGCCGATAATACTATCTTTGGTTACAGTCATTTTTCAATCCTCCTTTTTTTACTGATTTTATTATAACCCTTTTTTCTCCCTTTGTCAACAAGATCGCTACGGTAAAACAGGCAAAATTCATGCAAAATTTTATCAAAAAATAACAGGAGTTTAACAAACTGGTGAAATTCCTCACTTGTATTTTTCCCCAAACTATGCTATACTAATAGTATCATGTGAAAATCCCAACCGCGGAGGTGAGAGAATGGCTTGGAAAATCATATTGGCAATTTTGATCGGATACCTGGTTGGCGGCATCAATCCCGCCTACATCATCGGGCGCATCAAGGGCGTTGACATTCGCAAAAAGGGCTCGGGCAACGCGGGTGCCTCCAACGCAACCATCGTGCTTGGCAAATGGGTCGGCATTTTCAGCGGTGTGTTTGATATTTTAAAGGCAACAGCGGTCATGCTGCTAATGCCCCTGCTCTTTGCTGACGTTCCGTACATAGCGGAGATTGCAGGCGTTGCCGTTGTGATCGGTCACATCTTCCCTGTTATGATGAACTTTAAGGGCGGCAAGGGGCTTGCCTCGTTTGGCGGCATGATACTTGCTGTCGACCCCCGCTTGTTCGGTCTTATGCTGACAGCCGAGATCATTATCCTGCTGATCGTAGACTACATCTGCATCGTGCCGATCACGGCAGTGATCATTCTTCCCGTCGTGTACGGCATATTTGGAGCTGACGGGCTTAACTGGCTGTGGCGCGCTGCCGGCGGCTGGTGGGGGGCGGCAATCATCGGCATTGCCTCTGTTGTAATGCTGCTGCGCCACACGCAAAATATTAAACGCATCTTCAGGGGCAAGGAAATGCATTTCAGCTATATCTGGATGAGCAAGGAAGATAAGGAAAAAGAGCTGATCCGCATTGGCAAGCTTGAGGAACTAAAGGACAAAGAAAACGGATTTAAAACAAACGCTTGACCCTTTGCTTTCACAAAACACATTCTCTTTGCGTAGGCTGAATGAAGCACGCAACACACAGAAAGGAGTTATTATGAATATTACATTATACGGTTCTGCCAGTGATCGCATTGATCGCGCTTACATCGACGGCGTTGAGGCACTTGGCCGTGCCATTGCCAAGCGCGGACACACCATGGTGTTTGGCGCAGGCTCTACGGGCTTGATGGGTGCTGCCGCCCGCGGCATGCATGACGGGGGCGGTAGCATTATTGGTGTTACCCCGCATTTTATGCACACGCTGGAGCCCGTTAGCACGCTGTGCACCGAGCTGATCGCAACCGAAACCATGGCAGAGCGCAAAACCATTATGGAGGAAAAGGCAGATGCCTTTATCATCACACCGGGAGGCCTTGGCACGCTGGATGAATTTTTTCAGATCCTGACCCTGAAGATCCTCGGCAGGCACGATAAGCCCATTGTGCTCTATAACATCAACGGCTACTGGGATAGCCTGCTTGGGGTAATCGGCTCGTATATCCTCAAATGCTTTATCTCTCCCGAGGTGGCAAATGATTTCTGCATTTGCGAAACACCCGAATCGGTATTTAAGGCGATCGAAGCACCTCGCCCGCAAAAGGTATAACAAAAAGCCGCACCGTGGTGCGGCTTTTTTCGTTATTTTCGTCGCGGCGGCTTTTTAAGATCGCGAAGGGCGGGGGCATCGAGCAGCCTGCCCTCGGGCGCAAAACGCGACCCGTGGCAGGGGCAATCCCAGCTGTGCTCCTGCTTGTTATAGCGCAAGGCGCACCCAAGGTGCGGACAGCGCGGTACGGTGGGGCGCAGATAATGCTTTAAAACAGCACCCGTCTCCCGCAAGAAGCGCAGAGGCGGTATGGGGCGTGACGGGGCGAAAAAATCGGCATACGGGTTCTGCTTTTTTGTTACCAGATCGGTTATCATCATGGCGGAAAGCATTGCCGAGGTCATGCCCCATTTTCCGTATCCCGTGGCAACGTATACGTTTTCTAACCCCGCGCCGTACCTCCCGATATACGGCATGCCGTCAAGCGTCATGCAGTCCTGTGCGGCAAAGCGCGCTACCACGCGCGCACCTTTATAATGCGCCGCAGCAAAATCCTCCACGATACCGTATCCGCCCCCGGCCGTTCCTGTGCGATGCCCGCCGCCACCAAGCAGCAGCACGTCGCGATAACCGCGCAGCGAAACGCCTTTTCCCGCCCCGTCTGCGTACATTCCCTGCGGCACGGGGGCGTTTTGCAGCGCAAGCACGTAGGAACGGCTTTGATACATTTTAAAGGGATAACCACCCAAAAAGCGCAAAAACGGAAAATGTGTGGCAACCACCGTGTGTGCCGCGTGCACCGTTTTGCCGCTTGCCGTAACCGCACCGCCTGCAAAAAGCCCCACAACGGGTGTGTTTTCAGCCACGCGAATATCCTTTAGCTGTGCCGCAAGAAAGCGAATGGGATCGAACTGCGCTTGCCCACGCACGCGAATGGCACCAACGGTTGAAAAGGGCAGCTCAGGCGGCATTTCCCACGTGGCCTTCACGTCAATGGCGTGTAGCACCTCAAGCTCACGCTCCAGCACGCGCGCATCTCTTTTTTCGTATGCATAAAAGTCGCGCGTTTCAAAATTGCAATCCACCCCTGCCGCCATCAAGCGGTATTGCTCCAGTGCCGCACAGCTTGCCTCGGCAAAGACCGCAGCTCCCTCTTTTCCATACCGTTTGGCTATATCCGTGTAACAAAACCCGTGCTCGACCGTGATTTTTGCGGTTGTGCTTCCCGTTTGCCCGTGGCATAGCCTGTTTGCCTCCAAAATCAGCACACGATAGCCCGCGTCGCACAAAAAGCGTGCGGTCAATATCCCCGCAATGCCGCCGCCGATCACCAACACGTCAGCCCTTGCATCTTGCTTTAAGCCTTCAAACGCGGGCAATTCATTGCCCGATAAAAATATTGATTCTTGTTTCATACTATCACCACCGCTTTTAGTATGCACACCGCATAAGGCATGCATACCAATGTATCAAGTGATAGCATTTTCGGCTACGCCGCACCGAAATTTAAAATTTGGGTGTAAACGGCGTGATTTCGGGGCGCAGGCGTAGTAACCTACGTCAAGCTTCCCCGAAAGCGCGACAAAAAAGGGCATGCCGTAGCATGCCCTTTTTTACACTGTGAGTTATAGCACCGAGATCTAATTTTGGATGCAGATGGCGTGATCGCGAGGCGCGGAATTCAGCTACCAACATCAAATTTTCTCAAAAGCAAGGCAAAGCTCTCCACCGAAATTTAAAATTTGCGTGTAAATGGCGTGATTTCGGGGCGCAGGCGTGACACCGACGTGGCGCAGGATTGGGATGCAGAAGGCGTCATCGCGAGCCGTGAGGCGTACTTGGTACGTCGAGGCTCGTGAGGGCGACTAAAAAAGCACATAAAAAATAAAACCCGTAGGGTTTCTACCTTAAATGAAAACAGCACCACACATCTTGCGATATGTGATGCTGTTTTTTATAAGCAATTATTGTGCTTTTTGTTCTGCGCCTAATACTGCGTCACGAAATTAGATCTCGGCGAAGTACTTGATGGTGCGAACCATCTGCGAGGTGTAGCTGTTCTCGTTGTCGTACCAAGCAACAACCTGAACCTGGTAGGTCTCCTCGTCGATCTTGGAAACCATGGTCTGGGTTGCATCAAACAGAGAACCGTAACGCATACCGATAATATCAGAGGAAACGATCTCCTCCTCATTGTAGCCGTAGGACTCGGTAGCAGCAGCCTTCATAGCAGCGTTGATGCCTTCCTTGGTAACGTCCTTGCCCTTCACAACAGCCACGAGAATGGTGGTGGAGCCGGTGCAGGTAGGAACGCGCTGAGCGGAGCCGATGAGCTTGCCGTTCAGCTCGGGGATAACAAGACCGATTGCCTTTGCAGCACCGGTGGAGTTGGGAACGATGTTCTGTGCGCCTGCACGTGCACGGCGAAGGTCGCCCTTGCGCTGAGGACCGTCAAGGATCATCTGGTCACCGGTGTAAGCGTGAACGGTGGTCATGATGCCGGACTGGATAGAAGCATAGTCATTGAGTGCCTTAGCCATAGGAGCGAGGCAGTTGGTGGTGCAGGATGCAGCGGAAATAACCTGGTCATCAGCAGTCAGGGTGTTGTGGTTTACGTTGTAAACGATGGTCTTGAGGTCGTTGCCTGCGGGAGCAGAGATAACAACCTTCTTAGCACCTGCCTGAATGTGAGCCATGGACTTCTCCTTGGAGGTGTAGAAGCCGGTGCACTCAAGAACTACGTCAACGTTCAGCTTACCCCAAGGGCAATCAGCAGCGTTTTTCTCGGCGTAGATCATGATCTCCTTACCGTCAACGATGATAGAATTGTCGGTAGCCTCTACCGTGTGAACGTTCTCGCCCATTCTGCCGCAGTAAGAGCCCTGTGCGGTATCATACTTGAGCAGGTGAGCAAGCATTGCGGGGCTGGTAAGGTCGTTGATAGCGACCACCTCGTAGCCTTCTGCGCCGAACATCTGACGGAACGCAAGACGGCCGATACGGCCAAAGCCGTTGATAGCAACTTTTACAGACATTGTAAAAATCCTCCGTTTTATAGTTTAATTTTTTTGGACAAACCAAATTGAACCATTTTACATTTTACCCTATTTTTTCCCTGTTGGCAAGGGCTTTGTGAAAAATTCATCATTTTTTTGCAATTTGCACATTTTCAGCAGGCTCGCGCCGTGCAATTTGTGAAATTGCGCCTTATCTTTCAAACACTGCGCGCAGAGCAGCATGCTTTTCGGCAGCCTCCTCGCTTGTTTTACCCACTACGCAGTAATAATATTTGCATTTAGGCTCAGTGCCACTGGGGCGCACTGCCACAAAGCTGCCGTCGGAAAGCAGATAGCGCAGCACGTTTGATTTCGTGAAGCCTGCGCGGCACATGCTCTCACTGAGATAATCCTCCACTGCAGTCACCGTAATATCGCCGATGGCGTGGGGCGGGTCGCGGCGAAGATTTTCAAGGAGCGCGGCGATCTTCGAAACACCCGCAGCGCCCTTATGCACCATGTTGGTCTGCGCATCCAGAAAATAGCCGTGCTCGGCATACAGCTCGTTTAACACGTCAACGAGTGTCTTGCCCTGTGACTTATAGTATGCCGCCGCCTCGCAAAGCATCAAAGATGCCTGCACGCCGTCCTTGTCACGAGCAAAATCGGCAATCAGGCAGCCGTAGCTTTCCTCATAACCAAACACGTAGGTGGCATTCTTTTCGGTTTCATAGGTGTGGATCTTATCACCGATAAACTTAAAGCCCGTGAGCGTTTTTTCTACACCAACGCCGTATTTTTCGCAAATGCGGTCACCGAGCGTGGAGGTTACGATGGTATTGCACATCACGGCATCAGCGGGCAGTGTGCCTGCCGCGCGGCGTGTGGAAAAAATATATTCAAGCAAAATAGCACCCGATTGGTTGCCAGTGAGGAGCGTGTAGCCATCGCCCACCTTCACTGCAACGCCCAGGCGGTCACAGTCGGGGTCGGTGGTGATGGCAATATCGGCATTCGCCGCCTTCGCATAAGAAAGGCAAAGCTCGTATGCCTCCTTCGTTTCGGGGTTCGGATTTTTTGTGCCGCTGAAATTCTGATCGGGCTCGCATTGCTCAAGCACGGGGATCACGTTATAGCCGCAGCGATCAAGCACCACGCGCACGGGCACGTTGCCTGTGCCGTGCTGGGGAGAATAGACCACAGTCAGCGCCTTTGCGTCCACCTCGCGCAAACGAATGCCCAAAACCGCGTTGTAATATGCCTCGTCGATCTCGTGGGGCAGCGTAACGATCAGATCACCTGCCTCGGCGAGGGTAAGGGACTTGACGGTGAGCGGATCGTCGATCTCGCTGATAATATCGATCAAAATATCCGACAAACGCGGGATCAGCTGACAACCGTTTTCATCGTACACCTTATAGCCGTTATATTCGGCAGGATTGTGCGAGGCAGTAATCATAATACCACCTGAAGCCCCGATATGACGCACG
The DNA here is from genome assembly GCA_045652845.1 of Eubacteriales bacterium. Classification (GTDB taxonomy): domain Bacteria; phylum Bacillota; class Clostridia; order Oscillospirales; family CAG-272; genus Firm-07. The sequence continues at coordinate 2,059 of JAZOLJ010000120.1, read as the reverse complement.
GCAAAGGAAAGCTCGGGCGTGGGGCGCAGCGCATCAAAAATAAAGGCACGCACGCCCTCGGCTGCAAGCACGCCTGCTGCCTCCATGCAAAATTCACGGCTCATGCGGCGGTTGTCATGGGCAATCACCACGCCGCGCGTGGCAGCCGCATCGCCAAACATCTTCTTTAAATATCTCGCAAAGCCCAGCGTTGCCTTGCGCACGGTGTAGCAATTGATGCGGTTAGTGCCTGCACCAATGAGGTCACGCATGCCGCCCGTGCCGAAGGCAAGATTGCGATAAAAGCGGTCGTAGATCTCATTTTCATCCTCCGCGATAGCAGCAAGCTCCTCGCGCGTTTCGGGGTCGGCGTTTTCTAACCATTTTAAATAAAGCTCCGAAGGATTCATACGTTACTCTCCTCTCAATATTGCTCTTGGTATATTTTAACACATTTTACTGTAAAATTCAACCGAAATCAGACGATTTCTATATTCTTTTTTCGGTTTGCGTTGGGATGACTTGACAATTGCTTTATTTTAAATTATAATGTATCATGTATTATTCTATGCATGTTTCCGCGCGGAAACAAGGAAAGGAATCCGACATGGCAAAAGAAAAAAAGCTGGTTGAGCAGATCACCTCGATGGATGAGGATTTTGCACAATGGTATACCGACGTTGTAAAAAAGGCAGAGCTGATGGACTATTCCAGTGTAAAGGGCTGCATGATCCTGCGCCCCTACGGCTATGCCATTTGGGAAAATATTCAAAAGGATCTTGATGCACGCTTTAAGAAAACCGGGCATGAAAACGTGTACATGCCCATGTTTATTCCCGAGAGCCTGCTGACCAAGGAAAAGGATCACGTGGAGGGCTTTGCCCCCGAGTGCGCGTGGGTCACCTTTGGTGGCGGCACGAAGCTTACCGAGCGTTTGGCGGTTCGTCCCACCTCCGAAACGCTCTTTTGCGAGCATTTTCGCAACGTGATCCAGTCCTACCGCGACCTGCCCAAGCTCTACAATCAGTGGTGCTCGGTGGTGCGTTGGGAAAAGACCACGCGCCCGTTCCTCAGAACCTCCGAATTCTTGTGGCAAGAGGGTCACACCATGCACGAAACCAGTGAAGAGGCACAGGCAGAAACCCTGCAAATGCTGAACGTGTATAAGGATTTCTATCTTGAATCCCTCGCCATTCCCGCCATCACGGGTCAAAAGACCGAAAAGGAAAAATTTGCAGGTGCTGAAGCAACCTACACCATTGAGCCCATGATGCACAACGGCGTAGCACTGCAGGGCGGTACCTCCCACTTCTTTGGTGACGGCTTTGCCAAGGCATTTGACATCACCTTTACTGCACGAGACAATACCGTGCAGTACCCCTACCAGACCTCTTGGGGCGTTTCTACCCGTATGATCGGCGCCATCATCATGACCCACGGCGACGACAACGGCCTCATTCTCCCCCCTGCCATCGCCCCCATTCAGGTTGCCATCATTCCCGTGGCACAGCACAAGGAGGGCGTGCTGGAAAAGGCAGGCGAGATCAAGGACCGCCTTGCTAAAACCCTGCGCGTAAAGCTTGACGACAGCGACCAGTCCACGGGCTGGAAGTTTAGCCAGTATGAGATGAAGGGCGTGCCCGTTCGTCTTGAGATCGGCCCTAAGGATATTGAAAACAATTCCTGCGTGCTGGTCAGCCGCGTCACGCGCGAGAAAAAGTTTGTTTCGCTTGACAACGTTGAACAAGAGGTTGCCGCAATGCTCACGCAGGTATATAGCGAGCTGGTTGAGCGCGCACGCAAAAACCTCGCCGAGAAAACGCACACCGCCACCACCCTTGAGGAGTTTCTTGACACCGCCGAGAACAAGCCCGGCTTTATCAAGGCTATGTGGTGCGGCGACGTTGCCTGTGAGGAAGAGATCAAGGATAAGACGGGGGGCGTGAAATCCCGTTGCATCCCCTTTACCGAGGAAAAGCTTTCCGATACCTGTGTTTGCTGCGGCAAGCCCGCCAAGCACATGGTCGTTTGGGGCAGACAATATTAATATTCATAAGCAAAAAGCTCCGCGGCAACGCCG
>JAZOLJ010000119.1:0-3371 GCA_045652845.1 Eubacteriales bacterium | reverse complement strand
AGTGCTCTGCCCGCAAGCAGATCGGCAAAGCAATCGGGCGTATCCACGCTCACGCGCACACCGATGATATGCAGATACCGCAGGGAGGTATAATTGTAGTCGCTAAGCGGCCGATCGAGCGCGTCGATCGAATGCGCACTGACAAGGGGCGTGTCGCCCCTGAAGCCCGTGACCAAGAGCGTATGATAAAAATCGCCCGTGCTGTCTGCCAGCTGAATAACGTCCCCCACCTCAAGCCCCTCGGCATCCACTTCCCTACCAAAGGGACCCGTATTGCCGCCCGCCGCAACAAATTCGGGCGCCTCGGTCATATAATCCCAAAAAAATTCCACACTCGTCCAAGCGGGCGCGCGGTCGTCGGAGGTGCGATAGTACCATCCGAAATCGGGAGTGTAATTCATCACACAGCTCCCTGCCAGCAGAGCCTGTGATACAAAATTGGTGCAATCACCGCCAATACCGGTAAAATTATAAAAAAGCGGATTGCGCGAAAAGGCATAGCGGCGGGCATATTCCACCGCACGCGCACGGTCATAGGACTTATATGCGATCATTAAGCATCACCTCCCTTTCAGCATATGCACAAAAGAAAAAAGGGGGTGTCTCAAATTGCAAATTTGAGACACCCCCTTCGCCACAAAAAGGCGACGGTAGGCTTTTTGTGGCCGGGAATCCGAAGAATTGCTGCAGCAATTCTTCGTGTGAGAATGATGCATCATTCTCACGGCTTGTGTTTTTTTACCCGTCTGGCGGGTAAAAATGGCGGCGTTTAGCCGCCAAACAAAAACCATAGGGGCTTGTCGACCAAATGCCTTGGCATTTGAGACAGCCCCTTTTATCTTATTTGTTACTGTGCGCCCGCAAGACCCGCAAGGTCAACAACTTGAAAACGCTCGGCAAGCTTATCTACCGTTTGCTCCGACGTCAGCGCGGCAAGCTCACCTGCGGTAAAATGCTCCGCCACCGCTTGCGCTACCAGCTGCGTGGTCGCCGCGCTAACGGTAATATTGTGCGTGGCAAAGGTGGCGGTGAGCGAAGCCTGCAGTGCCACCTCGTCAATCCCACCGTCTGCCGCCGCGGGCGTGCTTTTAAGAGCTGTGGCAATATCGCCAAGCAGCACACCGTGCGATGCCTTTACGTCATCGGGCAAGCCCATTGCCTTCAAGACACTGCGCATGCCCACGTCAAGCAACGCAACGCCAACGGGTGCCATACGGGGGTGCGTGGCGAGAAGGGCTTGCGTATCAGAAAGAAACGCAGATTGCGTCATTAAGGTGGCAAGCGTATCATCGTTGGCATCACGCAGCTTGGCAGGCAGCTCGTATTTCACGGCAAGCGCGAACACATCCGAGAAGAAATCAAGATCCTCACCGACATTTTCCTGCGTAGAGGTAGAGAAAACGGTGAAAAATGCGTGAAGCAAAGCATTGCCACTCGCACCAACGTCGGGCGGCGCAATGCCCATAAAGCTCTTACCCTCAAGCCAGTGGTTAGAGGCGGTGCTCAAAGTCCCCGAGCAAAGAACCGAAAGAATATGCGATTTTGTAATATCGCCCGCAAGCGCATCAACGGCGGCGCATTCCGCCTCACCGTATTGCTCGATCTGCTTGCCACCAAGCACCTGCACGTTGCCCACAATATCGGCAAGCACATCTGCCTCATAGCGCAAATAGACCTTATCCTCTTGCCATTTGCCAACGGTTAGCCCATCAAATATTTTAACGCCAAGCATTTGATAAAGGCTTGAGAGCACGGGAGTGGCTTTAGCAGGCTCGATAAAATCCTTGTTGTAGGCAGCAAGCTCGGCAACACCTTCGTTCCCCGTGCCGCGATCCATTTTCACAATGGCATCACAGGTAACGTTTAAATAACCAAACACGGGCGAAATAAACACGAAAATGCCAACAAGAGCGATCACCAGCCCGATGGGCAAGCCGATAAGGTGGCTTTTGGCGGTATCTCTATACTCGGGTCTTGTGGCGTTTGCCAGTGCCCAGTAAACGAGGATCAAAACACCCTTTAGCACACCGTAAAGAATAAGGAACAGCAAGGGCGCAAAAATCATTTTTACAAATACGGCAATGGCATCACTCGCCGACGCCGCACCGCGAAACAAGGGGGCAAAGCTCTCGCTTGTGCCAAGCGTAGCCTCCATCCACAACGCGATCTCCGTGCCGAATTTTCCCGCAATGCCACGCGCCATGAAAAACGCAGCAACCGCAGCAGCTACAACAGTGCCAAGACGCAAAAGCGACTTTCGCGTGCCGCGCAAAAACGAAACAAAAAGATTAAAGATCAAAATAAAGGCACAAACGCCCAAAAGGATCAGCTCCATATCGCACCTCCCATAAAAATCCATTTATCATTATAACGCACACGGATATATTTGTCAACAACCGTGCATTGACAGATTTTGTGAAAAAGGCATATTGTGGCATAGGGGTGATCGTACGAATATTTTTTTGCTGTACGGGGGCTGCAGCCCCGAGCGAGAGGTGGCGACAAAGGGTGCGCTGCGCGTGATCGAGGCGTTTGCAAAAACCGAGCACCGCCTGCTTGCACACGACTATCGCGGCATGCTGACCGAGGAGATCATCGGCAGCATGCGGCACGCCGATGCCGTATTTCTGATGCTGCACGGCGGTGCGGGCGAGGGGGGCGACCTGCAGCAGGAGCTTGAGCGAGCAGACATCTATCATTACACAGGCACCGATCCGAGCAGTGCCGCGCTCGCGCTCGATAAGGCGCGCGCCAAGGCTTGTGTAGCAAAGGCAGGTGTGCCCGTTGCCGCAGGCGCCGTTTGGCAGCCGCAGGAAAAAGTGCCTGCCGTGCGGCTCCCCGCGATCCTAAAGCCGCTTTCGGGCGGCTCAAGCGTGGGGCTTTTTCAAATAAAAACTCGCGCCGCACTAAAGCAATTCACACCAAACGAGCCAATGCTGCTTGAGGAATATCTTTCGGGGCGAGAATTTACCGTTGGCGTGCTTGGCAACACGGCACTGCCCGCCGTGGAAATTATACCAAACGGCGGCATATACGACTATCAGCACAAGTATACGCCGGGGGCGACCGTAGAGCTCTGCCCCGCGCCGATCGACACCGAAAAGGCAGAGCTGCTGGGAAAGCTTGCCCTTTTATCGTTTCGCTCCCTTGGCCTGCGAGATTTTGCGCGGATCGATTTTAAAGAGGATGCAGCAGGTGTTCCCTGCTTTCTTGAGGCAAACACACTACCCGGCATGACCGAAACCAGCCTGCTACCGCTGGCGGCAGGGGCAGCAGGGCTCTCCTTCGTTGCACTTTGCACCTACATGGCAGAATGCGCCGCACGGCGTCGGCGCAATATTTAAAAAAGCCCCGAAATGCAGCTGCATTTC
>JAZOLJ010000118.1:0-17309 GCA_045652845.1 Eubacteriales bacterium | reverse complement strand
TCAAGCAGCAGCTCGCGGTCAAATACGTTGACGTTGAGGTGGAAGCCGCCCTTCTGAATATAACCGTCAAGCAGAGCCATAAGGTTATTCTCGCGCTCCTCCTCGGTCTTGCCGAGTGCGGAGGGGACGATGGTGAAGGTGTTGGAAATACCGTCCTGGGAATCAAGGAACGGGATCTTGGCAACGGAAGCAAGCGATGCAACTGCACCGGTCTCATCTCTGCCGTGCATGGGGTTTGCACCGGGAGCGAATGCCTCGCCGCACTTTCTGCCGTCGGGAGTAGCGCCGGTGTTCTTACCGTAGGTGACGTTAGAGGTGATGGTGAGGATCGAGGTGGTAGCAATACCGTTGCCGTAGGTGTGCTGCTTGCGCAGGTAGGTGATAAAGAGGCGCAGAACCTCCTTTGCGAGCTCGTCAACACGGTCGTCGTCGTTGCCGTATTTCGGGAAGTCGCCCTCGGTTACGAAGCCCGTGGCAATGCCCTGCTCGTTACGGATGACCTTTACCTTTGCGTACTTGATAGCGGAAAGGGAGTCGGCAACCACGGAGAAGCCTGCGATACCGGTTGCGAACCAGCGGCGAACCTCCTTGTCGTGGAACGCCATCTGTGCGCGCTCGTAGCAGTATTTATCGTGCATATAGTGAATGGCGTTGAGGGCATTTACGTATGCGCCTGCAAGCCACTCCATCATGACCTTGTACTTTTCCATAACCTCATTGTAATCGAGGTACTCGGAGGTGATGGGCTGGAACTTGGGTGCGACCTGCGTGCCGGTCATCTCGTCTACACCGCCGTTGATGGCGTAAAGCAGGCACTTTGCAAGGTTTGCACGTGCGCCGAAGAACTGCATTTCCTTGCCGATCTTCATCGAGGATACGCAGCAAGCAATGCCGTAATCGTCACCGTGGATGGGACGCATCAGGTCGTCGTTCTCGTACTGAACGGCGTGGTGCTCGATCGAAACCTTTGCGCAGAAGCGCTTGAAGCCCTCGGGAAGTCTGGTGGACCAAAGAACCGTGAGGTTGGGTTCGGGCGCAGCACCGATGTTGTTGAGGGTGTTGAGGAAACGGAAGGAGGTTTTGGTAACCATGTGTCTGCCGTCAACACCAACACCGCCGAGTGCCTCGGTTACCCAAGTGGGGTCGCCTGCAAACAGGGCGTTGTACTCGGGGGTTCTTGCAAAGCAAACCATACGGAGCTTCATTACGAAATGGTCGATGATCTCCTGTGCCTCCTCCTCGGTGAGCACGCCATTCTGGATATCACGGGTTGCGTAGATATCAAGGAAGGTGGAGGTTCTGCCAAGGGACATGGCAGCACCGTTTTGCTCCTTCACAGCCGCAAGGTAAGCAAAGTAGGTTGCCTGAACAGCCTCCTTAAAGCTTGCTGCGGGCTTCGAGATGTCGCAGCCATAGCTTGCAGCCATTGCCTTGATCATTTCAAGCGCGCGGATCTGCTCGGAGAGCTCCTCACGGTCACGGATCACCTCAGCGGTGAGCGTTTCGGGGGTGCTGTCCTTTTGTGCGTTTTTATCCTCAATGAGGCGGTCGATGCCGTAAAGCGCTGCGCGGCGGTAGTCGCCAATGATACGGCCACGGCCGTAAGCGTCGGGCAGACCCGTAATGATGTGGTTGGAGCGGCAGCGTCTGATCTCGGGGGTGTAAACGTCAAACACGCCTGCGTTGTGGGTCTTTCTGTGCTCGGAGAAGAACTCTACAAGCTCGGGTGCTACCGCATAGCCGTTATCCTTGCACGCCTTCATTGCCATACGGATACCGCCGTAGGGCTGCAGCGAGCGCTTGAGGGGCTTGTCGGTCTGAAGACCTACGATCTGCTCCTTCTCCTGCTCGATATAACCGGGTGCGTGGGAAGTGATGGTGGAAACCACCTTGGTATCCATGTCGAGAACGCCGCCTGCGGCGATCTCTTCCTTTTTCAGCTCACTAACCTTTGCCCAAAGGTCAAGGGTTGCTTTGGTGGGGCCTGCCAGGAACTTGTCATCCCCGTCGTAGGGCGTGTAGTTCTTTTGGATAAAGTCGCGTACGTCAATATCCTTTTCCCATGCGCCGCCTACAAAGCCTTGCCATTCTTGTCTCATGTATTTGTACCTCCGAAATAAATTTGTAATGTTGTCGCCGTGTCATAAAAAACACCGACTGCACGAGCGATGCCCGACGGTCGGCTTGGCTATGCGGGTCGCCTTTACTCTTGCAGTATGTGATCTGCAACCGTCGTTCTGCGACCATAGATAGTATAGCATATCAGCTTGGGGCTGTCAAGGGAAAAGGGCATATTTTTTCTACCATTTTTATAAAAATATTTGAAAAAACCCCTGTTTTCGTTAATATTTTGACAAACGATTTTGCGGCGGGGAGCAATTGACATTTTTATCACAAATTTTTGTCGGGCACACCCCGAAATGAACAAAAAAGGACGTGCCCTCCAAAGGCATTGGAGGGCACGCAAAAAGTGTTTTTTGTAAAATTATTCGGTGCGCAGTGCGACGACGGGGTCCTTTTTCGAGGCAATACCCGAGGGGATAAGACCCGCAATGAGCGTGAGTATCATGCTGATGGCAACCAAAACGATGCCAGCCACGGGCGGCAGCACGGCACGAATGTTGTTCATGTCGGTCACGGCACGCAGAATGATGTTGATGGGGATGCAAAGCAGCAGGGTGGTAAGAATACCAATGGCACCCGCCGCAAAGCCGATGATAAGCGTTTCGGCATTGAATACGCGCGAAATATCCTTTTTCGACGCGCCGATCGCGCGCAGGATACCGATCTCCTTGGTGCGCTCGAGGACCGAAATATAGGTGATGATACCGATCATGATGGAGGAAACCACCAGCGAGATCGAAACGAAGGCGATGAGCACGTAGGAAATGGCGTCTACAATGATGGTGACCGACGACATCATAATGCCAACCATATCGGTGTAGGAGATCTGATCGTCCTCGTCAAGCCCCTCCTGTGCGTTGTAATCGGCAATGATCTGCTGCAAACGCTCCTTGGCTTCAAAATCTACGGGGTAAACGTGAATGGCGGAAAGCGCGCTCTCGCCCACGCTCGCGCCGATATTCACCAGATTTTCATCAAAGGTGCTATCGGCTTTTTGCATGTGATTTTCGTAAAGCGCAGCGTACTCTGCCGCGTGATTTGCCACCATATCGGCGCGGTAGCTGTCAAAGAGCGCGGCAATCGCGTCGTTTTTGAATGCCTCGTCATTGTCAATGCGCGTGGTGTAGTATTTGGCTGCGAGTGTGCCGCCTGCCAGCATGCCATCCACGTAAGCCTTGAGCGAGGTGTAAAGCGGATCCTCGGGCGTGTAGATGGGCTCACCCGTGATGGGATGCATGCCGATCAGCGTAGGAGCGGATACACCGTTTACGCCACACAGGTAGGCAAGCATGTAGGTGTATTGCTCGTCGGCGGTGGGCATCTGTGCGAGCGTGCCTGCAAGGAACGCGGCGAAATGCGGTGCCGTGGGCGCTTTGATCTCGGTGTCGATATTGGCGGTTTCAACCATTGTATACACCATTTTGAAGGTCATTTCGGTCATGCTCTCAAAGGCACGCGTCAATTTCTCCTCGGTGTTGTACATGGTGGAGATCAGACCCTCATAGTTCTTGTAGATCTCGTAGCTGGGCGAGCTTTCATTGTTTTCAAGTGCAATGCCGTCAAGCTCAAACATGGCAGCAAAGGTGGGTACCAGCTTTTTATAGGCATTAAGAACCTGCTCTTTGTTGTTCGGGTCGGTCACGCCGAGCCCCAGCAGATATTCGTCGGAGATCATGTTGGCAGCAAGCAGGATGGCGGCTACTGCCTCGTTGGCGGTAGTGCCCTCGGCAAGAGATCCGTTTTTGCTGTTAAAGCCATAGAGGTCGATGAGAAATTGCTTTTGCTTTTCGGGGGTGTTCATGATCTCCTTGATCTTTGCCATGTAGCCGCCATTGCCGTCGGCACCGTACATTTCCTCGGGGGTCACCTCGGTGCGAATAGCAAGGTATGCAGTCACCTTTTCGGCGGGGTTGAGGGTGCTGAACTGCTTTTCAAGCTTGGCGATCTTTTCTGCCTCGGTCAGGGTATCGGCATCCTCAATGGCAAAGGGCAGACCGGTAAACACGTCGTGATTGGGGGTTTGTAGCTGCTGGGCTACAATGGCACTGTCGTTTACCTTGGCAAGAACCGCGTCGGTGAGTGCCGAGGTGTAGCCAATGGCACCTGTGATCGAGGTGGAGGTAGCGTCGGGGTTCGGTGCGATCACGCCAACAATCTTCAGCTCAATGCCGTTTTTGCGCAGTGAGCCCGCATCAAAGCTTTCGCTGTCGCGCTTGTCGCTCCAGACGGGGAAGGGGGTCTCCACGCCGTCAACGGTGTAGCCGTTGCGTGTGCTGTCGATCTCATAAAAATCCGAATTGTAGGCAAGAAAGAGGTCAAGATCATAAAAATCCTGGTAGGTAAAGGCCATGCCCTCGGTCTTTGCCTGGTACTTTTCGCCCACCATCATGGATGCCATCATGGCGGTCATTTCATCGGGGTCAAGCATGCCGAGCATGTAAAGCGTGATGTTGGCAACGGTATTGTTGCGGTCAACCACCAAAACAAGCTCGTTTGCGGCCTCGGGCCATCTGCCGTCAACGATGTTGTACTGCTCCTTCACGGAGCCGTTGATAAGGTCGGCGGTGCCGTCATCCTTCGGCTTGCCGGGCATGATCTGTGAAAAGATGCTGATGCTTTCGGTAATGGCGGAAAGACCCGTGTAGCTGTCACCAAAGCCCGAAAGCACGTCAGAGGGGCTGACCTGCATCAAGCCCTTATCTGCATACGGCGAGTTGCCGTTGAAGATCTGCAGATCCATGTTGTAGGCGTACTGGATGGCAGTGAGATCGTCCTTGATCTCGTCATAGCGGCTTATTAGATAGTCGTTAAACTTTTTGAGGTTGTTCTTATCCATCGTGGTCATGGCACCAACCATGTTGCTGATGCTGTCATCCACGTAGATCTTATCGGGGTCGCGATTTGCCTTATCCTCACCGCTTGTGCCGACCATTGCCGAAAGCATGGCGGCATAATCAGAGGTCTCGGCGGTGATGGAAATCGGGTAGGAGGTGAGGGTCTCCTCCTGCACCGAGGCGATAAAGAGGTTTACGCCGTTGGAGAGGGCTAAAATGAGCGCAATGCCGATGATACCGATGCTGCCCGCAACCGACACAAGCAGGGTACGGGTCTTTTTGGTCAGTAGGTTGTTAAAGGAGAGGGAAAGGGCGGTGAAAAAGGACATCGAGCGCTTGCCCTTGTCGCTTTTGTTTTTGTTCTTCGGTGTCTTTTCCTCAACCGCGGGGGCTGTGTCTGTCGGCTCTGCCTCGCTTTTGTCTGGTTCCTCGGCACTCACGCCTGCGGCGGGGTCATAGGGGTTGCTGTCCTCGGTCACCTTGCCGTCAAGCACCTTGATAATGCGGCTTGAATACTCGCTTGCAAGGTCGGGGTTGTGGGTCACCATGATGATCAGCTTTTCCTTTGCAACGTTTTTTAAGATCTCCATGATCTGCACGCTGGTGTGCGTGTCAAGCGCGCCCGTCGGCTCGTCGGCAAGAATGATCTCGGGGTCGTTGACCAGTGCACGCGCGATCGCCACGCGCTGCATCTGACCGCCCGACATTTGGTTAGGCTTCTTGTGGATCTGGTCGCCGAGCCCTACCTGCTCAAGGGCGGCAATGGCACGCGCGCGGCGCTCCTCGCGCGACACACCCGAAAGGGTGAGCGCAAGCTCCACGTTAGAAAGCACCGTTTGGTGCATGATGAGGTTGTAGCTCTGAAACACAAATCCGATCGAGTGGTTACGGTAGGTATCCCAGTCGGCGTCGTGAAACTCCTTGGTGGAGCGCCCGCCGATGATAAGATCGCCGCCGTCGTAGCGGTCAAGACCGCCAATGACGTTGAGGAGCGTGGTCTTACCGCAGCCCGAAGGGCCGAGAATGGATACAAATTCGTGCTCTCTGAAGTCGATGCTGACACCGCGCAGCGCGGTGACCTCGGTATCTCCCGAAACATAGGTTTTTACAATGTCACGCAGGGAAAGCAAGGTGTTCGCCTCCTTAAAATTACAGATTTAAATTTGACAGATATTCATTATAACAATATAATGTGATAATTCTATGAATTTTAAGCACTATAATTGAAAAAAGAGAAAATTTTATGTTACGGGAATTATTTAAAACCGCGCAAGGATAGGTCCCTTGCGCGGTTTTAGATGCATCGCGGATACGGGGCGTCCGGGAGGTCGTCCCAACAGAGATAATGCGAACACAGTGCACGATGTTCGCACAAGCACCGTAGGGGCTGACGTCCTCGGCAGCCCGTTTGCTCGCACCGCATCGCGGATTACGGGAGCATATAGAATGCTCCCCTACCGGGCATGTGCGTACAAAATGCGCAAACGCTGCGCGTTACGGCAGCAAATATTTTTTCGCGTACCACCAAAGCCCTGCGGCGGCGGCAAGCACGCCCGAAATCGTGCCCGCCTCGGCGGCGGCATTGCTTTTTGGCGCAGCGGTGGGGGGATTTGCGGTAGGGGGCGCGTCAAGCAAGCCGTTTTGCACGCTATCCTCCAAATTCTCGGCAGGGGGCAAGGAGGGTTTATCCTCGCCCACGGGCGGCTCCTCGGGGGTGGGTGCTTCGGGTAGGGGTATTGGCTCAAACACTGCCTCAAGCGCAAGGTCACCCGAGGGCAATGCGTCGCCTGCCAGATACGGCTTTCCCTCGGCATCTTTCCAGTGCAAAAAGCGATAGCCCTCGCGCTGCGGCACGGCGCTGCTTGCCGCCACGCGCTCAAAGCTAAAGTAAGAGGTGGCGGGCGGGCAGTTTTCGGCATTTGCTGCCGTATAGGTTACGGTGTAAAACACGGGGGTTACAAAATCGGCATAGTCAAGCGATACGTAAGCCTCCTTGCCCCCGTGGCTGATCTTGCCCCAACCGTTTTTGATCTCGGTTATCTCGATCAGCGCACCGCGATAGAGCGTGCCGCGCTTCGTGGCGGTGGCGGCAGGGGTAGCACGCACGTTTAAAAAATCGTTTGTTACCATGTAAAGCCCCGTGGCGGTATCCTCTAACTGCAGGGCGGTTTTTGAAAGCGGCGTGCCTGTGTAGCGCGGCTTGCCGTAGCCAACGATATAAGTATCGGTGAGGGCGTAATCGTGCAGTGTCACCTGATTTGAGGAATTGCCCTCCACGGTATAGACTCGCCCGTTTTTCACAAAGCGCACCAGCCCCACGTGGTCCGAGGCACGGGAAACTCCTGCCGAGCGAAAGAAAATAAGATCGCCCGCCTTTGGTGTGTAGCCCGAGGCACGGGTGCTGTAAAGCCCCAGCTCGCGCAGGCGATCGACCCAAAGCGTGCAGCTGGTAAATCTGCCCCCCGCGCTGTCCCTTGCCCCCGCTACGTCAAGGCACCAGGAAACGAAAGCCGCGCACCACGCGTAGGAATAGCTGCCGCCGATGGTGCCCATGGCGCGATTGTATTCGGTATAATTTTTGCTGCCGCTGCCGTTTTCGCCGTTAAAATCGGCTTTGCCGTTGCCCTCATGGTAGCCAAGCTGTGAGAGTGCTGCCGCCACGGTATCAAAGGCGGCGTCACCCGTTTTGGTGACCGTTTCAAGATTTTTGTGATATTTGGATGATTTATAGGTACCGATTACGGTGTATGTAGGGGTCAGTGCGGCAAGCGGTGTTGCCGCGGCGCTAAATAGTAAGAACGAAATACACCCGATCGCAAGAATGCGCCGCATGGTGCTTATCCTCCTTGGTATTTTTTCTTTATTTTAGCACAGAAAGGGCACGTGTGGTACATGTAAAATCTGCCACCTTGGTGTGGCTTGACGTTCACGAAGAAATCATTTGACTTTTTGCGCGGTTTGTTATACAATAAATATATCTTATTTGCTTTTGAGGTGGGAGGCTTGTAAATTATGGCAGCTTATACGATCGGCGTAGATTTTGGCTCGCTTTCCTGCCGCGCGGTGCTGGTCAACACCCAAACGGGTGCGGAGCTGGCAACTGCCACCGCGGACTACCCCCATGCCGTGATGGATACCGTGCTGGCAGCAAGCGGCGCGCGCTTGCCCGCAAGCTATGCGCTGCAGGATCCTGCCGATTATCTTGCGGCACTCCGTCACGTATTGCCTGCCGTGATTGCCGAGGCGGGCGTGCCTGCCCGTGAGGTGGTGGGGCTTGGCATTGATTTTACCTGCTGCACTATGCTGCCCATCACAGCCGACGGCACGCCGCTTTGCTTTGCCGAGGCGTTTGAAAAAAATCCGCACGCTTACGTTAAAATGTGGAAGCACCACGCGGCACAGCCCTATGCCGACCGCATCAATGCTGTGGCAAGGGCGCGCGGCGAGCATTGGCTGGCGCGCACGGGTGGCACGGTTTCCTCGGAGTTTATGTTCCCCAAGATCTATCAAATTTTAGAGGAAGCTCCCGAGGTATACGCCGCCGCCCACGCCTTTATGGAGGCGGGCGACTGGATCACCTATCAGCTGACGGGAACGCCCGTTTGCGGCTACCAGTATGCGGCGTACAAGAGCCATTATACCAAGGGTGAGGGCTACCCCTGTGAGGAGTTTTTTGCCGCCGTTGACGAGCGTCTTCGTCACGTGGTGCGCGACAAGCTCCCTTACCCCGTTTTGCCGATGGGCGCGCCCGCAGGGCGCGTGAGTGAGGCGGCAGCCGCACGCTTTGGGTTGGCTGCGGGCACGGTGGTATCCACTGCTGCGCCCGATGGGCACGTGGTTGCCCCCGCACTTGCCGCCTGCCGTGAGGGCGACGCTTATGCGGTGCTTGGCACCTCGGGCTGCTTTTTTATCGTTTGCGAGCACGAGCTGCCCGTGTGCGGCATTTGCGGCACGCAGCCCGATGGCGTTGTGCCCGGTTACTTTGCCTATGAGGCGGGGCTGTGCTGCCTTGGTGATCATTTTGCTTATGCGGCAGACCGCCTGACCTCCCCGGCATACGTGAAGGAGGCACAAGCGCGCGGCATTTCCATGCTGCAGCTGCTGATCGAAAAGGCATCGAAAAAAGCCCCCGGTGAGGCGGGCGTGCTGGCACTGAACTGGTTTAACGGCAATAGGTGCTTGTTCAACAATTCCGATCTTTCGGGCCTGTTTGTCGGCATCACGCTTGGCACCGCGCCCGAGGATCTGATGCGCGCCCTCGTTGAGGCGACCGCCTTTGGCACACGCAATATTTTTGAAAATTTCCGCGCCTCGGGCGTGGCGATCGCGCGCTTGGTGGCATCGGGCGGCATTGCGCGCAAGGATCCCTTTACCATGCAGCTTTACGCCGACGTGCTGAATATGGATATCCGCATTGCCAAAACCGCGCAGGCACCCGCACTCGGTGCTGCGATAAACGGTGCGATGGCAGCAGGGCTTTTCCCCTCGTATGAGGCGGCGGCGCGCGTGATGTCGGGCGTAGGGGATACCGTATATCACCCCAACCCTGCCGCTACTGCCGTTTATGACAGGCTGTTTGCGGAATACAAAAGGCTGCACGATTATTTCGGGGGCGGCGAAAACAACGTGATGCTGAGGCTGCGCGAGATCGCCGCTAAGGCAAAAAAATAAAATTTTAGTGCTTATGGCACGAGAGGTGTATTATGGCAAGACCGAGAAAAAGCTATTATTTATGGATCGCGGGAAAGGCTCTTTACGGGCTTTTTGGGCTTCTGATCCTCGTTATGGTGCTGTTTTTGCTGTGGCGCGTGTATTTTTCCGATAATATTCCAAAGGAAATGAGGGGGCTTGCCCCAAACAGTGCCTTGGCGGCAGTCTATGCCGACAGGGGAGAGGGCATCGTTTTACAAACGCAGGAGCAGGCAACCGTTACCAAGGGCGAGAAGAATTACGGCTATTTTGCCGTGCCGCAGTTTGTTTTTATCCCCGAGGCATCGCAGGTGCAGGTTCTTTTTCGCTATAACAACAGTACGCTTGAGGCAACGAAAAACGATTTTGCCCTTGCCGAGGAGCCGCCGCGCGGCACCGAGATTTACGATGTGACGCTTCTGCAGATCACCGACCTCACGCCCGAGGATGTGACCGACAATAAGGACGGCAGTGAGGCGCTAAGCGAAGCACGCATCAAGCCCACCTCAAAATCCGTTACCACCACCTCGCTTTACACCTATTTTCTTTACACCTTTGACGGGGTTACCGTAACGGATGATACGCTTGTGATCTATTTTGATATTTACTTTGGCGACACGCCCGACTACGAAAGGGATCCTTACGGCACGCTGCGCCTTTATCATAGGGAGGGCGTGTGGCAAAACGTTGCGTTGACCGCCGCAGATAAAAAGGAACTTGCCAATTACGGCAAATAAGGAGAGTTATGTACGATTATAAACCGCCGCGAACCAATAACACAGCAAAGCTTGCGGCACTTTTGTGCTTTGCCATCACCGTGATCGCCTTTGTGGGTGCTGCCATGGTGCCGAAATACCCCTCGATACTGCAGTGCATCGGGCTTTGCTTTCTCGTTCCAGTCATTCAAATTACCGCACGGTATCTGATCTTGCAGTATCTTTACCGCTTGAAGGATAACGGCGACGGCAAGCCTGATTTTGAGGTATATGCCTATCGGGGCGGTGCGAGCATGCAGCTGGTTTGCCGCGTGGGGCTTGCCGAGATCACGGCGGCGGCACCGCTGACAGCAAAAAACCGTAAGCCGCCACAGGGGCTTCGCCGTTATAATTATCACCCCGATATGAAGCCGAGCGAGGGCTATGTGCTCTCGATCACCAACGGTGACGGTTCCTCGGAGCTGCTGCTCGCGCCCGACGCCCGCCTTCGTGAGGTGTTTGAGGCATGGGCGGCGAGAAACGGTGAAAAGCCGCTTGATTGAAAAAGTGAAATTGCACGAAAGTAGGGAAACGGTATGCAAAACGTAGATTTTTTGCCTGTTTGCAGGGCAGATATGGAGGCGCGCGGCTGGGATGCGCCCGATTTTGTGTATGTGACGGGTGACGCGTACGTCGATCACCCCTCGTTTGGCGTTTCCATCATTTCGCGCGTGCTGGAGGCGGCGGGATATCGCGTGGCGATCCTCGCACAGCCCGATTATAAAAGCGCCGAGGCGTTTCGCGCCTTTGGCAGACCCCGCCTCGGCTTTCTTGTAACGGCGGGCAATATTGATAGCATGGTGGCACATTATACCGCCGCCAAAAAGCGTCGCTCAAACGATTACTATTCGCCCGGCGGCAAAACGGGCAGTCGCCCCGACCGCGCGGTGATCGTTTACTGTAACCGCATTCGCGAGGCTTACGGTGACGTGCCGATCATCCTTGGCGGTCTTGAAGCGTCGCTGCGCCGCTTTGCGCATTACGATTACTGGGATGATAAGGTGCGTCGCTCGGTGCTGGTCGATTCCCGTGCCGATCTTTTAACCTACGGCATGGGTGAAAATATCCTGCCCCGTATTGCGGCTCTGCTTGATCGTGGCGTGCCCGTGAAGAAGATTCGCGACGTGCGCGGCACGGTTTATCTTGCGGCGCGCGAGGATGCCGTGCATTATCCTGTGGCGGCAGCCTTTGATTATAATGATCTAAAGACCGATAAACGCCGCTATGCCGAGGCATTCGGCGTGCAGTATCGCAATCAGGATAGCATCAGCGGCCGTGCGATCGTTGAGTATTACGATAACAAAATGCTGGTGCAAAATCCCCCCATGCCCCCGCTTGAGCGCGAGGAGCTTGACCGCGTTTACGCGCTGCCCTATGCGCGCACCTACCACCCGATGTACGAAAAGCAGGGTGGCGTGCCCGCCATAGAGGAGGTGCGCTTTTCGGTTACGCACAACCGCGGCTGCTTCGGTGCCTGTAATTTCTGTGCGCTTGCCTTTCACCAAGGGCGCACGGTGCGCTCGCGCAGCATTGAAAGCGTGGTAGAGGAGTGTAAAAAGATCACCGCCATGCCCGATTTTAAGGGCTATATTCACGACGTGGGCGGTCCTACCGCAAATTTTCGCGCGCCTGCGTGCGACAAGCAGCTAAAGTCGGGTGTTTGCACAAGCCGCAAATGCCTTGCCCCCACGCCCTGCAAAAACCTTAAGGTCGATCACAGCGAGTATATTAAGCTCCTTGAAGCGATCGAGGCACTGCCAAGGGTAAAAAAGGTGTTTATTCGCTCGGGCATTCGCTTTGATTACCTCCTTGCCGACCCTGATGAGAGCTTTTTTAAAAAGCTGGTGCGCGATCACGTCAGCGGTCAGCTGAAGGTGGCACCCGAGCATTGTGCTGCGGGGGTGCTGGATGCTATGGGCAAGCCGCATTTTGAGGTGTATCAAAAATTCCGCGCCCGCTTCTTCGAGCTGACGAAGTCGATGGGTAAGGAGCAGTATCTTGTGCCGTATCTGATGTCAAGTCACCCGGGCAGCACGCTCGGCGACGCCGTGTCGCTTGCCGAGTGCCTCAAGCGCGATCACTATGCGCCCGAGCAGGTGCAGGACTATTACCCCACCCCCGGCACTGCCTCAACGGTTATGTTTTATACAGGCATTGATCCCCTCACGATGAAGCCCGTGTTCGTGCCGCGTGATTACCGCGAAAAGCAGCTGCAGCGCGCGCTTTTGCAGTACAACCGCCCGCAAAACGCGCCACTGGTGCGCGAGGCACTGCAAAGAGCACACCGTGAGGATCTTATCGGCACAGCCCCCACCTGCCTTGTGCGCCCTCTGGGTGCATCCGCCCGTGCGCCATCCAAAAACGGCGGCAAACGGGGCGAAAAATCGCAGATCAAGCACACGCAAAAGGGCAAAAGGCCACAGGCGCAGCAAGCAAAAAAGCCAAAGCAGGCGCGCGGCGGCAAGCCACCTGTGTCTGCCTCGCGCGGCAAGCCCGCCGCGGCGGCAAAGGGCGCGCAGCGCGGCAAGCGTTAAGCCTAAAAGCATATATTTCCATCAATAACGGGCGCGGGAATTGCTTGACATTCCCACGCCCGTTATGCTATCATAACAGTGGTGGCGGCATGCGTGTTGCCTGTCGCATATACTCGGAAAAGGAGGGCGTTTTATGAGCAATTTGTTCGATTATCTTACCTGGCGCGGCGATCTTTCCTTTGGAAACGCCTCGCTGTGTTCTGTGGATGCGCTGATCTTTTCTATGCTGACCTACATGAATTTTGAGGGGATCGTGCCAAGCGGTGTAGCCGCCGACCCCGTGCGGCTATCCGATGCCGCGCGCGCCTATTTTGCACGCCCCGGCGTGGCAGGGGGGAGCATCGACTCAAACCACGATCGGCTGCTGCGTACTCTTGCGCGGTCGGGTAGATTTTCCTCGCTGCGAATCCTGGGTGCGCGAAGGACGCTGAGCCGTGCCGACGGTATACAGTTTGGTGCCGTTTCCTTTTTGCTGCCCGGGCAAAATTTATTCGTTGCCTTTGAGGGGACGGATGACACGCTTATCGGCTGGAAAGAGGATTTTCGCATGAGCTACGAGTGCCCCGTGCCCGCACAGCTCTCGGCGGTAGAATATCTGCGCGAGATCGCGGCGGCGCACCCCTTGCGGCGCATTTACGTGGGCGGTCACTCCAAGGGCGGCAATCTTGCCATGTATGCCGCTGTTAACGCGGGCGATCATTTGCGTTACCGCATCCGCGCGGTCTATAATAACGACGGCCCCGGCTTTTGCGACAGCACCCTCACGGGGGCTGCGTATCTTGAAATGCGCGATCGCATTTTTACCTATTTGCCGCAATCCTCGATCGTGGCAGTGCTCCTTGAGCACGATACCAATTATAAGATCGTAAAAAGCACCAATAAGGGGCTGATGCAGCACGACGGCTATTCTTGGGAGGTGCTGGGCTCCGATTTCGTTTACACCGAGGAGCGCACGGCGTTTGGCAAGCGGACCGAGGCGATTGTTGATCACTTTGTCAGCGTTACCAGCCCCGAGCGACGTCGTCGCTTTTGTGAGGCACTGTTCAGCATCCTTGAGGCATCCGAGCAGGATACCGTTTCGGGAATTCTTGGCGGCAAGCGGCAAAGCCTGCGCAGCATTATGAGCGCTTATGCGGATCTGCCCGACGAGGTGCGCACGCTGCTTACCGAAACGATTGCCGTGCTGGGGGAGTATCAGCGCGCAGGCAAGGGCAAGGGCAGGGCAAAACCGTTATCGCTTGCAAGCGGCGAAAAATCCTCCTAAAGATGGACCGCATTCCGACACGGAATGCGGTCCTTTTATCCAATATTTCCTTGACGGCGGCAGAAAAATGGGATATACTAATAGATAACACCGTCAAGCAAGGGGGGCGAAATGATGAAAAAGCTTTATGGCGCGTGCCGTGCGCTTTACGAAACGGCGTTCCCGGGCGCGCCCCGGGCGTGGGACGATGCGCTTTTTCGGCACGTGCTGCCCGATTGCCTGCGCACGGTGCGTGAGGGGGATGCGCCGCTTGCCATGCTTTTTTCGATCCCGTATCCCATCGTGACCCCCGCGGGCGCCTTGGAGGCACGGTATCTTTATGCCGTGGCAACCGATCCCAAATACCGTGGCAGGGGCTTGGCAAAGCGGCTGCTTTCAGAGGTTATTGCCGAGGGGTATCCCGTGTTTTTGCGCCCATCCTCCCCGTCGCTTTTTGAATTTTATCAAAAGGCGGGGCTCTCGCCCATCTCGCCCGTGCTGACCGAGGAGGGGCGTGCGACGAGCGCGGATGGCGCGCCGATCCGTCACCTCACGCCGGAGGGGTATCTTGCCGCGCGCGAGGCGTTTTTACAGCCGCCCTACACGCGCCCCACAACGGCGTTTTTAGAGCTTGGCTTCTCGCTTGGCGGCGCCGTTGCGCTTTCGGGCGAATTTGCGGCGTTTTACGAGCGACACGGCGATACCGTTTACTTTAAGGAGTGGCTTGGCAACCGCACCCACGCGCCGCGCGCCGCGGCGTTTCTCGGTGCCACCTCTTACCGCTTGCGCACGCCCGATCCTGCGGGCACGCCCTTTGGCATGGCGGCAAATTGCCCAACGGACCTAAAATTTTTAATCGCCCTTGATTAAAGCGTCATAATATGTAAGGAGGCGGAGAATGACAAACGATCGCATTATTTTGCATTGCGACTGCAATGGCTTTTTTGCCTCGGTTGAAACTCTCTCTCGCCCCGAGCTGGCAAAGGTCCCCATGGCGGTGGCGGGCGACCCCGAAAGCCGCCACGGCATCATTCTTGCCAAAAACGAGATCGCCAAGGGCTATGGCGTAAAAACCGCCGAAACCATTTGGCAGGCAAAGAAAAAATGCCCCGAGCTGGTGCTGGTTCAGCCCCATCACGGGCGTTACCATGAAATTTCGCGTTTGGTGAACGCCATTTATCTCGATTATACCGATCTCGTTGACCCCTTCGGCATTGACG
The DNA here is from genome assembly GCA_045652845.1 of Eubacteriales bacterium. GTDB lineage: Bacteria > Bacillota > Clostridia > Oscillospirales > CAG-272 > Firm-07. The sequence continues at coordinate 1,910 of JAZOLJ010000118.1, read as the reverse complement.
AATCCTTTCTTGACGTGACGGGCAGCATGCATTTGTTTCCCATGTCCCCGCGCGAGCTTGCCGATGCCATCCGCGCGCGCGTGCGTAATGAGATCGGCATTACCATTTCGGTGGGCGTTAGCTTTTGCCGCGTGTTTGCCAAGCTTGGCAGTGACTATAAAAAGCCCGATGCCACCACCGTGATCAGCCGTGAGAATTTCAGGGAGATCGTTTACCCGTTGCCCGTGTCTGACATGCTGTTCGTCGGTCGCCGCACCACCGAGCAGCTGCGCTCGCTGGGGGTTCTTACCATCGGCGATCTTGCCGCTGCCGACCCCGTGCGCTTAACTGCGCTGCTTGGCGAGGCGGGCGAAACGCTTTGGCGTTATGCAAACGGAAGGGATACCGAGCCCGTTGGCTCTTACTATGCGAGAAAACGCCCCAAATCGATCGGCAACGGTATGACCTTTCGCCGCAATATCGTGGGTGAGGCGCAGATCCGCGCAGGCGTTACCGCGCTTTGTGATTCGGTAGCTGCCCGCATGCGCGAGGAAAACTGTAAGTGCACCGTGGTGCAGGTGCAGGTCAAAAGCCCCGATTTTCGCACCGTGCAGCGGCAATGCACCCTGAAGCGTGCCACCTGGCTGCAGCGTGAGCTGGTGGATTGCGCCATGGAGCTTGTGAAGCAGGTAAACGGCTACGGCAATATGATCCGCGCGCTCACTGTGACGGCAGCAGGGCTTGTTGGCAGTGATGAAACTGAGGAGCAGCTTGATATGTTTGCCACCGAGGGCGCGGGCAAAAGCAAGCAGGAGGGCGTGGAGGATGCGCTTTTTGCCATCCGCCAAAAATTTGGCAAGGGCAGCATTCGTCTTGGCTGCCACCAAAGCCCCGATGCCGACTCCGACGAGCCGTGATACAATAAACGTGTTATTTTTTGAAAGTGAGAGTTTGATATGCGAAAATCAAGCGGTCTTATTTGCTGCCTGCTGGCGGCACTTTTTTGGGGCACCACCTTTGTGGCGCAGGATACCGCCGCTAAAACCATACCCGCCTTTACCTTTCTTGCTCTGCGCTCCTTTGTGGGTGCGGCGGCATTGCTGGCGGTGTTTGTTGTAAAGGATGCCATAGCCAAGAAAAGGGGCAGCTATCAGCCCCCCACAAGGGCGGGGCGCAAGCTTGCGTGGCTTGGCGGCGGTTTTTGCGGGCTGTTTCTTTGCTCGGCGTCGGCGCTGCAGCAGCTTGGCATTGCCAGCAACACCGGCTCGCCCGGCAAGGATGCCTTTATCACCGCACTGTATATCGTGTTTGTGCCGCTTTTCGGGCTGCTTCTCGGCAAGCGTGCCGCGCCCCATATTTACGGGTGCGTGGCGGTGGCACTCGGTGGGCTGTGGCTGCTTTGCATGAACGGCTCCACCCTCACAACGGGCGATATTCAGCTGATCATTTGTTCGGTTTTGTTTGCCTGCCAAATGATACTGGTCGATCACCTTGGCAACCGCGTGGATGCGGTGCGCCTCTCGGCGGTGCAGTTTTTGGTGGTGGGCGTGATCTCAACCGTTTTTGCCTTTGCTTTGGAGCAGCCCACGCTTTCGGGTGTGATGGCGGGCTGGTGGACGGTGCTTTATGCGGGCATTCTTTCCTCGGCTGTGGCGTATACGCTGCAGATCGTGGGGCAGCAGCGCACCCCTGCCACGCTTGCAAGCCTTGTGTTAAGCCTTGAATCGGTGGTGGCGGTGATCGCCAGCATGATCGCCCTGCGGCTTTTCCCCTCGGTGACCGAGGTGCTTGGCATGGTGCTTATCTTTGCCGCTATCATCGTGTCGCAAATTCCCTTTAAGTATCAAAAAAAGCCGTCGGCGTCGGCGTGAGCTGTCGGGCATCCCTTTTTTGCGGGGATGCCCCTTTTTTCTTGACAATTGTTTTGCTGC
>JAZOLJ010000117.1:0-4579 GCA_045652845.1 Eubacteriales bacterium | reverse complement strand
TACCTTACCTTTTTGCTCATGACCGACGAAAATCCCTTTACGCTGACCTGTGAAAAGATGGGCGTGCGTGAGGGAAGCGTGAATCATTTTGCCAAAAACGATTTTGCCGCCTTCAAAAAGCTGTTTCACTATGATTTTTTGCCGCTTGAGCAAAGGCTTGGCGTTGATTGCTTTTCCTGTCTTACCAATTACCGTGCCATCGATAGGCCCGAGCTGATGTATAACAAGAGCGTGAGCGAAAAGGTACAGGCACTTTCATCAGACCTGGCAGCAGCCAAGACAACCGAGGAATTTTTCTCGTGTGTCACCTCATTTTACGGCGCCTTCGGCGTTGGTCAGTTCGGCTTAAACAAGGCGTTTCGTGTGCAACGCGGCGCTGACCACCGTGTGGTCTTTCAGCCGATCAGCAACATGGAGCACGTGATGCTTGCCGATCTTGTTGGCTACGAGCAGCAAAAGCAGCAGCTGGTGGAAAACACCGAGGCATTTGTTTCGGGCAAGCGCGCCAACAACGTGTTGCTTTACGGCGACAGCGGAACGGGTAAATCTACCAGCATTAAGGCGATCGTGAATGAATTTTACCCCAGGGGCCTGCGCATGATCGAGATCTACAAGCACCAGTTTGAGGATCTCTCACAGGTGATCGCACAGATCAAAAACCGCAATTATAAGTTTATTATTTACATGGATGACCTTTCCTTTGAGGAATTTGAGATCGAGTATAAGTTTCTTAAGGCGGTGATCGAGGGCGGTGTTGAAACCAAGCCCGATAACGTGCTGATCTACGCAACCTCCAACCGTCGCCATCTCATTCGCGAAACGTGGGGCGACCGCAACGACGTTCAGATCACCGACCAGGACGTGCACCATTCCGATACCATGGAGGAAAAGCTTTCTCTTGCCTCGCGCTTTGGCGTTGCGATCAACTACTCAAAGCCCTCAAGAGAGGAGTACTATGCCATCGTTGAGGAGCTTGCCACGCGTTACGGCATTGAGATGAAGCAGGAGGAGCTGCGTTTACTGGCAAATCAGTGGGAGCTGCGTCACGGCGGCATTTCGGGGCGCACGGCACAGCAGTTTATCAATCATTTGGTCAGCAAAAAGGGATCCTCGCTTTGATCCCGTGCGGCTCATGTAAATCCATGAAAATTACTTTGAAATTTTGAAATAAAGGAGACGACCATGCTTGCACAAAGTGTGAATTATGAAATTTTTCCCGCCGTTGTCAAGGCGAATACTACCACCGAAATGGTGATCACCCCCACCGAGAGATCCTTTTTGCTGTTTGAGGGAGAAACGTATGAGGTGGTGATCATTCCCACCGATGCCGATGAACCCGCCTACTACTATCCGAAACACAGAACGAATTTGACCTTGATTGCCAAGGGTGGTGTTTTGCACTTTTCCCATTTTTTTGAAAGAGAACAGGAATACGTTATTATTCTAAAGCGGGACGGCGTGCGTGTGCAGAGCTTTTCCGTATACGCCCTTGAGGAGGATCTTTATGCTCTTCGCCCCATGAAGGGCGATCTGCACGCGCACAGCTACCGTTCTGACGGTCAGCGCGACCCCGCGGCACTTGCGGGGCATTACCGCGAGCAGGGCTTTGATTTTTTTGCCCTCACCGATCACAACCGCTATTACCCCGGTACTGAGATCGACGAGGTTTACAAGGGCGTAAAGCTTGGTATTACACGTGTGAAGGGTGAGGAGATACACCCACTTGGCAGTGTGGTACACGTTGTGCACGTAGGCGGTAACGAAAGCGTTTGCGAACGTTACGTTAACAAGCAAGAAAGCTTTTTTGAGGAGCTGGCACCTTATTTTGACAAAATCCCCGCCGATGTTCCCGAGCAGTATCACGATCGCTATGCAAAATGCCTGTGGTCGGCAGAGCAAGCCCACAAGGTGGGCGGTGTTGCCATCTTTGCACACCCGTACTGGCGACCGGATCAGAGTATGACGAGCAACGTTTGCGAGGAGCTTGCAAAAATTTTACTCAAAAGCGGCATGTTTGATGCATACGAGGTGATGGGCGGCATTCGCCGTGTGGACAACAATCGTTCGGCAGCACTTTGGAACGAGCTGCGTGCTGAGGGGTGTGATATTCCCGTAGTCGGCTCCAGCGACACGCATTCAACCGAAGATGAGTCCTTTGGTAATTGCTTCACTATTTGCTTTGCTGCCGATAACAACAATGAGGCTATCGTAGATGCCATAAGAAGCGGATATTCGCTTGCCGTTGAGGGAACAGGCGTTGATCGCGGGCGTGAATATCGCTGCTACGGTAAACTGCGCCTTGTTCATTATACGCAATTCCTGCTGAAAAACTTCTTTACACCCATGCAAAGACTCTGTCAAGGTGAGGGTGTTGCTATGCGCACTTACGCCATGTGTGATGCCCCCCGTGAGCTGATCGAGCTGCAGGTAAAGCAAAGCGAAGACTTCCGCGCACGCTTTTTCGGTCAAAAGCCCGCGCGCTTGCCAAATGATGAGATCATAGATCATATCGCGCGCGCACGCGAGCTTCAGCTGCAAGGACCTATCGTGAAGGGTGCTACACTTTTGAACGTAACAAAATGTACAATGCAGCTTTGATTTCAATCAAAGAAAGCGCACACTGCCCCACAGATACAAAAAACACAGGCAAAGCAACTGCTTTTGCCTGTGTTTTTTCATCGAAGGGTGTTGCCGAACGCCATTTGCGCGGCGGTCGTTTCGGTTTCGTTTAAAATAAAATAGCAGATATACCGTCCGCGCTTGAGAATGGTTGCGTTTTGGTAACGCTGTAATTTTTCGGTCAGCTCCTTGCTGGGGTAAAGTGCTGAAAGCGAGGCAAGGGCACTTCGCTCGCCTTCAAGATACGCCTTAATGGCTTGCTCGGCTTTTTGCATGCTGCCGTCGCGCTCCAAATAAAAAATACCGATCTCACGCCCATCATCCATATACACACGCGCTTCTTCTGTTTCATCCGAAATGTTAAAATTGTTATTTGTATAATCCTCATCGGCTACGGTAAAGCTTTCGCGGTTTGCAATCGCGCCAAGGAGTGCGTCGCCCATCTCACCAATGCTCGGCTGCGGATATTCGCGCCTGCAGGCAGCGGTGAAAAGGCAAAGCGCACATACTATGAGTAAAAATCGTTTCATGGCTGCCCACTGACATCCTTTTCATATTTTTTTAGATTTTCAAAAATCACGTCGTAGCCCGCACGGCTTATATGAATGCCATCCTCGCTGTAGCAGTAGGCGGGAGCAAGATACCCTTCGTTGTCCTTTAGCGGTGTGTTGGCATCCACGTATATGAGCGAGCGTCGCTTGGCAATATCGGCGATCACGGCATTGGCGCGGTCGATCATTTCATTTGTGATCACAGAGGAGCTTTTGCCAACGGGGAATATCGACTGTAAAATAACGGTCGTTTGCGGCGATGCCTCGCCGATCGCATTTAACAGCTTTTCGTAATAATAAGCAAAGGTATCAGGGTCATTGCGATAATAATAAACACCGTAGTCGATCCCCAGCGTGATCACAAGCCGCGTGGGGCGAACTGTAGCGGCAACCTCGGCTATGGTCATTTCCGCGCCGTTTGTGGGACACACGATCTTTTCGTAGGTGATACGCGGGCTTAAATTTAAATATCTGCTTTTGGCTATCCAAACGCTTTTGGATCGCTCACCGTCCTTTAGCGGCGCGCGAGAGAGCATATGCGCGGTTGTTGAATCACCGAGAAAGGTCAAGGTATCAATAAAATGGTCGCTCTCGGTCGCCGCTTGTACCTCTCCCACGTCTGTGGCTGTTGCCGCGGCGCGGCTGCAGCCACCAAAAAGAATGGCGGCAAGACACAAAAGGCATAAAAAAATACGGTTGAAGTGCATAAGAGTACCTCCGTGGCATAGCTTCAACCGTATTATGTGAATTTGTTATTTCTGATATACACTGGTATATTTGGATTCCTCGCGTGTAATGCGCTTAATGCGCCCCCTCATATAAAGGGTCACGCCCATGATCAAGGCGTAAATGAAGGAAAGAACCAAATAAAGGATAAACGCGCCCGACCCCGATTGACCCTCTGCCTTGTTTGGCAAAAACAAAAACAGCCAAATGCCCAGCATGGTAATCGCGTAATGCAACACAACCTTTAGCCACGGGGCAAGACGGCTATATTGAAACAGCACGTTTGCAGCGGCAAAGCACAAGGAGAAGGGTAAGATCAGCATCAAGGCTACGGGATGCATGGCGCGCGTAATGTCGTCACTGATCAGCCAAAAGAGAAAAATCAGCAAAAATGTGGTTACAGTATAGTAGATGCAGGCATGGCAGCCTATTTTTTTGAGATAGCTTATTTTTTGCATAACGAACCCTCGTTTCAAATATCTTTTTTTATTGTAACACATCACGCAACAAAAGACAAGGCTTTTGTTAAAAAATCATTCTCGGGGGAGTGCTTTCGTTGACACAGGGGAAGAAAAGTAGTATAATAAAGCTAATAAAACGACGGAGGTCGCTATGAAAAGGTTTCTTGCCGTTGACGGTAACAGTATTGTAAATCGCGCTTTTTACGGCGTGCGCCCGCTTTC
>JAZOLJ010000116.1:0-6054 GCA_045652845.1 Eubacteriales bacterium | reverse complement strand
ACGGGGTGCTCGGGGTTGAGTGCACGGCTGCGGAACGCCGCAACGGCATCCCGATCAAGCATTTCCGAAAGATCCTTATAATCCCAAGTGGCAACCTTTTGAACCTCGTGAGAGGTTCTAAAGCCGTCAAAGAAATTAAGGAACGGGACCCTACCCTTGATGGTAGCAAGATGTGCGACCGCACCAAGATCCATAATCTCCTGCGGGTTGGTTTCGGCAAGCATTGCAAAGCCCGTTTGACGGCAGGCGTAAACGTCGGAATGGTCACCGAAAATGTTGAGCGCGTGGCTGGCAACGCATCTTGCCGAAACGTGGATCACGCAGGGCAAAAGCTCGCCCGCGATCTTATACATATTTGGGATCATCAAAAGAAGACCCTGGGAAGCGGTATAGGTGGTGGTAAGCGCACCTGCGCCAAGAGAGCCGTGCACAGCACCGGCAGCACCTGCCTCTGACTGCATTTCAACAACCTTAACGTTTTGGCCAAAAATGTTTTTTGCCGACTCGCCAAAAATATTTTTGTCAGATGCAGACCAGGTGTCCGTTACCTCTGCCATGGGGCTTGAGGGGGTAATGGGGTAAATCGCGGCAACCTCGGTAAATGCGTAGGACACGTGTGCCGCCGCAGTATTGCCGTCCATGGAAATTTTCTTTCTTTGTATCATGGTTTCCTCTTTCATAAAAATACACATAATTAGGCATAGAGCATAACTTGAATTTATTTTAACATAAAATGGCATAAAAATAAAGACCTTTTAAAAACAAAATAATTTTTTTTTAAAAGCACCTCTAACGGCAAATTTTCCGCAAGCAACAAAAACCGGACGCTTATGACAAGCTTTGCCATAAGCGCCCGGTTAGAGAACCTTTTGCGGTATCAGCCGATACCGTAATAGTTTTTTTATTTTTTGCCGTCTTTGGGGGCAGAAAGCCTTGCGATCGCATAGGTTGCACCAATGATGATACCGATGATCACAAATACGCCTACCAAGCCGATACCCATATACTTCAGATTTTCAACAAAATTGATCGGATTGAATTCCATACTGTTTCTCCTTTCTTACAAAAAGAAGCCAAGCACCAGCGCGCCCGCAATGACAGAGGCGATCTGACCCGAAACGTTAACGCCGATGGAGTGCATCAAAAGGAAGTTTTGGTTATCCTCCTTGAGTGCCATTTTGTGAACGATACGCCCCGACATCGGGAAAGCGGAAATGCCCGCAGCACCGATCATGGGGTTGATGAGGGGCTTCTTCAAAAGCTTCATGATCACGTTGTAGAGCTTTGCGAAAAGCACGCCGCCTGCGGTGTCAAAAATAAACGCCACAAGGCCAAGGCCCATGATAAGAAGCGTTTCAAAGGCAAGAAACTGGGTAAAGTGCATGTTAAATGCAATGGTAATACCAAGGAAGATGGTAACAAGGTTGGCAAGCACCTTTTGTGCCGTTTCGGAGATCGAATCAAGCACGCCGCACTCACGAATGAGGTTGCCGAACATCAGCAAGCCGATCAGGGAGCCCGCCGAGGGTGCAAAAATGCACGCAACGATGGAAATGATGATCGGGAACAGGATCTTGGTGAGCTTGGAAACCGACTTTTGCTCATAGGGCATGCGGATCATTCTCTCCTCCTTTGTGGTAAGGAGTCTGATCACGGGGGGCTGTATAATGGGCACGAGCGCCATATACGAATATGCCGCAACGGTAATGGCACCAATGTAGTTAGAGCCAAGTGCGTTTGCCACAACGATAGAGGTGGGGCCGTCTGCCGCACCGATGATCGAGATCGATGCCGCATCCTTGATATCGGGGAAGAACACGGATGCCGCGCAAAGCGTGAAGAAAATACCGAACTGCGCCGCCGCACCGAAAAGCATAAGCTTGGGGTTGTTCAAAAGAGGCCCAAAATCGATCATAGCACCAATGCCGATAAAAAGAAGCAGGGGGAACAGCTCGTTGGCAATGCCTGCGTGATAAAGCTCGTTGAGGGGCTCGGCAATACCGCCAAAGTGCTTCACACCCTCCACATAGGTAACAACGCCGGGGAAGTTCATTAAAATCGCGCCAAAGCCAATGGGCAACAGGAGCGTGGGCTCCATTTCTTTTTTGATCGCAAGGTAGATCAGCACGCCGCCGATCACCCACATGATAACCATTTTATAGTTCAGCTCGGTTATCGAGGAAAATAAATTTAACAGCTCCTGCATGGGGTAAACTCCTTCACTTTTTTAAATCGCACTCTATTATAATATGTACAAGAGGAGTTGTCAATAGGATTTGCAAAATTTGTCATTCGTTTAATTTTTCACAAGCAGGGGGCAGTATTATATTTCGAGCTCACCCTTGATTAAAATATTTGTAATAGCTCCTCTAAAAAGCGGGGATACTGCTTAGGAAAGGAGGGATCTTGCATGAGATATATATGTAACGTTTGCAAATGGGAATACGACGAGGCACAGGGCGACGAGAGTCAGGGCATTGCCCCCGGCACCAAATTTGAGGAGCTGCCCGAGCATTTTGCATGCCCGCTTTGCGGTGTTGATAAGGATATGTTTTCAGCGGTTGAGTAAAACCGCAAAAGGTACTTGCATGCAAAATGCATGCAAGTACCTCGTATCCTCGCCTTACTTAAAGCTTCGGGTGTGCAGCTTGTATTTTCAGCCTTTCAAAGCGGCGGTCAACCTCGCCCTGCAGTGCCTGTGTTACGTCCTTGTAGCGCTCCTCGCACAAGTGGCGCGTGCGCCCCATCATTTTCAGCCACTGCGCAACGGGGATACGCTTTCCCCTCTCCTCGGGGTCGTAGGAAAGCGAGGTGATCCCCTCCTCCACCTCGTAAAGCGGAAAATAGCAGCTGTCTACCGCAGCGGCGATCACGCGGCGCTCGGTGCTCGGCTGATCACCCCAGTTGAGGGGGCATGCCGACAGGCATTTGATATATGCCGTGCCGTGCTTTTTTGCATAATACTGCGCCTTTGCCGCCTTCCTTATAAAATCGTTTGGATCTGATTCGGCAGCAGTGGCAACATACGGCATACCCGTAGCCGCCATTATGCGCGGCATATCCTTGTGGAAAAAGCTTTTTCCAACACTCCGATCCCCGAGGTGCGAGGTGGCGCTTTTTGCGCCAAGCGGCGTGGAATAAGAAAGCTGATACCCCGTGTTCATATACCCGCCGTTGTCATATTCAAAAATTATAACGGGATCGTTTCTTAAGGCCGTGGCAAGTGCCGCACCCATGCCGATATCCATGCCGCCGTCACCGCTTACCATAATAAAGGTGATCTCCCCTGCGGGCAGCTCTCCTCTTCTTTGCATTTGATGATACATTTTAGAAAGCCCCCCCAGTGTGGCGGCACCGTTTTGAAAGAGATTGTGCACGTAAGGCACCTTAAATGCGGTCTTGGGGTAATTGGTGGTAACCACCATGCCGCATCCCGTTTGAAATAGCAAAACAACGTTTCCTTCAATTCCACGAAGCAGCAAATTAACGTTCACGGGTATCCCACACCCGGGGCAAGCACCGTGACCGGGAGCCAGCCGCTTGGGGCGTGCCGTGGTATCGCGAACGGTAGCCCCCTTTACCGTCACCCTGCCGTTTTCCTCGGTGCAAGATATAAGCGGGGGCACTTCACCCTGTGCAATCGGTTTAAAATAGGGCTTTGGTTCATACTCCTTATCGCCCTCATAAACCCCCACGTAATCAAATTTCGGCGCGTTTTCAAGGTAGCAATCCTCTAAAAGCTTTATCGCATCCTCTTCAAAAAAATCACGCCCGCCAAGCCCAAAAACGCGACTGATGACCCGCACACCCATACCCTTTTGCTGCAGTGCTGCGCGGATCTCAAGCGACATATTTCCACCCCCAGCACCGTAGCTGTCTTGGCGGTCGGCTACCAAAACGGTCTTTGCATTGCGGCACAGCTCAGCGATCTCCTCGGCGGGAAAGGGTCTTAACGCGCCAAGCGTAAACACCCCTACCCTTTTCCCTTTTTCCCTTAGCTTATCCACAGCAGATTTCGCAGTAAGATATGCCGAGCCTAACAAAAACAGCAAAACCTCTGCATCGTCACACCGATACGATTTTACCGCAGACAGCTGCCTTCCCGACAGCTGCAAATATTCCTCAAACACTTGCACAATAACCGTGCGTGCACGCTCCATCGCCAGGTGCAGCTGATATTTGTTGTTGATCAGATCGGGCTCGTTCATATACGAGCCGATCGTTAGGGGTGCTTCGGGCAGCAAGGGGGTATTTTTTATGCTGATCGGCCCGATAAACTCTTGCACGGCTTCGTCATCGGCAAACACGTAGCAATTCCGTTTTTGGTGGCTGGTGAAAAAGCCGTCAAACGCCACGATAACGGGCAGCCTTAACGCCTCGGCTATCTTAATGGCACAAATATTGCAGTCGTAAACCTCCTGCGGTGACTCCGCAAACAAAATAACCCAGCCCGTGTTCAGCGTATACATAATGTCGCTGTGATCGCCCTTGATGGAAAGAGGGCCGGATACCGTGCGGCAGGCAACGTTTAAAACCATGGGAAAGCGCGTGCCGGACTGCACGGGAAGCTGCTCCAAGGCATACAGCAGCCCATTGGCAGACGTAGCGTTAAACACTCTGCCGCCACCCACAGAAGCACCGTAGCATATCCCCGCAGCACTGTGCTCACCCTCCGCGGGCATCAGGGCGATCGTGTGCGCACCGTCAGCGCCCATTTGATCTAAATATTCCGCAATCTGTGTAGAGGGCGTGATCGGATAATATCCCATCACGTGATAATTGATCTGCTTTGCGGCATAGGCGGCAAGCTCGTTGCCACTTTCAAATAACAATCTCTGCTTTGCTTTTTCCATTTTACATCAGCCCTCCGTCCACGCGCTTTTCATCCAAATACGATTCCCCCGTCACGTAAGGATCGGCACCCTGCGGCTCAAAATCAATATGCGCCGCAATCAGATCCTTATTGCGTACAAACCATTTTTTGTTGGGGTGCTCACTTTCCTTGCCTGCCACCAGCGCGCCCGTTGGGCACACGTCAACACACCGCAAGCACCCCTTGCAATGGTGGTAATCAAGCCCCCGATTCAGCATTGCCCTCTTGCCGCGGTATTCTCCCTTTAAAAACTGAAACACCATATCGGGGCAGGTCGTATCGCAAAGTCCGCAATGAATGCATTTTTCGGGCAGAAAAAGGGGAATAAATCCCTCTCTTGAGGGGGAGAGATCGTTTGCTACCGTGCTGCCAAAATGCGGGTTTGCGCCGCCCATTGGCGCGTTTTCGTAGCCCCACCTGCTGCGACTCTCATGATATTCTATTTTTTCATAGCGGCCGTCAGGCAGGAATTTTTGACCCGTTGTGCCACTAAATCCCAAATCTATGCCCGCAAGATTTCCCTCAAGCATCAAAGGATATTTTTTTCCAAGCGTATCCTCCACCAGCTCCTTTACCGCCTCAACGGGAATAAATCCTGCAGCCCTTGCAATCGCGCCAAGCATTACCATGTTGATCCGCGCCTTGCTTTCAAGTGCCAGCTTCAGGGCGTTGACGCAGTATACGCTCCCTGCGTAAAGGCGAAGCTCCTCGCGCGTTTCCTCGGGCGTTTTGTCGGTATTCACCACCAACACACAGTCCTCGTCAACGCCTGCCGTAACAGGCAACGCTCTTGAGAGGGCGTGATGAAACAAAACAAGAAGGTGCGGTCGCTCCACGGGACTGTTGTGCAAAATATCCCTTGTGGGCGCACTCCAGCGCACGTGAGATTTCACGGGAGAGCCGCGTTTTTCAGAGCCGTAGCTTGAAAAAGCCGCCGCATTCAAATTTAAATAAACCGCCCCCAGCTCACCCAGCAGCTTGCCGCAAAGATTAGCCCCAAGGCCGCCAATGCTTTCAAGCCTTATTTCATAGCAGCCGTTTTCATGTGTCAAGGGCAGCTCTGCGGCATATGCTTGCCGCACGGCGGAAATTTCAGATTTGTGTGCCATACTCTCTCCTTTGGATTTTTGGTTATTTACACTCTATTATTTCCGGTTTTCCGCATACTATGTGAGGGCAAA
>JAZOLJ010000115.1:0-6429 GCA_045652845.1 Eubacteriales bacterium | reverse complement strand
AAAGCTGCTTGTGACCGAAGGAGATAGAGGTGCCGTTGTCGGCCAGGACGGTGTTGTAGCCCTGCGGCAGACGGGAAATGTAGCTGTGGATCCGGGCAGCCTTGGCAGCTGCCACCACTTCTTCCATAGTAGCGCCGGGCTTGCCGTAGGCGATGTTGTCAAAGATAGTACCGTGGAACAGCCAAGTATCCTGCAGCACCATGGTAAAGGCACTGCGCAAGGAGCTTCTTGTTGCCTCGCGAATATCCGTACCGTCAACCGATATCGTGCCGCTGTTTACGTCATAAAAGCGCATTAAGAGATTGATAATGGTGGTTTTGCCCGAGCCTGTGGGGCCTACAATGGCCACCGTGGTGCCGGGGGCTGCGTGTACGGAGAGGTCGTGCAGTACTGTTTTTTCCTCTACGTACCCGAATTTTACGTGCGAAAAGTCAACGTCGCCCTGCACGTTGGTGAGAACGGCGGCGTTTTCGGCATCCTGCGCTTCGGGTGCCTCGTCAATGAGGTGGAACACACGCTCGGCAGCGGCGGTTGCCGACTGCAGCTCACTGATGATGTTGGCAAGCTCGTTGATGGGGCCGGAAAACCTGCGGGAGTATTGCACAAATGCTGACACGCCGCCAAGCGTGAGCGTTAGCACGGGGGCAAGCTCGGGCGTTGTTTGGGTCAGCATGTAAAGCACGCCGCCAAAGACTGTGATGAGGGCAATGGAGAGGTTGTTGATGAAGTTGACGGAGGGCCCGATCATTGCGCCGTGCCAATCGGCGTTGAAATAAGCCTCAACGGCATCGTTGTTGCGCGCATCAAAGCGAGAAACAATGACGTCCTCGCGCGAATAGGCGCGAATGGTGCGCTGCCCCGAGAGCATTTCCTCGGCAAAGCCGTTAAGCTCTCCCAGCTTGCGTGAGCGCAGCTTAAAAAGAGGCCTGATGCGGCGCGTTTTGTAGCGGGTAAAGAGAATGGAAACGGGAATGGTGATGGCAAACACCAGCACCAGCGGCGGTGAGATCGTGAGCATCATGGCAAGTGAGCCCACCACGGTAATGATACTGGCAAGCACCTGCAGAATATCGTGCGAAAGCGAGGTGTTTACCGTATCAATATCATAGGAAATGTGGCTGATAATGTCACCTGTTGCATGGGTATCAAAGTAGCCGACGGGGAGGGTGGTGAGGTGGTCAAAGACCTCGCGACGCATGGTGTAAATGATTTTTTGGCTCAGCTTTACCATGACGACAGCCAAAATATAGGAAAGAACACCCGATACGGCGTAAAAGACAACAAGGAGAATGCCGTAAAGCCAAACTGCATTAAAATCAACCGTACCGCGCCCCAATTCAAGTGCATCGATCGCCTTGCCGGAGAGCATGGGCCCTGCCAGTGCGAGAAGGTTGGAGGAGAGCATTAACAGGAGCGCGAGTATTACGGTTTTGGGGTAGCGGAACAGGTATTTTCCCATACGGCGCAAAACGCGGATCTTATCGCCGTTGCTTTGCTTTTGGTCTTTTACGGTGCTATTCAGCGAGCGTGATTTGCCAAATCCGCCGCCACCGCCCATATACATGTTATTCAAGGAAGGCACCTCCCATCTGCGAATCGCTGATCTCCCTATATGCGGGGCAGCCCTCAAGCAGCTGCTCGTGCGTGCCAGCACCGATCACCCTGCCATGATCCAACACCAAAATGTGGTCGGCATGCATAATCGAGCTTACGCGCTGTGCCACGATCACCGTGGTGGTGTGAAGCTCCTCGCGAATGGCACGGCGCAGATTTGCATCGGTCTTATAGTCAAGCGCGGAGGAGGCATCGTCAAGCACGAGAATTGCGGGATCGCCCGCGAGTGCGCGGGAAAGGAGGATGCGCTGACGCTGACCGCCCGACACGTTCGTGCCCTTGGCGGTGAGGGGGTGGTCGTACCCCTCGGCAAACGCTTCGATAAAATCCGCCGCCTGCGCAAGCGTTGCCGCGCGGCGGATCGCCTCGTCGGAGATATTGCGCCCAAAGCGGATGTTTTCTGCTACCGTATCGGCACTAATGAAGTCGTTTTGCATCACAACACCAAACATTTGATGCAACCTTTCTCGGTCCATGGCGTAAATATCCTCGCCGCCGATGCGAATGCTGCCGCTGTCAATATCGTAAAAGCGTTGCAGCACCGAGATCAGCGTGGTTTTACCCGATCCCGTGGCACCGATCACGCCGAGCGTGCCGCCGCGAGGTAGGGTAAAGCTGACGTGCGAGAGGTTGTTTTTCTTGCCGTTGTAGGAAAAGCATACGTCATCAAATACGATAAATTGCGCATCGTTTTCGGGGTAAGCGAGAGTGCTTGTGTGGCGTGAGGTGTCGCCCGCCTCCAGCACCTCGGCAATGCGGTTGGCGGAGGCGGCACTTTTGGTTGACATGACGAAAATACGGGTCATGGCGGTCATAGCACCCGACATGAGGGTGAAATACTGAATAAAGGCGATGATGCGTCCGGGCATGGAGAGCCCGTCATTGACAAGATAGGCACCCACCAAAATAACGCCGACAAGACCAATATTTAAAAGCAGCGTCATCAAGGGCTCGGAGAGTGCCATGGTGATGCTCGCACGTCGCTCGCAGGCGACAAGGGTCTTGTTTGCACCGTCATAGCGACGGCTTTCATAATTCTCTTTTCCGAGTGCCTTGATCACGCGTATGCCTTGGCAATCCTCGCGCACCACGCGCACCATGCCGTCAACCGCCTTTTGCGTTTCGCGGTAAAGGGGCAGGCCGCGACGCGTGACAAGAAATACCGAGCCGCCAATGAGGGGCAGGGTCACGATCAGCACCAGTGCAAGACGCCAATCAAGCACCAGCGTGATGGCAATGCCGCCCAAAAGGAGAATGGGCATACGCACCGCGATACGCTGCATCATGCCGATAAAGTGGTGCACGTTATAGGTGTCCGAGGTGAGGCGGCTTTCAAGAGAGGGGACGGTAAAGGCGTCGGCTTGCCTTGAGGAAAGATGCATGGTGGCGTCAAAGAGATCGTGCCTGATGCGGCGCGATGCCTCGCGCGCGACCTTGGCGGCATTTTGATTGGCAATGATGTTGCCGATCATGGCAAGGAGTGCCGCCAAGATCATGGCACCGCCCCATTTGAGAATGTCGCCGAGTACGTGTCGCGGCACCACCACGTCAAGAATGTGGCTGAGTATGTAGGGCAGCATCAGCTCAAAGAGGGTGGCGATCACCTTGATCGTAAGACCAAAGGCAATGCTGCGCGTTAAGGGGCGCAGATATTTTAATATCATTTTCATTGTGTCAGCTCCTCCGCCTTCTTTCTTGCATTGGCATATGCGCGCGCCACCAGCTCTGAAAAGATCTCGATCTCCTCCGCGCTGAAACCAGCCGTGATGATCTCGTTCCATTCGCGTGCCATCTCCTCTAAAAGCGGCAGCAGTGCCTGTGCCTTTTCGGTGGGTGAGACCAGCAGCACGCGGCGGTCGGAGGGGGCTGGCGTGCGGGTCACATACCCCTCATTTTCAAGGTGCGCAATGCGGCGTGCAACACTGCTTTTGTTCACGAACAGTGCCGAGGCAAGTGCCTCCTGCGAGGTGCCGGGATGACGGCAAATATAGAATAAGTAAGGTCTGTCACAGGCACCGATCCCCGTGCCCTCAAGCCTTGATGCGCGCCATAAATTTCCGTAGCGCACAACGGTGTTCATTCTGTTTAAAGAGTGCATAAGATCGCTCCTTTCAAAACGGTTGCGCGTGCAACCAATTACATTATAGCACGCGCGCTCGCGCTGTCAAGAGAAATTCTGAAATTCGGCCATAAAATTTGCATATTGCACTGCACCCGCACATATAAGTGAATGAGGCAATAAACAAAGGAGGATTGAAGATGGAAAATCAACTTGAAATGCCCAAGCAAGAAGTAAAGGAGCGTCGCGTGCCGCGCCGCCGCCAGATCGTGATCGCCTGCGCGGTGCTGCTGGTTGCCGTGGCGCTTGCACTCAATTTCGTGCTGTTTGGAAGCAACAGCGATCCCGTGGACACCAATCCACCCGCCGACGGGGGCACGGGTGATGGCAGCAATTCCGCCGCCACCGAGATCGACGGCTATTTTTCCGCCACGCAGGTCACCCGCCAGCGCGCCCGCGACGAGGCACTTGAGGTGCTGCAAAGCGTAGTGGATAACGAAAATGCCGACGAGGCAACCAAAACGGGTGCTTTGCTTGAGATCTCCGAGCTTGCACGCGAAATGGAGGCGGAGGCAAATATCGAGGCAATGGTGCTTGCCAAGGGCTTTGCACAGTGTGTGGCGATCCTCAACGGCGAAACCTGCTCGGTTGTGGTGAGTGGTGATGGGCTGCAGCCAAATCAGATCTCCCAGATCAACGAGATCGTTTACGAGCAAGCAGGTATTTTGCCCGCCAACGTACGTATTGTAACGAAATAAAAAAAGGCACGGGTGCGCCCGTGCTTTTTCTCATCTGTATCTTTCTTGACTTTTTACCCTGTATGCGGTATAATAATATCTGCATTGTGATAGCCGAAGAGAGCCGAACCCACAAGGCTTGGGCAGGCAAAAACGCGCTCTGGCTGCAGGAAAATGCCTTGTAATATCCGCATATTACTGCAGCAATTTCCCTTGCCATAACACCTTTTTGCACTGCCGAAGCTGCAAAGCACCTCTCGGCTATACAAACGGATCAGTCAAGGAGATAGATATGAAGATAACTTTAAAGATGCTTTTGGCGGCGTTGCTTTGTTGCCTTGCGCTGCTTGCTTTGTGCGCGTGTGGCAAATGTGAGCACAAGGAGACCGAGTGGGTAAACGAGATCGAGGCGACCTGCGCGGTGGCGGGCACCAGAGTAAAGACCTGTGGCGCGTGCGGTGCCGAGCTTGAGCGAGAGCAATACAGCACGGGGCACCAATACCAAGGCGGCGCGTGCATCTTTTGCGGCCGTGCCGAGCTTGGCAGCGACTACTACCAATACCGCGAGATCACGCTGGGGGGCGTAGAAGGATGGGAGATCGTGCATTTTGCTAACAGCACTGCACCGACCGTTGAGGTGCCTGCCTTGCGCCGAGGCAAGCCTGTTTTATCGATCGCCGCGGGTGCGTTTCAAGACAACGAAAATATTACTGCGCTGGTTGTAAGCAGAAACCTTAAGCGGATCGGCGATATGGCGTTTGCAGGGTGCAAGATGCTGAAAACCGTTACCTTTCACGAAAGCTGTGAGCTGACCGAGATCGGCGCGGCGGCGTTTGCGGGCTGTGAGGCACTGCAAGCCTTCGCTTTTCCCGTTGGCGTCACTGCGATCCCCGATCGCATGTTTGAGCGTTGCACGGAACTTACCACCGTTTTGCTGCACGACGGCATCCTTTCTCTTGGCGAGGATGCCTTCAGCGAGTGTGAAAATATTGATTGCAGCGAGGAGGGCGGTGCCAAATATCTTGGCACGGCGAACGTGCCCCATTTGCTGCTTGTGGGCGTGGCGGATAAGACCGTTACCGAATTTGTGGTGCCCGCCGATACAAGGATTGTGGGTGCAGGTGCATTCGCGGGCTGCACGTTGCTTGAACGCCTTACGTTTAGCGAGGGCGTGCTTGCCTTGGGTCATTCCGCCCTTGCAGGGTGCGTGGCGCTGCAAGCGATCACCTTGCCCGAAACGCTTGAGATCATAGAGGATGGTGCTTTTGCGGGGTGCACTCTGCTGCAAACGATCACCCTGCCCGCCTCGACCCTGCATATAGGGGAGCGCGCCTTTGCGGATTGCACGGCACTGTCGTCGGTCATCCTGCCCGGCGGTATTGAAACGGTGGGTGCGCTTGCGTTTGCAGGCACCGCGCTGACCTATACCGAATCGGCGGGCGGCAGATATCTCGGAAGCGCCGAAAACCCCCATCTCGTTTTGGTGGATGCCGTAGCGGGGCTGAGTGCGCTTACCGTGCATGAGGAAACGCGCGTGATCGCAAACGGGGCTATGGCGGATGCGAGCGCCGCGGGTGCCCTAACCTCGGTCGTGCTGGGGGCGCGCGTGCGCACCGTTGGCGCGCGAGCCTTTGCAGGCTGCACGTCGCTTTCCGCTGTTGCCTTTCCCGAGGGTGGGGAGTGGCTTGCGGCACTGTCATACGGTGCGGGCGCTGCTGCCGTTTCAACGCTTGACCCTGCCGAAAATGCCGCGAAATTGATCGGCGCATACAAATATCATTACTGGTACCGCGCGGTATAGCCGAGCAGAGCCGAACACATAAGCCTCTCGGCGCAACATTTTTGCAGCTTTTGCCGCATCGCGGCTTGTAAGGTAATTACATTACTGCGCCGCGCTACAACAAAATCTGCTAAAAATCTTTCAGCCGAGAGGTGCTTCGCAGCTTCGGCAGAGCAAAAAGGTGTTATGACAAGGGAAATTGCCGCAGTAATATGTGGATATTACAAGGCATTTTCCTG
>JAZOLJ010000114.1:0-3123 GCA_045652845.1 Eubacteriales bacterium | reverse complement strand
GCACAAAGCTCGTCGGCAAGGGCTTCAAGCTGCGCCTCGCTCTCGGCATTCAGTGCCGACAGGATCCGCACGGTCGCGGCGGTATAGGTCAGCTCTCGGCAGCCCTCCAGCATGCCGCGCATCACCTTGGTGGCAGTGGGTGCCCAGCTGCCGTTTTCAATAAATCCCACGGTACGCTTGCAGAAATTACGCTCCCTTAAGTGACTGATAAACTCGCGCATAAAGGGGAAAATTTCGGCATTATACGTGGTGGTTGCCAGCACCAGCTTACCGTAGCGGAAGGCATCCTCTACCGCCTCTGCCATATCACAGCGCGCAAGATCGTTTACCACCACACGGGGGCAGCCTCTTTCTCGCAGCAGGTCGGCAAGCTGCAATACTGCTTTTTTGGTGTTTCCATACACCGAGGTATAGGCAATGACCACGCCCTCGCTTTCCACTCCGTAGCTTGACCACGTATTGTAAAGATCGAGGTAATAGCCAAGATCCTGCTGTAAAACAGGGCCGTGCAGGGGGCAAATGGCGGCAATATCAAGTGCCGCGGCTTTTTTGAGAAGTGCTGCCACCTGTGCGCCGTATTTGCCAACGATGCCCACGTAATAGCGTCTTGCCTCGCACGCCCAATCCTCCTCGACGTCCAGTGCGCCGAATTTACCAAAGCCATCTGCCGAAAACAGCACACGGTCGGCACTGTCATAGGTTACGATCACCTCGGGCCAGTGCACCATGGGTGCTGTGATGAAGGTGAGCGTGTGCCCACCAAGCGACAGCGTGCTGCCCTCCCCTACCGTGATCGTGCGATCGGGCACGGCAATGCCGTAAAAATTCTTCATCATCACAAGCGCCTTTGCCGATGCCACGACCTGTGCCTCGGGATAGGCAGCCAAAAACGCACCGATGCTCGCCGAATGGTCGGGCTCCATGTGCTGCACCACAAGATAATCTGGTTTGCGCTCACCCAATACGTCGCGCAGATTTTGCAGCCATTTTTCACCAAAACGGGCATCAACGGTATCCATTATCGCAATTTTTTCATCCAAAATGGCGTAGGAGTTATATGCCATGCCGTTTGGCACTCTGTACTGCCCCTCAAACAGATCAATCTCGTGGTCGTTGACGCCGACGTAGCGAATATCCTTGGTTATATACATTTCACTTCTCCTTGCTTTTTTCAACCCTTGTCAACGTGCACAAAAACGAAACCCTCGCGCCTTACACCCTTACCTTCACCACGATCTTTTTAACAGGCGAGGCAACGTTTTCAAACATCAGCCCGGGCTTATGTACGTCGTGCGGAAAGAAAATGCAAAATTCCCCATCCTCAACAACACAGTAGCCCGCCTTGTCACTGTCGTGATAAAACTCTACGTCCTTTTCGGGGTTATAGTCAGATTTGGAGCTTGCCTTGGCAATATCCATATCTCCCATCGTTTCAATACCCGAAACGATATACTGAATGTCAATGTAATTTCGGTGCGCCTCAAATTTGCCGTTTTCAGGCACCTTGGGGGTGTATTCCTGTACCGAGGCGTAAAGCTCTTTGCCCTCGATCTCGTATTTACCGACCGCAAGATCCTTTTTTACGGCTTCCTTGATAAAATCAAATGCTGCTTCAAACTTCTCGTGCAGGCAATAATATTGCGCCGCGTTTTTCAGTGTGTCAAATACCATAATCTTTCTCCTTTTGGCTAAAAAATATGTAACACATTTATTTTATCACACCAACTACCGTTTGTCAATTCTCACCCTAAAAGAACGCAGAAAAACAACGGCACTCCCACAAGGGGAGTGCCGTCGGTTTCTGCAAAAGAACGGTAAAGGCGTGTAAATGTAGGTAAAAACAGTGAAAAACACACCGCTTGTCAACAAATTGGATTTGCCGTTCTGCCAAGCAAAATTTTTACTTCTTCAATACTTTTTTGCACCAAGTGCGTTTGTTGCATTTTGGGCACTTCAAATAACGGGTAGTTCCCCTGTGCATCGCATTAAGTGCCTGCGTATAGGTAGGCACGATCTCGTGACCGCAATTTTTGCACTTGTAAGCACCAACGCTTACCTCAAGCTTTAATGCATAAAAGCACGGTATTAAAAAGACAACGCAAAGACCAAGAATGGTGACAAGCTGCCACACTCCTTCGGGTATCAAGTATGCAGCAATCATAAGGCCTGCAAGCAACGCTATTATACTTACCGCCATAATTACCCACATAGAATTCCAAATCGTTTTGTTCTTTTGTTCTAATTCTTTTGTCATATCAAGCAAAAGCTGCTCGTTTTGTTGATTATTGTTTTCCATAATGATTTTCTCCCCACTTAATAATTCGTTTACACTGATTCCCAGAATATCGCACAATTCAAGCATTATCGAAGTATCAGGCATTGCTACACCTCGTTCCCACTTGGATACTGCCTTGTCGGTGATCCCAAGCTTTTCTGCCAGCTGCATTTGCGTTAAATCCTTCTTTTTTCTGCACTCGGCAATAAATTTTCCTATCCTTATTTGGTTCATAGGCACTCCCCCTTCAGATACAGTATAACCGCTATTACGATCAAAGTGCACCCACCGTTGGTTTAGTAAGGAGAAGTAAACCGTTGGTAGAGTACAAATTGCTTGTCAAACGCCTATCTATCGGTTAGTATTATATCATACTTTATCAAACAAATCAAGGCAAAGCCTTGCATATCATCCGCAACCTGTTGCGGTATATCATCAATGCGTAACATTGTATAACTGCACGCTGGCGCGTGATAATGTTCCCAGCGCGAGGTTCAAAGCTCAACTTCCACGATAAAAAACAAGGGCACTCCCACGAGGGGAGTGCCCTTGTTTTCTGGCGGAGAAGGAGAGATTTTCTAGCCGCTGCGCGGCGTTGCACTGTTGCCGTTACCGCATCGCGCTACGCTCCGCACGCTCGCTTTCGCTCTGCGACGGCTGCCACTCCTTAGCGCTCCCTTCTTCCGCCCCCGGCGGCGGTCGCGCACGTCCCTCTCTTGCCGGTTCCCGGCGCGAGGTTCAAAGCTCAACTTCCACGATAAAAAACAAGGGCACTCCCACGAGGGGAGTGCCCTTGTTTTCTGGCGGAGAAGGAGAGATTTTCTAGCCGCTGCGCGGCGTTGCACTGT
>JAZOLJ010000113.1:0-13056 GCA_045652845.1 Eubacteriales bacterium | reverse complement strand
TCGGTGGCATTGATCAGATTGTCAATATCCAAAAACCGCTGGGCGCCGCCGTAATATTTGACAAAGTCGTTTCCGCTACCACAGGGGTAGCAGGTCATGGATGCGTTGGGCTGCCCCACGATGCCGTGCAGCACCTCGTTTGCCGTACCGTCACCGCCGCAGGCATAAAAGCGCAGCTTGGTGCTTGGCTCTGCCTCGCAGCGTGCACGAACAAATGCCGTAGCATCCTTTTCTGCCTTCGTAGGATAAAACTCATACGAAAGATCGGCATAATCATTTTTCATTTTTTCCTGCAGCGCGGCGATCCTTTTGCTGTTATCGCCACCTGCGGTGGGATTGTAAATAAAAATATGCTTCATGTCGAAATGCTCTCCTTGCCCGAAATCTATCGTCTTGCCTTTTCTGTATACTATATAATTATATCATAGAAAGCCGTTCATTTCAAGTGTAATTTATCACCGTGGATAAATTTGTATAAAAAGAGTAAAAATTGCGACAAAACGCAAAAAATGACCAACAGCGAAAATAAATTGAAGCCTTGATAAGTATTATTTTATATGGTATACTGATAATATCTTTATTGGGAAGGAGGGGCGATATGACGTCACTGACCAAAAAAGCGATCATTGCATCCTTTATGCATCTGGCTGCCAAAAAGCCACTTGAAAAAATCACCGTGCGCGACATCGTAGATGACTGCGGCATCAATCGCAACACCTTCTACTACCATTTTCAGGACATCTACGCCGTGCTTGAGGAGGTCTGCCTTTCGGGCACTGCAAAAATGAAGCCCGAGCTGCCACTTGGAGAAATGCTCTCGCACCTGTTTTTGGTGCTCACCAATTACGCCGCACGGTATCCAAGAGCCATGATGCACATTGCCGCCTCTATCGGGCAAAGCGGTGCCGAGCGTTATTTTGCCAAGGGCTTTGACGAAACCGTTTTCAACGTGTTATCGCGCGAAACGCGAGGAGGCAAGGAGGCTGCCGATCTGCGTGCCGCAACGGTATTTTTGCGCCATGCCTTTATCGGTCTGTTTGTGGACTGGATCAACGCCGCAGGCAAGATCGACGGCGAGCGACTTTCCGCACGCATTGCCGTAATGGCACAAGGCGTAGCCAACTCTTTAAAATAAAAACATACATTTTACGCAAATTGCCCAAAATTTGTGTAAAAACCCGTTTCGTGTCTGAAAATCGGACACGGCGGGTTTTTTGATGAATGACAAATTTTAACATATATTATATAATTGAGCCTACAAAGGAGTGCAAAATATGAAACGTGCCAATATTGTAAAGGAAGTAAGACTCATACACGTTATCGTCTCGGCACTGCTGTTTTTATCGGGTGTTTTTTTAATTAGCTGGCCCGATATCGGCGGTGTTGCCGCACGCTGGCTGGTCGGTGCAAATCTGATCTTAACGGGCAGCGTACGCTTGCTTGGCTACTTCACCAACGATCTTTATCGCCTTGCCTATCAGTATGACTTTGCGCTGGGCGGTGTTTCTGCCATTCTCGGCGTGCTTATTTTCATCTACCCCGACAAGGTCACCGTGCTTCTGCCCTACGTGCTTGGCACTTATATCATCCTTGACGGGCTTTTCAAGCTGCAGACCGCCTTTGACGCCAAGCAATTCGGCATGAGAAAATGGGTGGGACTGCTGATCTCCTCCGCTGCGGTTTCGGTGTGCGGCATCGTGGTGCTTGTAGGTGCCACGGCATGGGATCGCGTGATCCTTTCGGGCATCGCGCTCGCCGTGGATGCTGCCGAAAACATTTGGAATACCATGGCAACGGTTCGAGTACGCGCCAAGGACAAGGAGCGCTTTGAGGAGCTTCTTTGATCACAAAAAGGAGAATTATGATGCAAAAAATTAAAATTTTCACCGATTCCTGTGCCGACCTCGGCGCTGACATTCGCGCCAAATACGACATTGATTTTGTAAAAATGCGCACCATAGAGGAGGGGGGAGAGGTTCCCGCCGACCTTGACGACACGGCGCACATTCAGGCAATTTATGCCAAGATCCGCGCAGACGGCAAGCGTATTCTTACCACGCAGGTCCCAATGGCGGAGTTTGAGCGTGCCTTCACCGCCGCCATTGAGGAGGGCTATGCCATCATCTACGTTGGCTGTGCCCTGCCCATGTCAAGCTCGGTCAACACAGGCAAAATGATCGCGGCGCAGCTGCAGCAAAAATATCCCGAGGCAGTCATTCGCTGCATTGACTCTACCAACTGCTCGCTTGGCGAGGGGCTTGTTGCCGTATACGCCGCACAGCTTCGAGGCGAGGGCAAGAGCGTAGACGAGATCGTTGCTGCCGTGGAGGAGAAAAAACGCTACGTCAACCAATTTGTAACGGTAGGCTCGCTTGATATGCTCAAAAAGGCGGGGCGCGTAAAGGGCTCTGCCGCATTCTTTGGCAACCTGCTTGGTGTGAAGCCCATCATCATTTCCGACTATAACGGCCAAAACGTGCCGATCGTGAAGGTAAAGGGACGCAAGGCATCGCTTGATAAGCTCGTAGACTTAACGCGCGAGGCAGTGATCGACCCCGCCGAGCAGACGGTGTTCATTGCACACGCCGACTGTGCCGAGGATGCCGAATATCTGCGCCGCGAGCTGATTGAAAAGGTTGGCTTTAAGGATGCTTACATTTACTACATCGGTGCTATCGTGGGCGTTTGCATCGGCCCTGATGCCATTGGCACGTGGTGCTTCGGCAAAAAAATTGAAAATGCAAATTAACCCTTAATTTGATCGCAAGGAGAACATAATGGCAACTTATGAGCTAAACGGCGCGCTGTTCGCCGATATGGTTCGCGGTGGCGCGGGCAATCTGCGCGCCAACGCACAAGTGGTCAATGACCTAAACGTATTTCCCATTCCCGACGGTGACACAGGCGACAACATGTCCCTTACCATGGAGGGTGGCGGCGCAGTGCTGCGTGACGTTGCCTCGGATTCGATCTCTTATATTGCCAAAAAGCTGGCGGGTGGCATGTTGCTTGGCGCGCGCGGCAACTCGGGCGTGATCCTCTCGCAGCTCTTTGCAGGCATTGCCAAGGGGCTTTCTGACGTGGAGCGTGCCGATGCCGCAGCACTCGGCAAGGCGTTTCAAATCGGTGTAAAGCAGGCTTACAGTGCCGTTATGACCCCCACCGAGGGCACGATCCTCACCGTGGCGCGCGAGGCAACCGAATACGCCGTTTCTCGCATTACCGAAAAAAGCACGCTTGAGGATTTCTTCTCCGATTTTATCAAGGAAATGCACGATTCCCTGCAGCGCACCCCCGAGCTGCTGCCGATCCTAAAGGAATCGGGCGTCATTGACAGTGGCGGCGCGGGGCTTGTATATGTCATTGAGGGCATGAATAAGATCCTGCACGGCGAAAAGGTAGAGGACGTGGCAAAGGCCGCACCGACGCCCGCTGCCAACACCCCCGATCTATCCGCCTTTACCGCAGACAGCGAAATGACCTTTGGCTACTGCACCGAATTTTTACTGCAGCTGCAAAACAGCAAGGTGGATGCCGAGAGCTTTCCTGCCGAAGCCGTGGCAAACGAGCTTGCAAGCATGGGGGGCGAATCGATCGTATGCTTTAAAACAGGCACCGTAATTAAGGTGCACGTGCACACCATGACCCCGGGCAGCATTCTCGCGCACTGCCAAAAATACGGCGAATTTCTCACGCTAAAGGTTGAAAACATGGCTTTACAGCACAGTGAAGCAAGGGTGGAAAACCGCTTTGACGAGAAAAAGCCGCAAAAGCAGGAGCATAAGACGTTTGGCGTTGTTGCGGTTGCCGCAGGCAACGGTATCAAGGATACCTTTCTTTCGCTCGGTGCCAACGTGATCGTTGAAGGTGGGCAGACCATGAACCCCTCCTCCGAGGATTTTCTTGCCGCATTTGACGAGGTAAATGCCGACACCATCTTTGTGCTGCCCAACAACAGCAACATCGTGCTGACCGCAAGGCAAGCTGCCGCGCTATACAAAAACGCAGACGTGCGCGTGCTGAACAGCAAGACCGTTGGCGATGGCTATGCGGCACTCACCATGCTTGATTTCGAAAGCGGCGATGCCGATCTGATCGAAAAAGATCTCAACGACGCGATGACGGGCGTGATCACGGCAATGGTTACGCAGTCGGTGCGCGATTCGCACCTCGGCGGACTGGATATTGCGAAAAACGACTATATCGGCTTTGCAGGCAAGGAAATGCTTGCCGATGCCAAAACCGTATCGGATGCCGCTTGTCAGCTGCTTGGTGCGGTGGATATGACCGACCGCGAGGTCATTATTGCCATTTGCGGCAAGGATGCAAGCGCTGCCGATATGGATGCCGTGCGCAACTTTGTAAAGAAAAGCTATCCCCACACCGAGCTTTTTGAGATTGACGGCGGGCAGGATATCTATCACTTCATTTTTGTAATCGAATAAAAAGCAAAAACGAGCCGCACAGCGCGGCTCGTTTTATTTGTATGCAATCAACTGTTTTTTTGATGTATCACGACGCCCGACCACAAAAAAATGATGATCTGCGCGGGGATGCCGAGCAAATAGACCAACCAAACGCTCACGCCCCACACAAGCAGCGTGATGTGCGTGGCGGAGAGCAGAGTCCACATCAGGAGCGACACAATGAGATAATTGCGGCGGCGATTAAACCAGATTGAGTTCATAATAAGCCACACCACCATTGAAACGGGAATCGCCCACACGAAGGTAAGCCAAGAGCGCCCCACCTCTGAAATGGCAAGCTGTATTGCCACAAAGGCAATGGTAGCGATCATCCACACGATCAGAACGCCAAGCCAAGCGATCACACCGCGGCGACGCCTTCCGGTTACCGCTTGTGCGGCGGGTGGTGCCGTCTTTTTATGTGCTTCCTCAAGCAGGTAATCTACCGTTACCAAAAATATATCGGCTATGCTTTTGAGCACAGCCACGTCGGGCAAGGATTCTCCGCGCTCCCACTTGGATATTGCCTTGTCGCTGTAGTTAAGACGCTCGGCAAGCTCAAGCTGCGTCATGTTGTTATTTCGGCGTAATTCGGCGATATTTTTGGCAATAATGTTTTTTAACACAAAACCTCTCCTCTCTACCGTGCTATTATCAGCATACCATATTTTAACAAAAAATGCAAGCAAAATCCGCTGTTTTTCCTCACCGTTTCGGCATTTCTACTGTCAGTAGAGGGCAGTTTTCGCAATTCTACTGTTACAAAATTGAAAGTATAGTAAGATTTGGCGGAGTTTCGATTGACTTTGCGCCCTTCATACAGTATAATATAAGTATAATGCTATATTATGGCAATAACAAAAAAATAACACGGGAGGTTGCATTGTATGCAAAATAACACCTTCAAAATAATTACCGACTCCGGTTGTGATATTTCACCCGCACGCCTTTTAGAGTGGGGCGTTCATTGTGAGAGCCTTACCTTCCGCTTCAACGATTCCGAACGAGAATACGGAAACGGCGATATGCCCACCAAGGATTTTTATCAAAAAATGCGTGACGGCGGCGTTGCCAAAACCGCAGCCATCAATACCGAGGCGTTCAGCGCAGCATTTGCGAGCGTGCTTGACGAGGGACTTGACGTGCTTTACATCGGCTTTTCCTCGGGCATCAGCAACACCTTTAACGCAGGGCGTCTTGCCGCTGAGGAGCTGCGCCCCCAATACCCCGACCGCAAGATCCTGACGATCGACTCCCTTTGTGCCTCTGCAGGTGAGGGCCTGCTCGTATATCTTGCCGTACTGAAGGCAAGGGAGGGTGCCACCGTAGAGGAGGTAGCCAAATACGTAGAGGAGGTACGCCCCCACCTTTGCCACTGGTTCACGGTAGACAATCTCGTTTACCTCAAGCGCGGCGGCAGGGTTAGCCCCACCACGGCACTCATCGGCAATGCACTGCATATCAAGCCCGTTATGCACGTGGATAACGACGGCAAGCTGACCAAGGTCGGCACCGCACACGGCAGAAGAAAATCGATTGCCGCCATGGCAGAAAAATACAAGCTCCTTGCCAAAAGCCCCGCAACGGGTCACGTTTTCATTTCTCACGGTGACTGCGAGGAGGATGCAAAGCTGCTTGCAAAAATGCTGAAAGAGCAAAACGGCGTGGAGGTTGAGCTGATCTGCGACGTAGGTCCCGTGATCGGCGCGCATTCCGGTCCCGGCACGCTGGCACTCTTTTTCGTCGGCAGCGAACGCTAATCACCTACACCGTTACACTTTAGAAAATTACGAGGTGCATCATGGATAAAAATACCGAAAAGGATACCAATCAATTTCTTGACGGACATCTTCTTGCGCAAATGGCGCAGGGCGGTGCCGCGCTGCTTCGCTCAAACGCGGAGGAGGTCAATAAGCTAAACGTGTTCCCCGTGCCGGACGGCGATACGGGCGACAACATGCGCATGACGATTGAAAGTGGCATAGCCGCACTTGAAAAAGTCAATTCCGACGATCTTGCCGAGGTTATGAAAACGCTTTCTCACGGCATGCTGCTGGGTGCGCGCGGCAACTCGGGCGTTATTCTTTCCCAGCTGTTTGCAGGCATGGCAAAGGGCTTTGACAACTGTGAAAAGGCAGATGCCAACACCATCGGTCACGCACTCACGCTTGGCGTAAAGCAGGCGTATAACTCGGTCATGACCCCCACTGAGGGCACGATCCTTACCGTAGCACGCGAATCGGTAGAATATGCCGTGGCACGCATCACGCCCGACAGCACCATCCGTAGCTTCTTTGCAGATCTGGTAAAGGAAATGCACGCTTCCCTCGCGCGCACGCCCGAGCTGCTTGCCACCCTCAAGGAGGCAGGTGTGGTGGATAGCGGCGGCGCAGGTCTGCTTTACATCATGGATGGCTTTAATAAGATTCTCAACGGCGAGGAGATCAAGGATGAGGCACCCCTGCTGACAGCAAGCAAGCCCTTGGTTGACCTCACCTCCTTCAGTGCCGACAGCGAAATGACCTACGGCTACTGCACCGAGCTTTTGCTTCAGCTGCAAAACAGCAAGGTCGATGCCGAAAGCTTTGATAACAACGTGATCACCGAGTTCCTTTGCGGCATCGGCGATTCGGTGGTATCCTTCAAAACAGGCACGATCGTGAAGATCCACGTACACACCCTCACCCCCGACAAGGTGCTTGCCTTCTGCCGTCAGTTTGGCGAATTTCTCACTGTTAAGATCGAAAACATGTCGGTTCAGCACAGCGAAACCACGGTTGAGGATACCCCCGCCCCCGCCACTCCTGCCGAGAGAAAGCAATACGGCATGGTAGCGGTTGCCAGCGGCAAGGGTGTGGCAGATACCTTCCTCGAGCTTGGTGTAGATACCATTGTTGAGGGCGGTCAGACCCAAAATCCCTCCACCAACGATTTTCTGGATGCCTTTGCCAGGGTAAACGCAGATAACATCTTCGTGTTCCCCAACAACGGCAACATTTTAATGGCTGCAAAGCAGGCAGCCGAGATCTATACCGACGCCAAGATCTACGTGATCGAAAGCAAAAACCTTGGCGACGGCTACGTTTCGATCTGCGCCGCAGACTTTGACAACGACGATGCCGAGGCAGTGGCAGCCACCTTCCGCGATGCTATGGCAAACGTGGTGACGGGCTACGTTTCCCCCTCGATCCGCGATGCGGAGCTTAATGGCGTGCAGATCAAGGACGGCGATTTTATCGGCTTTATCGGCAAGCAGATGCTGACCTCTAACAAGGAAAAGGCGGATACCGCCCACGCGCTCATTGCCAAAATGCTGGAGGACGGCGAAAGGTTTATGCTGACCGTATTCTGCGGCAAGGATAACACCGCCGAGGAAAAGGCGGCACTCGAAAGCCATATAAGAGAGGTTTACCCCGACATTGAGGTCTACTTCATTGACGGCGGGCAGGACGTCTATCCCTTCATTTTTGTGGCAGAATAAGCAAAACAAAAAATCACGTATGGCGGCTGCCATACGCGATTTTTATTTGTTACACGCCGATCCCTTAAAGTGCTGTAAGATATGCCAGTAAATCATCATAGCCGCCGTGCGGATACTTCCCGATATCCGCACCGTTTTTGTTGATGAGAAAATCGGTCAGCAAAAAGACCTGCATGCCAACAGCGGTGGCGGGCTCTATATCGTCGGTGACGTCATTGCCAACCATCAAGCACTCCTCCGGTGCAAGTCCGATCTTTGAAAGCACCTCGCGATAATATCCCTCACTCGGCTTGCAATAGGTGCTGCTTTCATAGGTAGTATACAGCAAAAAATCCTCGGGGAGTAGCCCCACGTAGCCCATGCGCGTTTCGGTAGCGATGGCAGGAAAGGCGGGGGCGGTGGCAAGCACGCAAAGAAGCCCCTTTTCCTTTACCAGATCCACGATCCGACGGGGGCGCGCATCATAGCCGCAAAAGGCGCGCGTCTTGCTAAAATCCTCGGCATAAAACGCATCAAACAGCGCAATGGGGGGGAGTGCTTCGGGGGTGTAAAAGCTGCCGAACACCTCCCAAAACCGCTGCTCGTTGGTTCTACTGCCATCGTTTGTTACCATGGCATCGGTGCCTGCAAGCAGTGCCTTCATAAAGGTTTTGGCATCATAGCCGCTTTGGGTCATTTTCTCGGTTAAAAGTCCGAAATAGCCCTTTAAAAACTGACTTTGATCCATCGGTAGCAGTGTGCCGTCAAGATCAAACAAAACCGCCTTTATCGCCATTATTTTTCCCTCCTCGCCTGCAGGTATGCCTGCTGCATAAAAAGAGCATCCTCGGTCATAGTGCCCGCAGATTCACAGATGATGCGCGGGCAAAGCCCCTCTCTTGCCAGTGCCTCGGCAAGCGGCTCAAAGGCAGGGCCGTACACGGCATCGGCAAAGGTAAGGTGCCGCTTTTCCCCTGCATCGGTAAACTCTATCTTTGAAAAATGGCAGTGCATATAGCGCGCTTTTTCGTCACCAAGCCCTGCCGCCACCGTATCAAATACACGGCGATAGCTATCGACGTCAGGGAAAAATCCACCCCGTTCGCGGGCGTTCATATGCCCAAAATCCACCACGGGATAAAAATGCGGATCAAGCTTACAAAGCGCGATCATTTCATCAAGCGTGCCAAGCTGATTGATCTTGCCCATCGTTTCAAGCCCAATGTGAATGGGTGTGTCGCCGACCGCCTCGATCGTTTTTAACAGCGTATCGCTTGCCAGTGCCATTGCCTCGGCACGGCTGATTTTTGCCGCCGATCCGCAGTGCACCACAATGGTATCAGCACCCAGCCACTCTGCCGCCTGCAGCGAACGCTCGATATACCCAATGCTCTTAAGGCGTTTTTCGGGATCTGTGCCCGAAAGCGAGATAAAATACGGCGTGTGGAGCGACAGCTCAATACCGTGCTTTTTCGCCTCCTCACCGATGGCGCGCAGCGTCCTTTCGCCGGCGTTAAGACCGTTTCCTGCCTCAAATTCATACGCACCAAGCCCAAGCGCCGCAAGGTAAGCGGGTGCCTCAACGGTTGATTTATGCCCTGCCGCGTAAAAGCTCTCGCTGTTGCCGCCCGGGCCAAAAATTGCTTTTGTTCTCATTTCATATTCTCTCTTATTTCTTCGGTAATGGGGCTTCCCTCTCGAATATCGGGCATATCGGGGTGCTTTTTATAAAAGCGCCTTAAAATGCCCTTTTCAAGCTTGCGCTTAAAGCGCGTGCCGGCATCGCGCCGATCCCAAATGGGTGGCACCAAAAAGGCGCACGCGCCACAAAGCCTCGCACAGCAAACGTCGGTAAAGATCTGGTCACCCATAAACGCCGTAGTGTGCTTGGTGCCGCCAAGACTGCCAAACAGCTTTTTGGCGTTTTTCGTCAGCGGCTTGTGTGCATCATAGCGGCAAGCAAGCCCCAGTTCCTTATTAAACAGCTCTACGCGCTCGGCGTGATTGTTGGAGAGAAACGCTACGGCAATGCCCGCATCGCGCAAGCCGTTTAGCCACTGCTTCAATCTTTCGTCGGGCAAGGGCTGCTCGTAGGGTGCCAGCGTATTATCAATATCCAAAAGCAGCACGTTTATACCCTGCTCCTGTAAAAATTGCGGCGTAAGATCAAAATATGCCCGAAACGTGTAATGCGGCGTAAATAAAGCCACGTCAGTACCCCCCTTCCACTTTATACTTTATTATTTTAACATACCACACCCTATTTTGGCAAGTGGCACAGGCAAAAAAGGCGGGTGCTTTCGCAGCCACCTTCCCTTACTTAGCAAGAAATGTCTTGTAGCATTCGGCAATATATTTTTCAAATTTCGGCTCCACCAATATCATGCCCGCCGTATTCAAATGACTCACGTCACTCGCCTTTTGCGAGTACGTCTGTCTAAAATTCGCGCTATCCATATCCACGCCCGAAGCCTGCTTGTCGGCGGCGTTGAAGCACGGCACGCCGCGTGCGGCGCAAACTGCCAGCATTGCCTGTGCATACTCGTTTTGCACGCTACCCACTTCGTTTGGCTTAGCGTTATCCAGCGCCCAGCAAGTAACACCGATAATCAGGGCGTTAGGATAACGCGCCTGCAGCTGATCAATGCAGTTGTTTATGCCACCGCAAAAGGTATTTTTATCGGTGCTGGTCGTGTCACCAAGCGGCATATTTTTATTAAAATCATTACGGCCGCCCTCCAATAAAACGATGTCGGGCGTACCCTTTGCCATCTGATTGATGCGATTACACATAGAATTACTATTGTAATTGGAGATGGTTGTGCCGCCCATGCCATAGTTTTTAAATTCTATGTTATACTTCAGCGACATCAGATTCGGCCACACGTACTGTATGCCGTTCTCACTGCCACCAAAATAGCTGTCCCCCATGGCATACATCGTGATCCCCTCAAGCTCCTGGTACCAGCAATCGTTTTTGGCGGTTGAAAGAAAGGCTGCAACCTGATTTCCCAGCGACGAAAAGATCGTGCCCGGCTGATCGGTTTCTTCCATATAGACCTTGGCATGGGAAAACTTCTTTCCCTCTTCCTCCTGCCCCGAGCGATAGCACAAGCGGATCACCTCGTTATCATAGGAGCTGATATAGGTGTATACAACGCTCTGGCCCTCCGTCATCACGGAGATATGGCTTTTCTCGTTGGCAGAGCCTGCAAAGTGATGCCCCGACGGATCAAGTATCCATTGACCATCCTTCTCCACCCAACGAGAGATAACGTACGCCTCGTTCTTAGCATACTTGGTATCAACACCCTTGTCGCTGATATCATCGGTAAAGGTAATTTTCATTCCCGCCTTCGGCAGCGTAATAAGATCGGTATAAGAATATTCCTCTTTACCCTGTATCAGCTGCTCGGGCTGCGTATAGGCATCCGAGGCAACCATGCCGAGGTACCATTTCACCTCAAGCGTGCTTCCCGTCGTATCGCCCCCCTCTTTTTTACAAGCCGCAACAAGGGGCAGCAAAAGCAGCAGCGTCATCAAAAAAGCAAGCAAACGAATTCCCTTGTTCATATCATCTCTCCCCTATCAAGCTTTTACAAGCCGTGCAACGGCTTATAAATATAATAGCATATACTTCTTATTAAAGCAAGAGCTATCTAATAATTAAATACACGCATTTTCTGACTTGAGTGATTTACTGCTGCATTTACGGCGTTTTTCTATAGCCGAGGAGAGCCCAACACATAAGCCTCTCGGCGCAACATTTTTGCAGCTTTTGCCGCGTCGCGGCTTGTAAGGTATCACATTACCGCGCCGCGCCACAACAAAATCTGCTAAAAATCTTTCAGCCGAGAGGTGCTTCGCAGCTTCGGCAGAGCAAAAAGGTGTTATGACAAGGGAAATTGCCGCAGTAATATGCGGATATTACAAGGCATTTTCCTGTAGTCACAGCGCGTTTTTGCCTGCCCAAGCCTTGTGGGTTGGGCTCTCCTCGGCTATACGAATCGCCACTGCAACGGCTTTTATTTTTAAATTTGCAGATTTTTTTGTTTTTTTTAGAAAACTCTATTGACAAACACCTATCATTTATGATATTATTGTATGGCAGTTTTGAAACACACCACAGGCGGGTGTAGTTCAATGGTAGAATTCCAGCCTTCCAAGCTGGCCGCGTGGGTTCGATTCCCATCACCCGCTCCAAGTACGCGCCTTTAGCTCAGCTGGATAGAGCAACTGCCTTCTAAGCAGTAGGTCGGGGGTTCGAGCCCCTCAAGGCGCGCCACTGCAAAAAACAATATGGTGAGTGTAGCTCAGTTGGTTAGAGCGCCAGGTTGTGGCCCTGGAGGTCGTGGGTTCGACTCCCATCACCCACCCCAAAAGAAAAAAGGCACCCGTTTGGGTGCCTGTTTTCTTATGGGGTGGGTGATGTTGGAGCTTAACTTCCAAGCGCCGCATTACGCTAAAAAGTTTTTGCCCCATATTGCGCGCTTGGGGAAGAACACCGCGCGCTGTGCGATGGCGGCGTTCAGCCACCAAGGGGTTCTTCCATGCTCGCACGACGTGCGAGGAGATTCGACATCCCATCACCCACCCCAGAAAACAAAGCACCCCCATTCGGGGGGGCTTTGTTTTTTCTTCTGGGGTTGGGTGGTAAGGGAGCGAACCCCCAAGCGCCGCATTACACTAAAAAGTTTTTGCCCCATATTGCGCGCTTGGGGAAGAATGGCGATCCGCTTGCGGTGGCGCTGTTAAGGCGCCAAGACATTCTTCCATGCTCGCACGACGTGCGAGGAAAATCGACATCCCATCACCCACCCCAAAGTAATAGCGGGTGAGCCGAATGCAAATTTTGCATTCGGCTCACCCGCCGTCTTATCGGTGAAGTGTTTTAATACTTCTTATTTGCTTATTCTGGGAAGGCTTGCTGCAGCGATGGACTGACCTACGCGGCGGCTGCTCTCATCGGGAAGATGAATGGTGATCTTTGCAGCCAGCTCGGGGAACTCCTCGGCAAGAACCTTCTGCGCGGTCTTATAAAGGATATTTCCGCCCTCACCGGAGGATACGCGTCCCATAAGAAGAACGTGCTTGATATCGTAGAAAATAGCATAGTACGCAACTGCGTAT
>JAZOLJ010000112.1:0-1533 GCA_045652845.1 Eubacteriales bacterium | reverse complement strand
ATGAAAAGCCGCATATTGCGGCTTGGCTCATTTCGCACGCACACCACCACCACATTCACCTATGTCAGGAATTTTTGCTTGAGTACGGCAACCGCGTGGAGCTATCACTCTTTGGCTACAATTTCCCCGACCTTGACAGCGAATGGTGCGCGGCAGAAGCTGAGCAGGTGCACTGGCAAAATCGTATGAAGGAAATTTTGGATACGCATTTTTCCGACACGAAAAGGTGGGTCATGCACAGCGGCCAAAAGCTCTATTTGCCGGGATGTGAAGCCGAATTTTTGATGACATGGGAGGATTTTTGGCCAAGAGAAATGAAGACCACCAACCAAAATTCCTTCTGTGTGCGCTTTTCCTTTCAAACGGGAAAAACCTTTATGGCGCCCAGCGATGCATGGCGCAATCTCGTTGAGCCGATGACTGGGGTTTACGGGGATTATCTCAAAAGTGACGTACTGCAAGCCACGCATCACGGTCTTGCAGGAGGCTGTATCCCCTTTTACGAGCAGGTTGCCCCCGAGGTGGTGCTTTGGCCTACCTCAAAGGCACGTCTTGAGGCAACCGAGCCCGTCAGCTTGCCCGAGCGCAAAAAGCCCGCTGCCGTTGTGCACCAATATGCCACCAGCCGCTGGCTGCTGGAGCACGTAGCACGTCATTACAATGCAAGCGAAAACGTTACGCTTGATATGCGCGATCTATCTTTAATAAAATAAGCAAAAAGCGATGTAAGCCGCAGCTTACATCGCTTTTTTTACTTAATAATGGGAGATACGACAGGCTTTCCCTCACGGTCAAGCAAGGGGGTAGTGCCGCCTGCATAGCCACTTTGGCGGAAGATATAATTCACGCCCGTTTCACGATCTACCCAAATTTCAATTACTGCCATTGTGCCCTGCTTATAAACACGTTTAAATCTTTTTTCGTCCATATTTTCCTCACAATCTGCCGTATAGTTCGTTAAAACGGCGATATTTTTTGGTATCAAGCCCCATCAGCTGCTCGTGGGTGATGCGGTAGCACCAGTTTCCGTCGGGCTTGCCGGGGGTATTCATGCGGGTATCCGCGCCAAAGCCGAGCAGATCTTGAATGGGAAGGATCACAAGCCCTGCGTGGGATTGCAGCATGGTGCGCAAAATGGCGTCGTAGCCCTTATCCCAATCGGTATCGATATAGCCGCAATATTCAAGCATCTTGGCTCTGGTAGCACCGTCAAGCTCCCAAACGTAGCCAAGCAAGGTATTGTTATCGTGCGTGCCTGTGTAGGCTACGCAATTCTTTTCATAGGTGTGCGGCAGGTGCGGCGTTGCGGGGTCACCGAGAAAGGCAAATTGAAGCACGCGCATCCCGGGAAATCCGCTTTGCCGCACCAGCCTTTTCACGGCATCGGTGATATCGCCGAGATCCTCTGCGATAATGAGCTTATCCCCGGCGACCTCCTTTAATGCTTTTATCAGCGACATACCCGGCCCCTTGACCCATTTGCCCTCCTTTGCCGTTTTGGCGGTGGCGGGCACGCTCCAAAACGCCTCAAAG
>JAZOLJ010000111.1:0-12176 GCA_045652845.1 Eubacteriales bacterium | reverse complement strand
GAAATTCAGGTACAGACAGTCCACGCTGTGCGCGGGGAACCATTCGGTCAGATTTTCCGCGTTGCCGATGAGAAAGCGCAGATTATCCTCTCGCTCATCCTTTGCCGTCATCGCCTTTTCCAGTGCCGTTACCATTACGTCGGCAACGACCTCCATTGCAATGAGATTTACGTCGGGGCGTGCCGCCGCCGTGCCGCAGGCGAAATTGCCCTTGCCGCAGCCAATTTCAAGGTGCAGGGGGCGTGCCTTGTCAAAAAAGCTTTGCGGGTCTGCCTTCAGGCGCGCGGTATCCTCGATCAGCAGCTCGGCGCAGGCGGCAATGCGCTCGGCACCGTGCTTTTTCTTGCGGGCGCGCATCAGACGTTGAAGCGGAAGACAACGATGTCCCCGTCCTCCATCACGTATTCCTTGCCCTCGCTGCGAAGAAGCCCCGCTTCCTTCACGCCATTCATCGAGCCAATGCGCTCGAGGTCGTCAAACGCTACCACCTCGGCACGGATGAAGCCGCGCTCAAAGTCGCTGTGTATCTTGCCTGCAGCCCCGGGCGCCTTGGTGCCGCGTGTGATGGTCCAAGCGCGCACCTCCTTCGGGCCCGCGGTGAGAAAGCTGATCAGACCCAGCAGGGAATAGCTTGCTTTAATGAGGCGGTCAAGACCGCTTTCGGGGATGCCGAGGTCGTCAAGAAACGCCTGCTTTTCCTCGCCCGAAAGCTCGGCGATCTCCGCCTCGATCTGTGCGCACACGGGCAAAATGCCTGCATGCTCGCTTTCGGCAAACGCCTTCAGCTTTGCGTACATGGGGTTACCCGTCGGCTCGTCGCCCACGGCCTCCGCCCCCTTGTTTGCCACGCAGGTCACGGGCTTCATGGTTAGCAGGGGGGGGTCAGAGGGCACGGCGCGCTCATCGTCGCTAAGCTCCACGGTGCGCGCGGTGCGCCCCTCACACAGGGCAGCGAGGATGCGCTCAAGCACCGTCAGCTCAGAGGCGAGGGTCTTGTCGCCCTTCATTGCCTTTTTTGTGCGGTCAATGCGGCGTTCCATCATCTCGATATCCGAGAAGATCAGCTCCATGTTAATGGTTTCAAGATCGCGGATGGGGTCAACGTCGCCATCCACGTGAATAATGTTGTCATCCTCAAAGCAGCGCACCACGTGAATAACGGCATCCACCTCGCGAATGTGAGAAAGGAACTTGTTGCCAAGGCCCTCACCCTTGGAGGCACCGCGCACAAGCCCTGCAATATCCACGAATTCGATCACGGCAGGGGTGTATTTTTCGGGTGCGTACATGTTGGCAAGATAGTCCATGCGTGCATCGGGCACGGCTACCACGCCAACGTTGGGCTCAATGGTACAAAAGGGATAGTTTGCCGATTCCGCCCCTGCGTTCGTCAGGGCGTTAAACAGCGTGCTTTTGCCAACGTTCGGCAAGCCTACGATACCAAGCTTCATGTCAAGGTCTCCTTATCAAGAGAATAATCATAAGCTTCATTATACCGCATCCAAAGGAATTTTGCAAGAGCACGTGCAAAAAATTTACCGATGTGATACTTTTTTCAAAAAAGGTCTTTTCAAATGTTAAAGAATGTGATATAATAGTTAACAAATTGTAAAGTGCGCGCAGTACGCCTGCGCGCCAGACGTGTAAATCGGGAGGAATATTCAACATGGTGGGAACAAAAATTCTGATTGTTGACGACGCGAATTTTTGCGCTGCGCTCAAGCCGCATTTTTTGGCAGAGGGATGCGAGGTTGCGCTGGCGCACGACAGTGCATCCGCGCTTGAGCTTTGCAAGAGCTTCCGTCCCGATGCTGTGGTCATGGAGAGCCAGCTTCCGCGCCTTGACGGGCAGCAGACCCTTTCGGAGCTGCGGCGTGAGAGCGAGCTTCCCATCATTATGATGACTGCTAAAAACGAGGTTTTTGACCGTGTGCTGCTGCTTGAAATGGGCGCGGATGACGTGCTTGTTAAGCCCTTTGATCCGAAGGAGCTTTTCGCCCGCATTAAGGCAGTGCTGCGCCGCGCGCAGCGCGGCACGGGCAAGAACGAGGGTGACGTGATCAGATTTGATAATTTTGAGATCAGCCAAGAGCGTTTTGAGCTAAAGCTCTGCGGCAAAAAGGTGGAGATCCCCCCGAAGGAGCTGCAGCTGCTTTACTGCCTTGCCTCCAGTCCCAACCGTGTTTTTAGCCGCGAGCAGCTGCTTGAGCACGTGTGGGATTTCGCCTTTCTCGGCGACAGCCGCACAGTTGACGTACATATCAAGCGTCTGCGTGAGAAGCTGGAGGGTGCCTCCGACAAATGGGCACTCAAAACCGTGTGGGGCGTTGGATACAAGTTTGAGCTGATCAATTAACGGTCGTTGCATTTCGAGAACGGTCTCTTAATTTTACGTTGCTGCGGTGACACCGCGCGAAGGGAGAACCATGGAAGAAAGAGAAAACATGATAAACGGTGAGGGGGAAGCAAGCAATACGCCCCCTGCAGCCGAGGATAGTACGGCACAAGCCTCTTCTGCGCTAACCGGCGCCGCGGCAAGCGAAGCGTCAGAGCTGCAAAATGAGGCAGCAGAGCCGCTTGCCGGGGAGGGTGAGCCCCCCGTGATTGCCGTCGATTGGCAATTCGGCAAGCGTGAAGCCCCCGTCACCCCCAAAAAAACGGGCGGTGCCAAGCATTTTACTGGTGTGTTTTGCGCGGTGGTTGCCGCTTGTCTTGCACTTTTGATCGTGCTGCTTTTCGTGGGGGATGCGGGCATTAAGCTGTATCGCACCATTACGCACGAGCGCACCGTCTACGTAGAGGGGCAGGGCGGCAATAACGGCGGCACTCTACTTGCCCCCGAGCAGGCTGCCGAGATCCTCAGGCAGTCAACCGTTACGGTTTCGGTGCGTACCGAAACGGGCACGGGCATCGGCTCGGGCTTTATCTACACGGCAGATGGGTATATCTGCACCAACCATCACGTGATCGAGAACGCACGCGCCGTGCAGGTGATCCTTGCGGGTGGCGAAGCGCTGGATGCGACCGTTGTCGGCAGTGATGCCATGGCAGATATCGCCGTTTTAAAAATTGAGAAAACGGGTCTTACACCCGTAAAGCTTGGCAGCTCCTCGGCGGCACTTGTCGGCGAAAACGTAGTGGCGATCGGCACCCCCGCCAAGATCGACTATGCGGGCACTGCCACCTTTGGCAAGATCTCTTATACCAATCGCATCGTGTCGCTGACGGACGAAAGCGGCGTGGTAACCAAAAAAATGACGGTTTTGCAAACCGATGCCAGCGTGAACCCCGGTAACTCGGGCGGCCCGCTTGCCAATATGTATGGCGAGGTGATCGGCATCGTTGTTATGAAGGTCACCTATTTCGGCGGCGTTTCCTTTGACGGCATCGGCTTTGCCATTCCGATCGACGGTGCACGCATCGTGATCGATGCCATTATCGAGCACGGCGAGTTTAAGGGTGATAATCCCGTGGCAACGGGCAGATCCTTGCTTGGCATTGCAGGCATTGGCGTGGTTGGCGGCTACTGGTACTCCGATCCCGCCGTCAGTGACCGTATCCAAACCGACAAGGAGGTTGCGGGCTACACCTATATTCCTTACGATGGCGTATACGTGATCAACGTCAATCAGCCAAATGCGGCAGATAAGCTGCAGCCGGGCGATATCATTGTTAAGATCAACGGGCTGAACATGTATACGATCTACGACGTGATCAATCAGGTCAACCGCGTGCCCGTTCATGAAACCGTGCGCGTCACACTAATGCGTAAAAGCGGCAACGATTACGAGAAGTATACCGTTGAGATCACGCTGCTTGAGGAATAAAACGCTTCTTATCATAGCTTTTTGAAAGGAGAGGTTGTATGTTAGAATTTTTAGATCCGTTAAGAGTCATCACCCCGGATAACGGCTTGTGGGTGGCACTGTTTCGATTGAGCGTGGCTGCCTTCTGCGGCGGCTGTATCGGGCTTGAGCGCGGCAAAAAGCGCCGCCCCGCAGGCTTTCGCACCCATATGCTGGTTTGTATGGCGGCAACCCTTGCCATGCTCATCAGCCAGCATCTGACTATGATGGTAAGTGAATATTGGAGTGCCCTTGTGGTGATCGAGGGCGGCGGCAACAAATATACCGACGTATCGCGCTTTGGCGCACAGATCATCAACGGCATCGGCTTTCTTGGTGCGGGCACCGTGATCGTTACGGGCCGTCAACAGGTCAAGGGTCTTACCACGGCGGCAGGTCTTTGGGCTTCTGCCTGCATGGGTCTTTGCATCGGTGCGGGGTTTGTAGAGGGTGCGTTTGTCGGCTGCGCGCTGATCATTTCCACCATCATTCTTTTTACGCATCTCGAGCGTCGTATTCTCACCCGTTCGCGTAACATCAACCTTTACATAGAGTTTGCCCACATGGATGACGTAGGCTCGGTGATCTCCGCCATCAAGGCGCAGGATATTCGCATTTTTGACGTGGAGATCAACAAAAACAAGGAGCACGGCGGTAACCAAGGTGCCGTATTTTCCATTCGCCTACCCAAGCGTATGTCGCACGCTACCGCCATGTCGGTGGTTGCGGGCGTTGAAAACGTGCGCGCCATTGAAGAGCTGTAAGGAGGGATAAGAAAATGTTTGAAATTTTAAATTACCTCCGCTTTGCGGATGGCTTTCATATGTGGGGTGCGGTGTTTCGCATGTTCCTCGCCGTTGTTTGCGGCGGTATCGTTGGTATCGAGCGCGAATATAAGCGTCGTCCCGCGGGCTTCCGTACGCACATTCTCATTTGCCTTGGTGCCTCGCTCACCACGCTGACAAGCCAATATCTCTATCTTGAAATGAATTGGTTTACCGACCTTGCGCGTCTTGGCGCACAGGTGATTGCGGGTATGGGCTTTATCGGTGCGGGCACGATCATCGTAACCAAGCGCCGTCAGGTAAAGGGCCTTACCACGGCAGCTGGTCTTTTCGTTTCCGCCATCGTCGGTCTTGCCATCGGTGCGGGCTATTTTGAGGCGGCAATCATCGCCACGGTGCTGATTTTGATCGTTGAGCTCCTGCTCTCCCGCTTTGAGTATTTTATTATGTCCACCTCGCGCACGATCAACCTTTACATAGAATATAAGGAAAACGAGTCGCTTGTCAAAATGACCGAATATCTGCGCCTGCACCACGTGGGTGTGACTGATCTGCAGATCACCAAATCGGGCGCGGCGATGCAAAACCCCTGCGTTATCTTTTCGCTTGACCTCCCCCGTAACTTTTCGCACGATAGGCTGATGACGGCGCTGTCGGGCGTTCCCGGTGTTGTTTCTGTTGAGGAGCTTTAATTGCACTAAATGTAATTAAAACAATAAATCAAAATTTTAGGAGGTATTTCATTATGTTGCCCTACGCTGAACGCTTTACTGCTTTTTTGGATGAAAAGGATCTTCACTATTTCGCCAAGACCGATGAGGATGGCGATGCTATTGTGG
Organism: Eubacteriales bacterium; assembly: GCA_045652845.1. Lineage (GTDB taxonomy): Bacteria > Bacillota > Clostridia > Oscillospirales > CAG-272 > Firm-07. The sequence goes on along the minus strand of JAZOLJ010000111.1, from coordinate 6,707 downwards.
ATTTTCCGTATGACGGCAAGGTTACCAAATGCATCTTTACGGGTGAGAGTGGTAAGTACGTTTCTCTTTATACGATTTACGATAGCGTACCCCAGGATAAGCTCGCCGCCGTGCTGATCGCCTGCAACGAGCTGAACGCCAAATATAAGTGGGTCAAATTCTACATTGATGACGATTCTGACCTGATGATTCAGGATGACGCGCTGCTCTCCGAGGATAATACCGCCGAGGAGGTCTTTGAGCTGCTGCTGCGCTTTATTGATATTATGAAGGAGAGCAAAGCAACCCTGATGAAGGCAATTTACGCATAAATTTTATCGAGATAAGAAAGAACACTCATAACAACAGAGCCGCCGAAAGCGCACAAGCGTTTTCGGCGGTATGTATATGCTGACAAAATGTTGTGCTGCACGTAGAATAACGCTATGCAAATCTCTTTACAAAATCGAAAAAATGTGGTAAAATATGAGGTATGTCAGCCAAAGGAGGGGAGTGCCGTGCGCCTTGATAAATATTTGACCGCCACCGCCACCGCCACGCGCAGCGAGGCGGCGCGTGCCGTGCGTGCTCGCAGAGTTTTGGTCAACGGTGTGCCTGCCGCCTCTGCTGCCATGCAAATAGACCCTGCCACCGACACGGTTGAATATTGCGGCAGGGCGGTAGCCTACAAAAGGCACCACTACATTTTGTTAAATAAGCCCGCAGGCTACGTCAGTGCTACCGAGGATGGCAAGGAGCCAACCGTTTTGGAGCTGTTGCCGCAAAAATATACAACCCTGGGGCTTTTTCCCTGCGGTAGACTTGATAAAAGCACCTTGGGGCTCATGCTCCTCACCGACGACGGTGAGCTTGCCCATAAGCTGCTCTCCCCACGCCGACATGTGGCAAAACGGTATCGCTTTTGCGTGAAATTTCCCCTCACCGCGGGGGAGTGCGAACGCTTTCGCGCAGGGCTCGTTTTGGAGGATGGGTATGAAACAAAGCCCGCCGATATCGAGTTGTTTGACGATATGCGCTCGGGCATTATCACGCTTGTTGAGGGCAAATATCATCAAATTAAGCGCATGATGCTCTCGCTTCACAACCAGATCACCCATCTTGAGCGCATCTCCTTCGGGCCGCTCACGCTCCCCTCGGAGCTGCCGCGCGGCGCATGGCGCGAGCTGACTGCCGCCGAGGAGCAGGCACTGCTCACAGCTGCCGATCACACTGTAACTCTTTGAAAGGAACCCCATATATGGCACAAACGATTTTTGAAACACTCGCAAAGGAGCTCTCCCTTACTCTCGATCAGGTCGAAAGGACCGTTGCACTGATGGATGAGGGCAATACCATCCCCTTTATCTCCCGTTACCGTAAGGAGGTCACGGGCTCGCTTGACGATACTCAGCTTCGCAAGCTTGAGGATCGCCTCAAGTATCTGCGCAACATCGAGGCGCGCCGTATCGAGGTCAAAAACCTCATTGCCGCGCAGGAAAAGCTCACCCCCGAGATCGAGCGCGCGATCGATAACGCCGTCACCATTACCGAAATTGACGATATATACCGTCCCTTCCGCCCCAAGCGCAAGACCCGTGCCTCTGTGGCGCGTGAGCGCGGGCTTGAGCCTCTTGCCGAAGCGCTGATGGCGCAGGAAAAGAGCTACACTCCAACCCTTGACGAGCTTGCCGCCTCGCTGGTGGATGCCGAAAAGGGTGTAAGCACCGCCGAGGAGGCTTTTGCGGGTGCTATGGATATCATTGCCGAGGATATTTCCGATAACGCCGAGTATCGCAAGGGTCTGCGCGCCCTCACGGTGGCACACGGTCAGATCGAAACCAAAAAGGCAAAGGACGAGAGCTCCGTTTACGAGCAGTATTACGACCACAGTGAGTCCGTGAAAAAGATCCCCGGTCACCGCGTGCTTGCCATCAACCGCGGCGAGAAGGAGGAATTTCTCAAGGTATCTATCACCGTTCCGACCGATATCGTGCTCAATTACCTGTTTAGCCTCGTGGTAAAAGCAGGGGAGAGCCCCGCTAAAAGGTACGTTAGTGCTGCCGTTACCGACAGCTACGAGCGCCTCATTGCCCCTTCCGTTGAGCGTGAGATCAGAAACGATCTTTTCGATGCCGCCTGTGAGGGCGCGATCGTGCTCTTTTCCGATAATCTGCAGCACCTTCTGATGCAGGCACCCATCAAGGGCAAGACCGTGCTTGGCTTTGACCCCGGCTATGCACACGGCTGTAAGCTTGCCGTTTGTGATAAAACGGGCAAGGTGCTGGATACCGCCGTTATTTATCTCCACCGCGAGAACCAAGCAAAGGAAACCGTGAAGCGCATGATCGTCAAATGGGGCGTTGATGTGGTTGCCATCGGCAACGGCACCGCCTCTCGCGAAAGCGAAAGGTTTATCGCGGGACTTTTGCGCGAAATGAGGGTGAAAACCAAATCTATCACCGCCAGGGAGGCGGGTGCTTCCGTTTATTCCGCCTCCAAGCTCGCCGCCGACGAGTTTCCCGAATTTGACGTGATGCAGCGCTCCGCCGTGTCGATCGCGCGCCGCCTGCAGGATCCGTTAGCCGAGCTTGTAAAAATCGACCCCAAGGCGATCGGCGTGGGGCAGTATCAGCACGATATGAAGCCCGCCCGTCTTGACGAGGCGCTTTCGGGTGTTGTCGAGGACTGTGTAAACCGCGTGGGCGTTGATCTCAACACCGCCTCGCATTCGCTCCTTTCCTATATTTCGGGCGTGAATGCCGTCAGTGCCAAAAACATTGTCAAATACCGTGAGGAAAACGGCGAGTTTCGCACCCGTGCCGAGGTATTAAAGGTGCCTCGCATCGGTGCTAAGGCATACGAGCAGTGTGCGGGCTTTTTGCGCGTGCCCGGCTCGCGTGAGGTTATGGATAACACCGGCGTGCACCCCGAAAGCTACGAGGCGGCACACGCGCTGCTCGCGCACTTCGGCTACACCGAGGAGGATGTGAGAGAGGGCAGGCTTGCAGGAATTTTGGCACAGGTGAAAAAACAGGGCGCAGCCAAGCTTGCCGCCACTCTTGGCATCGGTGAGCCGACGCTGCTTGATATTGCTGCCGAGCTTGAAAAGCCCGGGCGCGACCTGCGCGACGATTTTGCGCCGCCCCTGCTTTCCGAGGATGTGATGGAAATGTCGGATCTAAAGCCGGGGCAGGTGCTCTCGGGCACGGTGCGCAACGTTATTGACTTTGGTGCATTCGTTGACATCGGTGTGCATCAGGATGGACTTGTGCACATTTCCGAGCTTTCCGATAAATTTGTGAAGCATCCGCGCGACGTGGTGTCGGTTGGCGACATCGTGCGCGTGCGCGTGCTCTCGGTCGACGTGGCGAAAAAGCGCATCGCACTCTCCATGAAGACCATGAAAAACGAGGGGTAAGCCGTCGCATTTTGGGTTTTCCCGTCGCTCTTGTTCATAAATGAACGTTTTTGACAAAAAATGCCGCGTGCCGTGAGCGAATTGTGAAGAACAATGTGTGCCCGTTGTGCATCTTGCATAAACGTGGTCGGCATTTTTCGTGGTTTTACCATCTTCCCATTTTGGCGGAAATTTGATATAATAATAGTCGTTAGAAATATACGTTTGGGGCGTTCTATGCCCAAACAAGGAGGATTTATATGGCAAGCTTATCCCTGAGACACATTTACAAAAAGTATCCCGGTGGCGTAACCGCAGTTTCCGACTTCAATCTTGAGATCAAGGACAAGGAGTTTATCGTATTCGTAGGTCCCTCCGGTTGCGGTAAAACCACTACGCTGCGTATGATCGCAGGCCTTGAGGAGATCACCGAGGGCGAGCTCTTCATCGGCGACCGTCTTGTAAATGACGTAGCACCCAAGGATCGTAAGATCGCAATGGTGCTTCTGAACTACGCTCTTTTCCGCCACATGTCCGTGTCTGATAACAAGGCATTTGGCTTGAAGCTAAATAAGACCCCCAAGGAGGAGACCAAGCGCCGCGTTGAGGAGGCTGCTCGTATCCTTGTTATCACCCCCCTGCTTGACCGTAAGCCGAAGCCTCTCTCCGGTGGTCAGAAGCAGCGTGTAGCTCTCGGTCGTGCAATCGTGCGTAACCCCATGGTATTCTTGCTTGACGAGCCGCTTTCCAACCTGGATGCAAAGCTCCGCGCAACCATGAGAACCGAGCTTACTAAGCTCCACAAGAGCGTTGGCACCACCTTTATCTACGTAACGCACGACCAGGTCGAGGCTATGACCATGGCAACCCGTATCGTCGTTATGAAGGATGGTCTGATTCAGCAGGTTGATACGCCTCAGCATCTGTACGATATGCCTTGCAACATCTTCGTAGCAGGCTTTATCGGCACTCCTCAGATGAACTTCATCAACGGCACGCTTACCCAGCCCAAGGGCACCAAGGATATTTACTTCAACTTCGATGGCAACTCCCTTAAGCTTCCCGCAGAGAAGAATGCAGAGGGCGAGCTTGATGAGTACATCGGCAAAGAGGTTATCGCAGGCATTCGTCCCGAGTGCATTCACGATGATCCCAGCCACCTCAGCATGTTCCCCGAGAGCTGCATTGACGTTGAGGTTGACGTAACCGAGCTGATGGGCGCAGAGATCTACCTCTACCTCAACAGCTTTGATGAGGTGGTTGAGGATGGCTCTAACAAGTCTATTCCGAAGGAGCCCACCAAGCTTACCGCACGCGTATCCTCCCGTTCCACCAGCCGTTCCGGCGATCAGATCAAGGTGGCAATTGATATCTCTCGCGTACATATCTTTGATAAGGATACCGAGCGCTGCATCGTCCACTAAGAGAGGCATATTTTAGCCAGAACGCCCCCGCGACATATGTCGCGGGGGCTATTTGCTTTCGCGGGGTTCGGCGTAGGTTACTACGCCTTCACCCACTTGAAAACAAATTCTGATCTAAAATCTGCTCTCTCTTAGCACTGCGCCTTTCGCAAGTACGGTAAAGCTCGGCGTAGGTTACTACGCTTTCGCCGCGAGAAAACACAGTCTATCATCAAATCTGCGCTCTCTTAGCACGGCGCCTTTTGTAGTATCGCAAGGCTCGGAGTAGATTTCTACACCTTCGCCTTGAAACCACGCCTTCTGCATCTTATTTTGTTTGTTATAAGGATGCAGTGCGCACGCCTTCACCCACTCGAAAACAAATTCTGATCTAAAATTTATTCTTTCTTGATGCTGTGCCAAAACTTTTTCATATTTCTTGACATCACGGCAAAAATAGGATACAATAAAACAGTATACTTTATGATGTAAGGAGGGGATAGCATGACATCGGAAGAAAAGCGCTATCGTGGCACGGTCAATCGCATTGCGTTTTCTTTGCTTGTGTTTTACGGCGCGTTTAATTTGTATAGCGTTATCATGAATTTTGTGGTTCCGCTGTTTACCGACCGTATGTCGGCTGTGGCGGGGCGCGTCACGCACGAGCTGATTTACGGTGTGCTGTATGCCGCCGTGTTTGTGCTACCCGTTTTTTTCTACTATTATATTTCAAAAAAGGCAAGCCCCGCGCCCTTTGATGCCACGTTCACGCTGCCGCGTGAAACGCCGCTTTATATTTTTGCGGGTCTTTCTATTATCTCGGCGGCGGGCTACCTCAACTCCATGCTGCTTGACGTGTTTGATTACGGCACGTTTACCGATGAAATTTTGTTTGAAAGCGATATCACGCTTAATTATCAGCTCGTGCTGATGATGTTTACCTTGGCAATTGTGCCGGGGTTTGTGGAGGAGCTGCTGTTTCGCGGCGTGATCTTAAAAAATTTGCTGCCCTTTGGCAGAACCACAGCTGTGCTTGCAAGTGCCTTGCTCTTTGGCATTATGCACCAAAATGCAGGGCAATTTCTCTACGCCACGGTGGCGGGGCTTGTATTTGGCTATATCTACGTGCACACACGCTCGCTTTGGTGCTGCGTGCTGATGCATTTTTGCAACAATTTTCTATCGCTCTTGCACACCGTTTTGCTGGAGCGCTTGCCCGAGCAAGGTGCTACGCCGATACTCTTTGGCATGGAGCTCGCCGTTTTTCTGCTTGGCATTGCGGCGGCGGTGTATCTGATCCTCTACAAGAGCGAGGATCGCACCAAGATCTTGCAAAGCGGTGCCTTTGAGGTAGAGCTTGCGCCAGATGCCGAATACGCCGAGGTCGCCATTCCACCCGCACGCCGCGTGCGTCTGTTTTTCTCGGCGCCCATGATCGTATTTCTTGCGCTTTGCGCCGCGCAAATGGCAATGCTTTTGATATGGTCTGTGCTGATTTGATGAAAGGAGAGCCTATGAGAACCGACGAAGAATTTATGCACCTGGCACTCCTTGAGGCCGAAAAGGCCGCCGAGGCAGGGGAGCCCCCCATCGGTGCCGTGGTCGTGGCAAACGGAGAGGTCGTTGCCATGGCGCACAACACGCGCGAATACACCAACGACATCACGGGCCATGCCGAGCTCATCGCCGTGCGCGAGGTCGCAAAAAAGCGCGGTGATTGGCGCCTTTCGGATTGTACCGTTTACGTGACTTTGGAGCCCTGCCCCATGTGCGCAGGGGCGCTTTTGGCCTCGCGCGTGGCGCGCGTGGTGTACGGTGCCAAGGACCCCACCGCAGGTGCTTTTGGCAGTGTGGTGAATTTGCCGCGCTATCCGCTTGGCAGCGCGCCTGCGGTGACCGCGGGTGTGCTGGAGCGCGAATGCCGCGAG
>JAZOLJ010000110.1:0-4640 GCA_045652845.1 Eubacteriales bacterium | reverse complement strand
CGCCCCCTACAGAGGTGGTGCAAACACGCCGCGCGGTTTTTGATGCGTCGGGGATACGGACAATCCCTCACCCGCTGCGCGGGAGCTCCCTTTACACAAGGGAGCCTTAAAGAAGGCGCGTACACGGTGCGCGATGTTTGTACAAACATCGTAGGGGCGACCATCGGTCGCCCGCGGGCGTTCACTGAACGCCCCTACAGAGGTGGTGCATACATAGTGCATGTTGTTCGCACCAACACCGTAGGGGAGGGGTCACCCCTCCCGTTTTCGTGGATTGCGGCGGGAGCAAGCCCCCGCCCTACAGGTGATTGCGAACACCGCGCGTGGGCTGTTTCTCGCCCCGTCAGGTGCGGTATTTTGCTATGATCACGGCGGCCTCTGCCTCGGTCAAGGGGCGTTTTGCCGAAAAAGCGGCATCCGCAAGGGCGCGCCAAAGCGCGGCGCGCGCGCCGCGCGGCAGAGTGGCATCCCCCTGCACGGTGGGGCGAATGGCAAAAAGCCAATCAAGAATTTCGTCGGTAGCGTCGGGCAGGGTCTGCTCGATCTCCTCACGCAGCTTTTTGGCAACCGCAGGCGAGGCACCGCCCGTTGAAATTGCCACCGTCAGCGTACCGCGCTGAATGAGCGAGGGAAAAATAAAGGTACAGTACTGCTGCTTATCCTCGGTGTTGATCTCAATGCCCCGCGCACGGCAGGCGACAAAGATCCTTTCGTAAAGCTCGGTGCTCTCCCCCAGCTCGCATACAAGCACAAGCCGAGGGTGCACGGCGTCGAATGCCGCCTCAAATTCTGCAAAATCACGGCAAACGGTATGAATTTTTCCATCCTCGCGCAGCTTTTGCAGTGCATCACCGAAGACAGGCGCCCATACGGTAATATGCGGCGCATAGGGCAACAGCCTTTCTGCCTTTTTTGCGGCGTGCGCGTCGCCGCCGAAAATTAGCACGGGGGCGTTTTCAATATCCGTAAAGCACGGAAAATAGCGTGGCATTATCCCATAACCTCCTGTGGCTTTTGATAAACACGAATATCCATTTGCGCCTCACAGGCAAGGGATCGGAGTGCCCCAAGGCGCGCCTTGCCCTCAGCCGAGGTGCGATAGTAGTAAGGGGTCATGGCAAACAAGCTTTCGATGGCGGGAGCATCGAGCTCCATGATAAAATCCAGCACCTCCCGGTGAAGCGCGCGCATTTTCACGGGCAGATCGGCGCGCGCCTCGTTCTCGCGGGGCGTGTCGTAAAGCACGCGCTTGAGCGAGAGCAAATGATCGCGCCCTGCCCCCACGGCGATCAAAATGCCACCCGGCTTTAGCACGCGCAGCACCTCCTCCTCGGCAATCGGCGCAAAAAGGCTGATAACGGCATCAACCGTGCCATCCGCCACGGGCAGCGTATAAACGCTTGCTACCGCAAAAAGCGCATCAAGACCCGCACGCCGCGCAGCCCTTGCCGCCACGCGCACACCGCGCTTTGACAGATCAAAGCCAAGGGTATAAAAGCCGTCGGCTGCAAGCCTGCAGGTATAATATCCCTCACCGCAGCCCGCATCCACCACACGCTTGCCGCCTGCGTGCGCGTGCAGCAGGTCGCCTATGCGGGCGGCAAGCGGCGCGTAATAGCCGCGCGACAAAAACGCCGTGCGCGCGGCGATCAGCGTGGCATCGTCACCGCCCCCCGCAGCCCTTGCCGCAGCAAGATTTAAGTAGCCGTCGGCAGAAAAATCAAAGCAGTGGCGCTTCACACCGCAGCAAAACAGGCTGTTGCCCTCCTTGTTTGTTTTGGCGCCGCACACGGGGCAGCACAAAATATCCTTCCACCACATACATACTCCCAAAAGACCCCCGACAAGTTTAGCCTTGTCGGGGGTCTGAACTTTATTACATTGTAGCACACTCAAGAGAAAAAGGCAAGGGGTCAATCCTCCTGTGCCGCAAGCGGCATCTCAAACCAAAACACACTCCCCACGCCAACGGCACTACTCACACCGTAAAGCGCACCGTGCGCCTCTAAAATACCCTTTACGATCGAAAGCCCAAGACCCGTGCCGATCACGGCGCGGTTGTGTATCTTATCCACACGGTAATAGCGATCCCAAATGCTGTCGATCATTTCGGGGGGAATGCCCTCTCCGTCGTCGGATACCGACAGGCGCACACGCCCCTCCTTTACGGTAATATTCACGCAAACGCGCAGACTGTCACCCGTGTAGTTTACGGCGTTGTTGATGAGGTTGTAGATCACCTGCAAAATCATACCGCGATCCGCGCAAACGCGTGCCTCGCCCTCGGTCTCAAACAAAATGCGGTAGCCGTTGTGGCGGATAAGCGTTTCGTAACGCACCATAGTATCGCGCGTGAGGGCACTGAGATCAAAAACCTCAAGCTCGGGCTTTTTGGTGCCCGCCTGCAGCTTTGAGAGGTCAAGCAGATCGCTCACCAGATCCGACAGGCGCGTGGTTTCATCAATGATAATCTGCGCGTTTTCGGCATTGTTTTCGCCCGGCAGATCGCGCATGATCTCGCTGTAGCCCTTGATCATGGTTAAGGGCGTGCGCAGATCGTGCGAGATGTTGGCGATCAGCTCCTTTTGCAGGTTATCCGTTGCGCCGATCTCTCGGGCGGCGAAGTTCAGCGTAGCGGCAAGCTCCTCTACCTCGCGGTAGCCGTGCCCCTCGAAATCTGCCTTATAATCCCCTGCTGCAAGCTTGGATGCCTGCTGCGTAATGGCGGTAAGGGGCGTGACGATCAAGCGGGAAAGCACCAGCGCAAAGATCAGCGCCGCGCAAAGCAAAAAGAAGGTCGTCCACAAAAACTGCACCTGCAGCGTGTTAACGGTTGCACTAACAGGTGTCAGCTCACAGTCAAGCAGCACAAAATACTCCACGTCATTGACTTGAAGCAAGCGCACGCAAATAGCGTTGACGGTGTTTGCGGGATGATGCATGCCCGGCAAATAAAAATCCTCTGTCTGCTCCTTAACAAAATCCCGATCAAACTCCATACGCTTATCATACACGCCGTTATTTTCAAGGGCACGGTCGTAAAGATCGCTAAGAAGCGTTGAGGAGAGGTGGTGTATCATACAGTCAACGCCTACGTTGGCATCGGCGATCTCACGCGCCAGTGCATCGGTGACAGCAAACACGCGAATACAGATCGCCCGCTTCTCGGCGGTTTCCTGCAGCCGCTCGGCAAGATCCTCCTTCTCAATGTAGCTGCACACCTCAAGATAGGCTTCCTCAAGCTCTGAAAATTTTTCTTGCTCGTAAAAATAGCTGAGAAGCTTGATCTGCAGCACCCAAATGGCGAGCAGCACCAACGCCGTAAAAATAATCAACGCCACCACCAGCTTGGCACGAATGCCTACGTGTCGCTTTACCGTGCGCACAGTCTGCACGTCACTCATTTTTGCTCCTCAAAGCGGTAACCGACGCCGCGCAGCGTTACGATATAGGTATTATACTTGCCAAGGCTCTTGCGCAGGAGCTTGATGTGCGTATCAAGCGTACGTGCGTCGCCAAAGAAATCGTAGCCCCACACCTCGCTGATCAGTCGCTCACGCGTAAGTGCCACGTTGCGGTTGCGCAGCAGATAGAAAAACAGGTCGTATTCCTTCGGTGACATTTCCACGCGCCGCCCACCCACGTAAACGATACGGGCAGTGAGATCCACGCGCAAGCCGCCGTTATCAAATTCAACGATCTGATTTTCGTTTTGGGCTTCCTCATCCTTGCGCTTCACGCGCTTCATCACCGCCTCCACACGCAGCATCAGCTCACGGGGGGAGAAGGGCTTTACAACGTAGTCGTCAACGCCCAGCTCAAAGCCGTTGATCTTATCGTACTCCTCGCCGCGTGCGGAAAGCATGATAATGGGCGTTTGCAGCGTTTTGCGGATCTCACGGCAAGCAGAGAAGCCGTCAAGCTCGGGCATCATGATATCCAGAATAATGATATCAAATTCCTCGGTGCGCGCCATACGCACCGCCTCCATGCCGTCCCCCGCCTCGGTGACCGTATGCCCCTCAAATTCGGCATATTTGCGGATAATGGAACGAATACGGATCTCGTCATCCACCACTAAAATCTTATACATAGCCTGCTTCCTTTCAAAAGTCTATCAATTAAAATTCACGCTTGAGCTTTCGGGTATATATTCCACCAGCGTGACCTCAACGGTTTTTGCCTGATTGTCGCGATAAACGGTTAGCGTAACGGTATCACCGATCTCATAGCCGCGCACGATGCGCTTGAGCGCACTCACGGTCGACACCTTGGTATCCCCGATCTTGTAGATCCAGTCGCCCGCCTGCAGCGCACTCTCGCCGTGAACGGCGTAAACGTAGGGCAGATTTACATATTGGAAGTAGCTCACCGGCATAGAGCTGTCAACGAGGGTTGCGCCGATCGAGGGAATACCGGGAATATAGCCGTGATCGAGCAGGCTGTTGATCGACAAAATGGCGGTATCCACGGGAATGGCAAAGCCAAGACCCCCAACGCGCGTGGCGGAGAATTTGGCGTTGACCACGCCGATCAGCTCGCCCGCCATATTAAAAAGACCCCCGCCCGAGTTGCCCGAGTTGATGGCAGCACTGGTCTGCAGCAGCGTCATCACGCTGCCGTCGCCCATTTCAACCTCA
>JAZOLJ010000109.1:0-9944 GCA_045652845.1 Eubacteriales bacterium | reverse complement strand
GGTTTAGCTTTTCATTGGACTGTACCTCCTCCTTTTCTTCGCCTTTAGTATAGCATATTTTCGGGGGCGTTTCAATTGGCAAATTGTAAGAAATAAACAAGTATTTTTTATTTAAATTGCAGAAAATGGCAAAGTTGCATAAATTTCTCTTTACAAGCGCGCGTGCTTGTGTTATAATAATATTGTTGAGCGCATAAAATCAGCAACCGAGGCGGTTGCTTTTTTGTTTTTTGGGGGAATGTTGCATTTTTTCTTGGAGTGTGCTACAATATGGCTGCTTATATTCCATAAAGGAGAAGGAAACGTGCAAAGCCTTCAACGCGTAAAATACGCCTGCTATACCACCAATCTTTCCATGTCGGTGATCTCCAACCTCTCGCCGCTGTTATTTCTCACCTTTCGCTCGCTTTACGGCATTTCTTATACGCTTCTCGGGCTTTTGGTGCTTGTCAACTTTGTCACACAGCTCACCGTCGATCTCATCTTTTCGTTTTTCTCTCACAAATTTAATATCCCTCAAACGGTACGTCTTACCCCCGTGCTGGCAGTGTTGGGGCTTGTGTTGTTCGCCGCAGCCCCGTGGCTGTTTCCCGCCGCGCCTTACGCAGGCTTATTGCTTGGCACGGTGGTCTTTTCCGCCTCGGGCGGACTTGCAGAGGTGCTCATCAGCCCCGTGATCGCCGCCATCCCCGCCGAAAACCCCGAGCGAGAAATGAGCAAGCTGCATTCGGTCTATGCTTGGGGCGTTGTGGGCATGATATTGGTGGCTACGCTGTTTTTGCTTTGCTTTGGAGGGGAGAATTGGCAATGGCTTGCCCTGCTTTTGGCTGTGGTGCCGCTTGTTTCCTCGGTGCTCTTTGCGGGTGCTGATATTCCAAAAATGGAAACGCCCACGCGTGCCTCCGGTGTGGTGAAATTTTTAAAAATGCCAACGCTTTGGCTCTGCTTCCTCGCCATTTTTCTCGGCGGTGCTGCCGAATGCACCATGGCGCAGTGGAGCTCGGGCTATCTTGAGCGCGCCGTTGGCATCCCGAAGGTGTGGGGCGATATTGGCGGCGTTGCTATGTTTGCACTGATGCTGGGGCTTGGCAGAAGCCTTTACGCCAAATACGGCAGACACGTCGAAACGGTGCTGCTTGCGGGTGCTATCGGTGCCACGGCGTGCTATCTTGTGGCGGCGGTCAGTAACGTTGCTCCTCTCGGGCTTGTTGCCTGCGGTCTTACAGGCTTTTGCGTTTCCATGCTTTGGCCGGGGTGTCTTGTGGTTGCCTCGGAGCGTGTGCCAACGGGCGGTGTGTTTCTTTATGCGATGATGGCGGCAGGGGGCGACCTCGGTGCCTCCATCGGGCCGCAGCTGATTGGCAGCATCACGGATGCCGCAATGGTCAATCCGCGCATCATCTCATTTGCACAGGGGCTTGGCATTTCAGCCGAGCAATGCGGCATGAAGCTTGGTATGCTGGTGGGCATGCTCTTTCCTGTGCTTGCCATAGGCGTTTATCTCTATTTGGTAAAAACCGCAAAAAAATACCGCAAGGAATAAAAAAGAGCCCTCCGGTTTTCGTTTCGTTTGTCTGAAGGCTTCTTTGCTGATTTTTAGCGGAGGATTGACAAGCCTATGAGAATGCGGTATAATAATTAAGCCTATTTTATTGTTTTAAGAAGGATGACAGTATGGAACAAAGAGAAAAATTCGGCTCCCGTCTTGGCTTTTTGCTGATTTCGGCGGGCTGTGCCATCGGGCTTGGAAACGTATATCGCTTCCCCATTATTACGGGTGCTTACGGCGGCGCGCTGTTCGTGCTCATTTATCTCGTCTTTTTGCTGCTTCTCGGCATCCCCGTGATGTGTGCCGAGCTTGCCGTTGGTCGCGCAAGTCAGCGCAGCATAGCCTCCTCGTTTGACACGCTCGAGCGACAGGGGCAGAAATGGCATTTGATGAAATATCTCGGCATTGCCGGCAACTATCTGCTGATGATGTTTTATACCGTGATTGCGGGCTGGATGCTGACCTATTTCTGGCAGTTCCTTACCGGCGGCAGCGTGATGGATCGCGGTAATGACACCGCGGCACTGGGTGCCTTCTTCGGTGAGGTTTTGAGTCAGCCTTGGCTTCTCATCGGTACTACCGCCATTATTGTGGTGCTTTGCTTCCTTGTTTGCTCTCTGGGGCTTCAAAAGGGCGTTGAGCGCATTACCAAGGTCATGATGATCGCGTTGTTCGTGCTCATTATGGGTCTTGCCGTTTACGCCTTCACCATGGACGGTGCTGCCGAGGGCTTGAGGTTCTACCTTGTGCCCACCACCCAGCCGATCAAGGAGGGTCGCCTTGGCGAGATCATAACTGCCGCTATGGGGCAAGCCTTCTTCACTCTGTCGGTGGGCATTGGCTCTATTGCAATTTTTGGTAGCTATATTGATAAAAAGCGTTCGCTTCTCGGTGAGGCACTAACCATTACGGGTCTTGATACCTTTGTGGCACTCTCGGCAGGTCTTATCATTTTCCCCGCGTTCTTTACCTTCAACCCCGGTGGCACGATCGGTGTTGATCAGGCGGGGGCAGGCTTCCTGTTCACCACGCTTGCGGGTATTTTCAATTCGATGGGGCCCGTTGTCGGCCGTGTGATCGGTACGCTCTTCTTCCTTTTCTTGCTCTTTGCGGCACTTTCTACCGTGATTGCCGTGTTTGAGAACATTATGTCCTTCTGGCTTGAGCTCACAAGCCTCAAGCGCACCACCGTTGCCTTTATCAACATTGGTCTTTTGTTGGTGCTCACTCTGCCCGCGATCCTTGGGTGCAACGTTTGGAGTGGCGTGAAGGAAGTGATGCTCGGTAAGGACTTTATCGACATGGAGGATTTTGTGGTATCCAACGTGCTTCTGCCGCTTGGAAGCCTCATGTACGTGCTCTTTTGCACCACGCGCTTTGGCTGGGGCAAAAAGAACTTTACCGAGGAGTTGAATGCAGGCGAGGGTCTTAAGATGCCGCGCTTTATCACTTATTATATGACCTACGTGCTGCCCGTTATCATTGCATTTTTGCTTGTGTACTCTGTTGTAAACTTCTTCATTTAAAAAATCGCCGCCCGACGCCTTGGCGTCGGGCGGCTTTTTTATTCGGATTTTTCTATTGCATTTTTCGTGTAAATCATATATAATAAAATCATATCAAAAAGGAGGTATTCTCAATGCTTGAGATACGCAACGTGACAAAGGTCTATCGCTCCAAGACCGGTGACGAGGTCAGAGCGCTTGACAACGTCAGCATTACATTTCCCGAATCGGGCATGATATTCATTCTCGGTAAATCGGGTAGCGGCAAGTCCACGCTCTTAAACGTGATGGGTGGTCTTGATAGCTATGACAACGGCGAATTTATCATTAAGGGCAAATCCTCTAACGATTTCGTCGGCTCCGATTTTGATGCATACCGCAATACCTTTATCGGCTTTATCTTTCAGGAGTATAACGTGCTCGATGATTTTTCGGTCGGTGCCAACATCGGTCTTGCGCTTGAGCTGCAGGGCAAAAAGGCAACCGAGGAGAAGATCAGCGAGATCCTCTCGCAGGTCGATCTGTTAAATTACGCACACCGTAAGCCCAACGAGCTCTCCGGTGGTCAGAAGCAGCGCGTGGCAATTGCGCGTGCACTGGTTAAGGAGCCGCAGATCATTATGGCAGATGAGCCGACGGGTGCGCTTGATTCAAACACGGGCAAGCAGATATTCGATACCCTTAAGGCACTTTCGCGCGAAAAGCTGGTGCTGGTGGTTTCGCACGATCGCGATTTTGCCGAGCGCTATGCCGACCGTATCATTGAAATGGCAGACGGTCACGTGATCGAGGACGTGACCAAGCACGAGCGCCAAGCCGAGAAGATCAGCGAGGGCGTTCATCGCATTAACGATCATATTTTGCGCATCGAGGGCGGCTATAAGCTGACCGCCGCCGATCTTGAAATGATCAACGCCTATCTTGCCAAAAACAACGGCGACGTGCTTTTGTCCGGTGACGGGCGCGTTAACGACGAGCTTCGCTCCGCCGCAGGCATTTCGAAGGACGGCTCCACCACCGTTTTTGAGGGCACTGACGCTCAAAAGGATATTAAAACGAAAAAGTACGAAAAGGGAGATTCTAAATTCATTCGCTCCAAGCTGCCGATGAAAAACGCCGTTAAGATGGGCGCATCGGGCTTAAAGCACAAAAAGTTCCGTTTGTTTATGACGGTGCTTTTGTCCTTCATCTCCTTTGCCATGTTCGGCCTGTCAAGCTCCATGGCAGCCTACGAGAAGATCAATGCCGCTACGGAGTCGATTATCGATAGCCAGATCAAGAGCGCGGCGATCGCACTCAGTGTGCGCTATACCGATTATCATACGGATTCAGACGGCAACGAACACAGCTACGTAGGTTATCAGGGTGCGGCACTGAACGATGCGGATGTCGCCTTCCTTGAGCAGCAAACGGGCCTTGATTTTGTTCCTGTATTCACGGGCTACAGCTCACAGCAATATTCAAGCGAGAGTGGCTTTAATATTCAATCCCTGTTTGCGAACTACACCTCCAATACCGTGTACAATGCGCGTCTTGCGGGTCTTACTACCTTGACGGCTGAGCAGATCGTCACAACGGGCTATCAGGTAACGGGAAGAATGCCCGAGGCCAAGGGCGAGATCGCCATTACCGAGTTTATGTACCGTCAGTTTAACGAGTACGGCTTCAAAAACGACAAGCACAACGAAAGCGTGGAAAAGGGACAGCTGACGATGGACGAAAATTCCACTACGGGAATCATCGGCAAGCATATTTCGCTGCCCCAGATCGGTTGGCAAACCCTTTCCGAGGAAATGCGTCCCACCTTCAAGATCGTGGGCGTTGTCAACACCAATTTCGATTATAACCGTTATCAAAATCTGATGCCCAAGGATGAAAGTCAGCCCCAGATGGGTGGGGAAGAGGAATCCTTGATGGATATGTTCTTGATGCGCGAGGTTGGGTACGAGCGTGATTACGGCTTCCATGCACTCGGCTTTACCGTACAGGAGGATATTGATGCACTGACCGCTTATATGGCTGTTATGGGTGCTCCGCAAAAGGAATTTGGTAAATACATGGATGCCGCCAACTACGGGCTGCGCTTGCACGTGCTTCGTAGTGCTGAGATCGAGGGAGATCAGCCGGACTCCTTGTTTGAGATCTCTCGCGTAGCGAAGCTTGAGGAGATAGATCAGGCACTGATCACTTGGTTTGAAAGCGGAAAGACCACGCTTGGTGCATACGAGATCCTGATCTCCTCTGAGCGCTTGAACAGCTTTTTGCCCGAATCCGCTGAAGCTACGTTTAACGTGGAAGCATTTAATGCTATGGGTCTTGCGGTATACGGTGAGGATGTGTGGAATCACGCGGCGATCACCGCCAAGACAAGCTATTCCTATGCAGAGCGCATGCAGTGGGCAGAAATGATCACTTTCATCAAGGAAAAAGCTGCTGCTATGACCACCGCCGAGATGGAAAATAATTTCTATTCTTCGATCAATACGGTGGATGAGGCAAGAGAGGAATGGATCAAGCGTTGGGTGAGCGATGGATGGAACACGCAGATCACATGCGGCGGCGAGGTGTACTCCACGTATGGGCCCAATTGGCAAGCCAACTATTGCGAGCGTGCAGGCGTGCAAAATTATATTGCCGCACTGTACGGGATCACGCTGCCGGAGCATGTCAAAACCATGTACATGCAAGAGGCAGTGGGCTTCCTTTCCTCCATCGGTGTCGGTGAAAACAGAACTAACACCGTTTCTTTCCAGCGTTGGGGCATGAACTGGATCAGAGGTCTTTACTATTACAGCGATGCCGTTGAGCATGAGGTCTGGAACAACGCCGACTTAGAGGCCAAGATGCTGGAAGATCAGTATATGAGCATTAAGAACAGCGATTGGGCGGACTATACCCCCGAGCAGAAGAAGGAAACGCTGATCAATTATTTTATCGACTACGATAGCGCTATCAAGCAGCAGCTTGCTACTTATACGTATAGCGAGCTGGAAGCACTTCGTCAACAAGCGTATATGAGCGTGTGCAGCATTACCAGTGATGTTTTGATGCAAGATGTTTACGTTGAGCTCAGGGAAAGAGAAAACGGCATTGGCGACGATAAGGGAGTGGTGTTGGATACGCCCGCTTATAAGATTGTTGGCATATTCGATTCTACCCGTCTTAACGCCAACAACGGCAGCTACTACGTTGATTATTACGGTACCGTGATCAGCGACGACCTGTACGCTTACCACACCACGTGGTCGGATGAAAAATACGAGAAATCCGAATACGATATGCAGTGGCGTCAAGAGCGTGCCGAGCACGAGGACGGCATCTACGCATTCGTCATCGCTGCCGTCAATGCGGATAATCACGATGCGATCAAAACACTTGTCGAGCTTTCTTATGCGGAAACCGAGGATAACAAGCCCGATCTGCTTTTTGAGATGCAAAACGCCGTTATGTACACGCTCGGCAGCTTCAACGAGATCATTGAGGTGCTCGCACAGGTGTTCGTTTGGGTGGGTCTTGGTCTCGCGCTCTTCTCCTCGTTCCTCTTGATGAACTTTATCGCTACCTCCATTTCCTATAAGAAGCGTGATATCGGTATCCTGCGCGCCGTTGGTGCACGCTCCTCCGACGTCTTTAAGATCTTCTTCAGCGAGGCGTTTATTATCGCTCTTATCAACTTCGTTTTGGCGGTTGCGGCATCTGTCGCCGCGGTGATGGTGCTGAATTGGTACATGAGAAATTCCGGCATCAACATCACGCTGCTCTCCTTTGGGCCGTTGCAGATGGCGATCATGCTTGGCGTCAGCCTCCTGGTCTCCGTTCTTGCTTCCTTCCTGCCGGTCTACAAGATCGCCAAGAAGAAGCCTGTTGATGCGATCAAGGACAGATGATTTAAAACAAAAAACGCCGTGGTTACCACGGCGTTTTTTTGTTAGTTGCTCTTTTCCTTTGCAAAATAGCCGCGCGGGTGCTGGCAGGTGGGGCAGACGGCGGGTGGCTCCTGCGCCGTTACCACGTAGCCGCAGTTCAGGCAGATCCAGCGCGTCCCGGGCGTGCTTGAGGTAAACACGGTGCCGTTTTTCACATCCTGCAGCTTCTTTAGATAATTTTCCTCGTGCTGCTTTTCAATCGAAGCCACGCGATCAAAAAGATCGGCAATTGCCTCAAAGCCCTCGCGGCGTGCTTCCGTGGCAAATTCCGCATACATGGTTGCCCATTCAAAGTGCTCGCCGCCCGCGGCAGCATCCAGATTTCGCTCGGTAGAGCTGTAGCCGCCAAGATAGCGGAACCAAAGCTCGGCGTGCTCCATCTCGTTTGCGGCTGTATCACGAAAGAGCTGTGAGATCTCCACGTAGCCATCCTCTTTCGCCTTTTTTTCAAACCATTTGTAGCGCAGATAAGCCTGTGATTCACCCGAGAGGGCAGTGTGCAGATTTTGCTCGGTCTTGGTGCCCTTTAAAGCTTCAGCATTGACACCCGATTTGGTATAGGTTGCCATAAAAAAACCTCCTCGCAATTTTTTTGCAAGGAGGAGTATTGCCACCAAAGGGCTGGTTTATTCAGTGCGAAATTCAGATGAGAGAATGGCGCAAATACCCACGTCGCGGTAAGCACCCTTCACAAAGATGCCGTCACGGCGCACGCCCTCATGCTGCATGCCAACCTTCTCCATTACGCGGCGCGAGGCGTCGTTGCCGATCATGTAGCGCGCTTCAATGCGGTGCAGGGAAAGCATATCAAAGCCAAAGCGCAGCACGCGCCGCACCGCCTCGGGCATTAGCCCCTGCCCGCGATATTGCGGATTTAACACGTAGCCGATCTCTGCTGCGTTGTTGGCACAGTCCACCGCTACAAAGCCGCACGTGCCGATCATACGGTTTTCTGCCTTCAGTACCACTGCCCACTCGTAATGCATGCCAATGCGGTATCTGCCGCCAAGATATTCAAGATACGCGCGTGTGTGCTCGGTATTGGGGTGGGGACGCCATAAGAGATAGCGCGTGACCGAGGGGTCCTTGGCATAAGCAAACATATCCTCGGTATCGGATACGCGCAAGGGGCGCAGTAAAAGTCGCTCGGTTTCAAGCCTTGGCATGCGCGAAAATATATGTAAAAGATTTTCTTTTTTCATAGGGCCTCCGTGGAAAAGATTTCCATATCTTTTATTATTATACTCTTTTTTACCGTACCCTGCAAGAGAAATTTTAAAATCTACAAATTTCGCTTGTTTTGTTGCCCGTATCGGAGTATAATATAAAAAGAGGGGGGTGAGGAGCATGAATCTGATTCTTGGTGACTGTTTGTTTCCCATTATTTTGGGGTCGAACACCGAGGGGCATGCGTGTGTGCGCCGCATGGAAAAGAGATACGGCATCGGCAGCACAGTCCTGACGGGAAAACGGGCACTAACGCTCCGATTTTTACCCGATGTAAGGCTGGTGTTTGCGCCCCCTACGCTATCCGATGAGATTTTATTGCAGCTGCTGCGCGACCTTGACGGTGAAAGCGGTTTGCGCTTGCCGCTGCTGATTGAATGTGACGGGGCTTATCACAGCTTTATTGCGCGCAATCGCTGTGAACTCGAATCAAGATTTATTTTGCGTGATGCATCACAAATTTTAGGGGAGAGTGGTTATGAGAGCTGACAGATTATTTGCCCCCTTTCACTTTACGCGCTCAAGGGGCGCGCTTGCGGTGTACGATTACCAAATCAAGGATATTGTAACCGATCCGCACGCAGCCACCGCCCAAACGGTTTTTGTTTGCGTGCGTACGCCACTCTTTGATGGGCATCGGAGTGCGGCACTCGCCTACGCGAACGGCTGTAGATGCTTTGTTGCCGCAAGGGGCTTGGGGCTGCCGAGCGATGCCGCGGTCTACACCGTTGAGGACCCGGAGGCGCAGCTGCCTGCCCTTGCCGCACACTGCTTTGGCTATCCCGCAAGAAGCGTAACCGTGATTGGCGTTACGGGCACCAATGGCAAAACCTCGGTGGTTGATACGTTGGCAGCACTCCTGCGGCAGGCAGGAAGGCGCGTGGCAACACTCACGTCCGACGGCACAGAGCTTGACGGTATCTTCACAAAAGCCGCACCGATCGCACCAAACGCCGCCGACGTGCAGCGCATGCTCCGTGCGGCACGCCGCCACAAGATCGAGTTTGCTATTGTAGAATTTTCCGCATACATGCTGGCACATTATGCCGCAGATCACATACCGTTTGCCGCTGTTTTGCTAACGGATCTTGCGCCGCGACATATCGGAGGTGGGCTTTTTGCAGATCTTGCCGCATATCGTGCGGCAAAGCACCGCCTGCTGCTATCTGAAGCCGCGCTTGTCCTGTTGCCCGATACCTACCCCGCGCTTTCGGTGAAGGGGAATACCGTTCGATACGGCGAGGGCGGTGAGATCGCGTGGTCGCAAGCACACACCGAGGTGAGAGAAAGTGAGATCGGCACGGCATTTACCGTATCCTACAAGGGCGAAAGTATAGAAGCTTTTTACCCCGTTGTGGGGGATTTTGCCGTGAAGAACGCCACGGCTGCCGTAGCACTCGCGCTTGCCGCGGGGCTTTCTCCCTTGGAAATTGCAAAGGGCTTGCCCCTCGCCGCGCCCGTTGGCAGAATGGAGCAGATCTTCTCGTGTCGCGGCGTGCGCATCTTTTTGGATACCGCATACGAGGCAGAGGATCTTGCGCGTGCGTTGCGTGTTTTGCGCACCGTTACCGAGGGAAAGCTGTCTGTGGTGCTCGGTTCTGTCGGTGACCGCGCCGAGGCAAGAAGAGCACCGCTTGGCACTGCAGCGGTTACGTATGCCGATTTTGCGTATTTTACCGCAGATGATCCGTCAAGTGAGCTGCCCGAGAAAATTGCACGGGATATGGTAGCGGAAAT
>JAZOLJ010000108.1:0-9943 GCA_045652845.1 Eubacteriales bacterium | reverse complement strand
GCAATATGCGTGTGCCCCTCGATCAGCACGTCACCCTTTTTCAGTGCCGTGGGCGCACCGCCGCCAAACAAATGTCCGTGCGTAAGATATGCCGTGCCGTGTGGGAGCGAAAAAACGGCATAATCCGCGAGGATAGGAAAGGATAGCACCATCTGATCTACCTCCGCATCACAATTGCCGCGCACAGCGCAAATTTTATCCTTCATGCCATCAAGCAACGCGATCACGCCCTTGGGGTCATACGCGGCAGGGATATTGTTGCGCGGGCCATGATAGAGCAGATCGCCAAGCAGAAAAAGTCGCTCTGCACCCTCCCTCTCAAACGCCGCCTTCATATTGCGCGCAGCGGCAAGATCACCGTGGATATCCGATGCAAAAAAATATTTCATAATACTCCTTTTCAAAAAAGCGCGAGATGGCGGCATCACAGCCGGCGGCGGGCAAAAATCAACGTTGCCACCGCGAGATGGATGCGGGCCGAAGCTCGCGCTTTTGTGTTATTTGTTATTTTTTTCGGTTGACGTTCCCTCTTTTTCGATATCGCTTGTCGTCATCGCATACTTGTGCTCCACGGGCTTCCAAGCCACGTTGCGGGAGAAAAATGCGGAAAGCGAGATCGGAATATAGGTCAGCATAAACAGCGGGAAGGTAAAGAGCAGCAATACTGCGCGCACCTTATTGCAATGGATCTTACGCCATTCGGTAATCATGGCAAAGATGCCAAGCGCAAAGAAAATGCCGTAGCCAAAGGTTAAAAATTCCACGATCAGGTTTAAAAGCACCTTTGAGATCGTACGGGTGGTGATCAAATTGATCAAAAAGAGCGCGGAAACGGTCAAAAGCTGAATGGTGGAAAGCATGAACGCCGGCATGATGTTCATCATCATGTCAAAGCAGGACCAGCGAAGCTTCAGCGAGCCCTTTGCGAGCTTGGCACCGTAGCGATGGATCACCTGAAACATACCCTTTGCCCAACGCTTGCGCTGACGCCAGGATTGCTTAAAGGTTTCGGGCTGCTCGTCAAAAAGCTCTGCCCAGTGACAATAGCCCACGCGGTCACCGTGAATAATGCAATCTGCAGTAAATTCAATATCCTCGGTGAGCAGAAAATGCTTCCAGCCGCCGTTTCGCTCAATAATGCTGCTGTCAACGAGGAAGCCCGTGCCGGAAATGGCAGCACTGCTACCCAAAATCGAGCGAGGATTTTGCAGATGCCGCGATTCACGCATAAACCACAGTGCGTAGCCCGCACTGATCCAGTTTTTGCCGTAGTTTTTGGAGTTGCGATAAGAGGTCAGCACCTTATAGCCTGCCTGATACGCCTTATTCATTTCTTCTACGTAATTAGAGCGCAGCACGTTATCCGCATCAAAGACCATATAGGCATCGTATGCACGCAGCCCCTTGGTTTCCTTGATCTTGTTAAAGAGGAACTCAAGCGCAAATCCCTTGCCTACCTGCTCCTTGTTCTGCCTTTCAAACACGATGGCACCAAGCTCACGCGCAGCCTCGGCAGTATTATCGTCACAGTTATCCGCAACAACGTAAATGTCGATCAGGTCACCGGGATAGGTTTGCCCTTTTATGCTTTTGATCAGCTCAGGCAGCACCTTTTCCTCGTTACGTGCGGCAATGATGGCAGCATAGCGCTTATCCATGGGTGCATCCTTGTATTTCTTGGGCCTATGTATATACGCCAAGAACACGTAGAAAAACTGATATGTGTAGCATAAGGTGAAAAGAATACCGATTACCGTAGTTGTATAAAAGCCGATCTTTTCAATGAGTGGCATCCATTCGGGTGCCATCCATGAGGGTAACAGTATTTTTTCAAAAAACGTTTCTATTGCTCGAAAAAATTTGTCCATAATTCTCTATTTACGCAAAGCGCCTTTCATTTTTCGTTGGCGGTCAAACGTTACGCTTGATTTTTTTAGCAGCAGGCTTACCCAATAAACCAGCAAAAAGGGGCCAAAGGACTGCACCAGCCACATAAACGGAGTGAAGAAGCAACCGCACAATCGGTAAAGCACGGTAATGGGAGTTCCCGGAAAATCCTTAGAAATAAACATAAGGTTTGCCACCGCATTTCCCGAGAGATGATCGTATACCGTGTTGAAGACCAACGCAAGCAAGCACATGATGCTAATGAGTGCCGCGCAATACCAAATATCACGAAATCGTATACGGTATATACCGCGCACAAGAAGCAAAAGCCCCAGATAGATCATCAGCCCATGCAGCAAAAAGCTGTGCCACGATATAAAGTGAAACGCAGGATATCGCGGCAACGACGTGGTAGGCATCAGCAAAAACACCAAGCCGCCCACCAAGCCGCCCGTTGCAATAAAGCAATCCCCCGCGCGGCGCAAAAGCCCCCCAAAGCAAGAGCTCAAAATGCCCGCATACAAAATAAGGCTGCAATAATACAACGGAATAAAATCGTTGGGGTTACGGGACCCCGTAACAAACAAAATAAATGCTACCTTGGCAAGCTCCAGCACCCACAAAAGCACCGTCACCACGCGCACCGTACGGCGCACGGCACAGTCGCTCATGCGGCGCGAAGCATACAGTGCCACCGCTACAAGCACGATTGCCGCTGCAAGCAGCAAAAAATGCCAGATCGAGAACAGCCCCGCGGGTTCATATTCATACGGTAACGAAAAGAACATACGCACGAAGACTTTTTTGATCAATCGCGATCCTGCTTGTCAAAATTGAGGCGTTTTTCCTCAATTACAAGCGGGCGACGCATGATTTTAGAGCGCAGCATCAATACGTACTCGCCAAGAATTCCCACGGAAATGAGATTAAGAGATGCAAAGAAGGAGATCGCCGGCAAAAGCCACAGCAGCGCCTCAAATCTCACGTGAAGCAGGGAAAGCACCAAAAGTGCACCCGCACCAAGGAAGGAAAGTGCCACCAGCACACAACCAAGAGCCAAAAACAAACGAATCGGCGTTTTGGTATAGGTGGTAAAGCTGAGCATCGCCGCATCGTAAAGCGTGTGGAAATTGTTGGAGGTCTTACCCGCGCGGCGCTTTGCCTGCAGATAAGGCACCTCGATCTTGGCAAAGCCAAGCTCGGCAACAATGCCGCGAATAAAGGGGGTGGGGTCGTCAAGCTCGCGCAAAACGTTCACGAAGGATCGGTCGTAAAGACCAAAGCCCGTAAAATGCTCGATCTGCTCGGCAGACGACATCTTGCGAATCAGCTTATAGTAGCAGGTGCGCAGGAAACGAACCAGCTTATTCTCCTCGCTTGCCGTTTTTACGGCGCAAACGATCTTATAGCCCTCCTCCCACTTGGCAACCAGCTGCGGGATCATCTCAATGGGATCCTGAAAATCCGCACAAACCGGAATGGTACAATCACCCGTAGTCTGGCAGATGCCGTGATAGGGAGAATTAAACTGCCCGAAATTGCGCGCGTTGAAGATCGCACGCACGTTCGGATATGTATCGCACAGCACCGTCAGCTTTTCTCTGGTGCTATCCTTCGAACAGTTGTCAATAAAAACGATCTCGTAGTCATATTGGGGCAAGGATTTTGCAAACTCTGCCATAATTGCCTCGCAAAGCGGGACAACGTTTTCCTCCTCATTGTAGGTAGGAACCATGATACTGATACATTTTTTTCTGTTTTCCATATCAAATCCTCTTTTAAAAGATCATGCTGTGATCACGCCGTCGGGGTCAGCCGTGCTCTTTTTCGCCCAGCAAAAGCCAAGCAGCATGGTCGTGATCCAACGCAGCAAGCACGCCACCACCATGGCAATGGCAAAGCCCCACATCTCGAACAGGAGCGTGGCGGGAATACCAAGCCCGAAAAAGCTGATACCAAAAACACAGTTGATGTAGATCTGATAGCTCTTTTTGGCAAAACGAATCAAAACCACCATTACAATGCTTGTGGTAAAATAAAATACCTGCGCAAGACTACCCAAGAACAAATAAGCCTTTACAGCTTGCAGCTCATTGGGATAGAGCAGCATAAGCATAATATATCCGCCCAGCACGCACACCAACGTAAACAGTACAATAACCGCAAGGCTGCCAATCACCAGCCAGCGCATGGCACGGCGCGTCAGCTTGCCGTCGTAGCGCGCAAGATAGCCGATCAGCACACCGTTTAGCGGGGCTGTAACCAAGGAAACCGTTTTACCCACCAGGGTGGCGAGATAATACACGGTCACCGCCGAGGCGCCAAGCATAAACTTGAGAAGCAAGCGGTCTACGTTAAAAATAAGATTGGCAACACCCTCTGCAAGAAACAGCGTAAGGATCACGCGAAAGGTTCTCCTACATACGGGCGACAGGCGCAGCGCACGGCGGCGCAGCGTACCGTTTGCAAGATATGCATACAAAACGCCGCACGCCTCGCCGACAAGCAGACCAAGAGGCCAAATGCCTGTGTGCCAAACCAAAAGCGCGCCCACGCCGTAGCCTATGCTGATGCAAAGATAGTAAACGAAATAACGGCGATAATTGAGCGACAGCTTATAGGATACGTCTGCATAATAGCGAAACGCCATCATCACAAACAAAAGATAGTAGCAAATATAGGTAGCATTGTCCATGGTGACACCGCCAAAGGCGCGCACCAGATAAGTAAACGGCAGCCCCAAAACGCAAACAAGCAGCAAAAACACGTTGTAATCGCCGTTGTTTTCAAGGCGTTCACAGGGAGGCGCGGTCATGCGCGCATAATTTGCGGCACTGCCCACCGAAACCGTCAGCACGTTTACGTATGCCATCAGATACTGCAGATCGCCGTATCCAACGTCCCCGAATTTGCGTGCATAAAGCGGAAATACCACGATCTGCGCCACCGCATTCATCAATACAAGACCCATGATGCTCCACAAGGAGTCACCCAGCATATTCTTGTATTTTTTGATGACGGCTGCGATCATTTTACCGCCTCAATGATGGTTTTTGCCATGTAATCGATCATTTCATCGGTCATGCCGGGATATACACCCACCCAGAAGGTGCGCGTCATGATCTCATCGGTCACGTGCAGGTCACCGATCACACGGTAGCCCGTGCCGGTCAAGCGCATTTCATCAAAGCAGGGATGCTTGATAAGGTTTCCCGAGAAGAGCATACGGGTCTGCACGCCGTGCTCCTCAATGTAAGAAACCACCTTTTCACGTGCTACGCCCTCGCGGCAGGTGAGAAGAAATCCGAACCAAGAGGGGTTCGAGCTCTCGCAAGCCTCGGGCAGGATCAGCTTGTCTGCCACAGGCTCAAGTGCTGCGCGCAAACGCTTGAAATTCTCGCGACGGCGGGCAACAAACGAGGGGAATTTGACGAGCTGTGCACAGCCGATAGCAGCCTGCATATCGGTTGCCTTCAGATTGTAGCCAAAATGAGAATACACGTATTTGTGATCGTAGCCAAGCGGCAGCTCGCCGTACTGACGGTCAAAGCGGTGCTTGCAAACGTTATCCATGCCGGAGGGGCACACACAATCTCGACCCCAATCGCGCATTGAGCGAATGATCTTGTGAAGAAGCGGATCCTTGGTGTAAACGGCACCGCCCTCGCCCATGGTCATATGGTGAGGCGGATAAAAGCTGCTGGTGCCGATATCACCGATGGTGCCCGTAAGATAGGTAGTGCCGTCAAAGGTGTACTCGGAGCCGAGCGCGTCACAGTTATCCTCGATCAGCCACAGATCGTACTTGTTGCAGAAGTTTCTCACAGTCTTCAGATCAAAGGGGTTGCCGAGCGTATGCGCGATCATGACCGCCTTGGTCTTGGGAGAAAGCGCCTGCTCGAGCTGTGCTGTGTCAATGTTATACTGCGGAATGGTCATATCCACAAACACCGGCACGGCACCGTATTGAATGATGGGCGTCACGGTGGTAGGAAAGCCTGCCGCAACCGTGATCACCTCGTCACCGGGGCGCAC
Source organism: Eubacteriales bacterium (assembly GCA_045652845.1). Taxonomy (GTDB): domain Bacteria; phylum Bacillota; class Clostridia; order Oscillospirales; family CAG-272; genus Firm-07. Next base: position 4,021 of record JAZOLJ010000108.1, on the reverse strand, counting down.
GGCGCGCTCACCGAGCAAGGGCGAGGTAAGGGTCATGAAAGCCAGCAAATTTGCCGAGGAGCCGGAGTTTACAAGGCTACAGTATTTAACGCCCAGATACTTGGCAAATTCCTTTTCAAACCGGTCGGTATAGCGACCGGAGGTAAGCCAAAACTCAAGCGAGCTGTCAACGAGATTTACCATCTCGGCACTGTCGTAAACGCGAGAGGCATAAGAAATACGCTTGCCCTCCTCCCATTTGTTTTGGTTGTGATAGGTGTCACAGTATTCCTTAACAAGCCCGAGGATCTCGTCCTTTGCCTGCTTTTCGGTTTTTCCTGCAAAATGCATAATCAATCTCCACTTTCGATTTTATTTTAAAGTCGGTCGGCAAACTCCGCAATCTCACGGTCCATCTCTGCCGCAACGTCACCGCCGGCGGCATAAACCTTAGTCCACTCTACAACCTTTGCAATCGCATCGGCAAGGTTCCAGGTAGGCTTCCAGCCAAACACGCTCTTAAGCTTTGAGCAATCCAGCTTGAGGAAATTTGCCTCGTGCGGGCCGTGATCGCAACGGTTGATCCACTTGAGATCTCCACCCCAGGTCTTCACAAAAAGGTCGACGAGGTTGCCCGTGGTAAAGCAATCGCAATCATCGGGGCCAACGTTATAATAGCCTGCATACTTGCCATCCTCATATTGCTTTGCCGCGATCATCAGGTAAGCAAACAGGGGCTCGAGCACGTGCTGATAGGGGCGTGTCGAATAGGGGTTACGCACCACAATATCCTCACCGGCAAGTGCAGCACGCACGCAATCGGGAATGATGCGGTCGGCTGCAAAGTCACCGCCGCCGATCACGTTACCCGCGCGCGCAGTAGAAATCGCCACCTTGCCATCCGCAAAGAAGGAGTTCTTGTAGCTGTGCGTGACCAGCTCAGAGCAGGATTTGCTGTTTGAATACGGATCAAATCCGTCAAGCGGCTCGTTTTCGCGGTATCCCCACTCCCACTCCTTGTTTTCATACACCTTGTCGGTGGTCACGTTCAGGAAGGAACGAACCGTATCCGTCAGGCGCACACACTCAAGAATGTTGACAGTGCCCATCACGTTCGTTTCGTACGTGTACGCGGGCGCGCGATAGCTTTCGCGCACGATGGGCTGTGCGGCGAGGTGCAGCACGATCTCGGGTGCAGCCTCCTTAAAAACGGCGTAAAGCCGGTCAAGGTCACGGATATCCCCGATTACCGAGTTGATATCCTTCTCAATCCCTGCCAAGGCAAAGATAGAAGGGTCTGTTGGCGGTTCGGTTGCATATCCGGTGACAATGGCACCGGCGTTTTTTAAAATGCGGCAGAGCCACGCGCCCTTGAAGCCCGTATGACCGGTTACAAGGACGCGCTTACCGCGGTAAAATTCAAGAATAGACATTAGTCCTCCCAGCGCTTCCAGGGTGCCTTATTGCTCACCCAGAGCGACTCCAGTTTTTCTTTGTCACGCATAGTATCCATGCACTGCCAGAAGCCTCTGTGGCGGAACGCCATCAGCTCGCCCTCCTCGCAAAGACGCTCAAGCGGGTCGCGTTCAAAAACGGTGGAATCGCCATCAATATAATCGATCACGCTCGGTTCAAGGATCATGAAGCCACCGTTGATCCATCCAACGTCCGCCTCGCTCTTTTCGCGAAATGCCTGAATTTGGTTCTTCTGAATATCCAGCACGCCAAAGCGAGAGTCGGGATGTACGGCGGTAATCGTTGCCAGCTTGCCGTGCGTGTTATGGAAATCCACCTGCTTGGCAAGATCAACGTTGGAAAGGCCGTCACCGTATGTAAGGAAGAAGGGCTCGTTGCCAATGTAACGACGCACCTTTTTGATACGACCGCCCGTCATAGTATTCAGACCCGTATCAACCACGGTTACGCGCCACGGCTCGGAGAACGTGTTATGAACCGTAATCTTCTCCTTGTTAACGAAATCAAAGGTAACGTCACTGTGATTTACATAATAGTCTGCAAACCACTCCTTGATAACGCTTTGCTTATATCCGGCACAAATTACAAAATCGTTATACCCGTAAGAGGAGTAATATTTCATAATGTGCCAAAGGATGGGCGCACCGCCGATCTCAATCATTGGCTTTGGACGAAGATGAGATTCTTCACTGATGCGTGTGCCAAAACCGCCTGCTAAAATAACAACTTTCATTGCGTACGTCTCCTGTTTTGTAAATGTTTTCATGTCCTGCTTGAATAAACTATAATAAGAAGCCATATGTTAGCACAGCAGCGCACGGTGCACAGACTACGCCGCGTAGCAGCACATCGACCGACACAGATACCCTACTATACTTTTGGCATTATAACACAAATTGCGACCCATGTCAAGTCTTTTGTCCCAATCTCGCCGTTATCCCCTCAATTTTCACCCGGTTTGTAAAATTTTTCACGATGCATTTATCTTTTTTTTGCAAATCGCTTGACAACGCCAAAGAAAAATGTTATATTATATGTTGCGTTTTGTGCGGATCTCTTCCCATGTTATATTATACACCGCCCAAAGCCTTTGTATCCGTCATTTCATAACGAGGTGTGGCTCTTGAAACACTCTGTGTTTCGCAAAAAAATGCCTTGCCCCGTTAAACACGTGGCATTTGCTTCGCAAAATCGGCATTTTTGCCCGCCGCTTTCCCCTCCGAAAAATCGCATTCAACATTTCCCCCGCATTACACAATTTAATATCGAGGTGGGGCTCTTGAAACACTCTGTGTTTCGCAAAAAAATGCCTTGCCCCACTAAACGTGTGGCATTTGCTTCGCAAAATCGGCATTTTTGCCCGCCGCTTTTCCCCGCAAACAAAATCATTCCCGAAAATTCGTTTTTTCCTTTTTTCAAAATTTAATATCGAGGTGTGGCTCAGCTTGGTAGAGCGCTACGTTCGGGACGTAGAAGCCGCAGGTTCGAATCCTGTCACCTCGACCAAAACGAAAAGGGCATCCGCAAGGGTGCCCTTTTCGTTTTGCTTGTGAGTGGCGGTGAGAATTGCGCAGCCGTAGGCGGCGCAGGTTGGAAGAATGCCGTGCGCTATGCGATGGCGGCATTTAGCCGCCAAGGCGTTTCTTCCTACAAAGCGCACAGCGCTTTGTGGACGAATAGGCGCTCCGCGCCGTCCTGTCACCTCGACCATAGAGAAAAGACCGCCACGAGGGCGGTTTTTTCTTTAGTATGTTAAGCTTGGAGCCTCATCCTTAGTATGGATCGGAACCTCGATTTTTTCACCACGCAGATCCGCCAGTATCGTGTGGTAGAGCCACCTGCGCAGGTGGCGGTTGGGTGAATGCAGCACGTGCTGCGCATAATAAAACGTGATATTGTTCACCGGGTCAACGGAGGCATATGCACCCGCAGCGCCCCCCCATCCAAAGTCAGTTCGGGTCGGATCCAGACGTGATGTGCGCATCCCAAGACCGTATCCTGCACCGTAAGATCTATGGGTGTACATAGACCACTGCTGATCGGTAAGACGATCGGTTGCCATTAAGGCGATCGTTTCCTTTTTTAAGATCACGTCACCGACGCGCAGTGCCTCGAGGAACTTGATATAGTCCTCTACCGTAGAAATGCACCCGCCACCGCCGCTGGCATAATCCTTTTTCAAATGGCACCAGTAACGCCATGCGGGCTCAAATTCGCCCGTTTCCTTATTATACTCGTACTGCTTGGCAAACCCCTCCCAATCCTCAAGGGGATGCAGGAAGGTAGAATGCTCCATGCCAAGCGGGTCAAAAATATGTGCCTTGATGTAATTTTCAAGCTTTTCACCGGAGACGACCTCTACAAGTGCACCCAGCACATCGTGAGAGAGCCCATAGTTCCACCCCTCACCCGGCTCAAATTTCAAGGGGGTTCTGGCAAACATGTTGACCGTTTCAACCGTCGGGCAGTTATTGCCGGGGATATCGTAATACGCCTCAAGCTCGGGGGTATGCATATCGTAATTCATACCCGAGGTCATCTGAAAGAGGTGCTTGATCTTAATGGG
>JAZOLJ010000107.1:0-16302 GCA_045652845.1 Eubacteriales bacterium | reverse complement strand
CGAACACCTCGTCATAAAGATAGCCCGTATCGTGCGCGTAAAGCAGGGTCTTATCCCCTTCAATAAGGTAGATCAGCGCGTCGTCGTTTGGCATATGGCGTGCGGGCAAGGCTGTAATGCGGTAGTCGCCAACCACAAAGGTATCATAGGGGGCAACGAGGTGCATTTCAATATTCATCGGCTCGCCGCGCGCGGCGAGCTTATCATAAACACCCTTACCGCAATAGAGATGCAGGGTTTCAACCTCCATGTTTTTTGCGCGCGCACCGCCGCGATAAAAAATATCGTTGGCGTAGAAATGGTCGGAATGGGAATGGGTGAGAAGCAGATATTTGATCTTATGTGCCTCGATCTTGTTTTGGTGAAAATGATAGAGCGTATCTGCGGGGAAATCAATCAGCAGATCGTCGTTCACCAAGGACTGGGAGCGAGTTCTCACGTTTTTGCCTCCAAGCTCTCTTGCCGCGCGGCAGTTCTTACAGTTGCAAAAAACGGCGGGGGTGCCCTCACAGGAGGAGGTGCCAAGATAAGTTAGTTTCATGTTCAATATTCCTTTCATGCGCCACGGCCGCGAATTTCAAAAAAAGGGCGGGGTTAAGTATACCGCTTGAAGGGTTTCTTACAAAGGAGCTGCAGCTCGGGGAGCAGTAGCACTGCCGACAAGGGAAGCATAGCGCAAAGCACGGCAACGCTCACGGCAGGTGAGGTATTATGATAGACAGCCACAACAAAAGCAACGGCGGGAAGCACCAGCACAAGCCGCCACCGCAGCGTAACGTGCAGCAATCGATACAGGATAAAAAGGCGCAAGATCACCGTGATGGAGCAAGCCAGAACAAAGCCGAAATGCGCGCCCCAAGCACCAAAACCGTTTTTCATCAAAAGCACGGATACCACAAGACTGGATATGGCACCCGCAGCAGTGGTAAAGAGCAGGAGTCCCGTTTTTTGCAAAGCACCGAATATCGGCTCCAAAAGCCCTGCAAGCACCGCCAGCATCGCGCCGCAAAGCGCAATCGGAATAAAGGCTACAGCCTCACCGTAGGCAGGGGCGATAAAGCCGGGAAAGAGCCAAAGCCCCACACGGGCAGCAGGGATCAAGCAAAGCGTTGCTGCCAGTGCAATACGCACAAAGAGATCAAGCTTGGCGGTATAATACGCGCGATCGTTAAACGGCTCTCGCTTACCGTATCCCCTTCTAAAGGAGAGCTCCTGCCACGCAAATTGGAAGCAGGCTGCAACAAAAAGGACGATCTGCGCAAATTTCAGCGAAACGGCATAAATGCCGCCCGCCTCGTTGCCCAAAAGGTAGTTGACAAGCACGCGGTTGGCAGAATTGAGCAGCCAAAAGGCAGCGGCACTGCCCCCAAGCGGCAGGCAAAAGCGAAAAAGCACTCGTGCCGCATCGCGCACCTGCTTGTTAAAGCGCAAGAGCCTGTGTGCGCGGCAACGCCAAAAAAGCAGCAGCGCACCCGCACCCGCACCCACGGCATACGCGATATAAAGCGATACGATGCCAAGGTGAAGGCAAAGGATCAAAAGAAGATTTAGCACCACCTGCAAAAGGGTGGAAAAGAGCCCTGCCACGGCGTAAAGCACCACATACCCCTTGGCTCGCGCGAAAAATCCGCCAGCCGAAAACAGCGCGTGAAAAAGCCCGTAAAGCACCAAAAGGGGCGCATACGTGATGCGAAAAGCAACGCAAAGCACCACGGCGACAAATAAATAGAGCAAAGCTGACGCGAGTGTTAGAAAAAGCCCCGCAGAAAGGACTGCCTCCCCCTGTGCCTCGCTTGTGCGTGAGAGATAAAAGCGCATCACGCCGACACCGATATCAAGAAAGAGCACCGAAGAAAGGAGCACCGCCATGGCAGTGGCAGCGTCAAACGCCCCAAGCTCTCCCGTTGGCAGGTGGGCGGTATACAGCGGCAGCATAAAAAACATTGCCAGCTTTGACAGCAGGCTGCCGCAAAAATAGATCACAGAGGACTTAAAAAAACGCGGCTCGGCAGTCCTTGAACCCATAAAGCTCCCTCCTCTCTTATTGCCAGAAAAAGCGGTATGGGAGTGCATCATACCACAGGGCACTGCGCAAAAACAAGATCACCAAGAAATATGCAAGGGCGGCAAAGATCGCCGCGATCAGCAAAACGGGCATGGCAATATGCCGCCTTTCCCCGTCAAAATGGGCGGCGGGCAGCACCAAGGGCAGCCACAAAAGGTAGAGCACCTCGAAATAGTTAAACAAGCGCTGCAGCTGACCGAACTGCGTCATCATGGCGGCAACGATCACACCAAGCAGCATCATAAGAGTGAGAAATCCGTGCTCGTCAAAACGCCCGCGCTCCCCCCGCGCGGCAATGGGCTCTTTTGCAAAATACAGGCGAAAAATACCGAACGCGGTAACCGCCAAAAAGACCGCCAAAAAGCAATACAGCGCCCCAAAGGTGGTTGCCTCATACTCCGCGTAGCGCGGCACAAGGGTGGTGATCAGATGTAAAATGGGGCGCACCAGCACCGTGCCTAAAAGTGCCAGCACCGCAGTGACGGGCAAAATGACCCGCAGGCTTTTTTTGCTCACGGGGATGAGCGTTAGCAGGGGGCACAGAAGAAAGAGCAACGCACTGGTGTGAAAGGATGCCGCCAGCAGCACCATAAGCGAATAGGCAAGATAACGCCGCTTTTTAAAATACCCCCACGCAAGCAGCAAAACCGAAATGGCGAGTGCTTGGCGCATGATGTTGAAATAAAAGGGATACAGCATCATGGTAAGATAGAGGAAAAAGGCGAGATACACGTTTTTTGCATGACGATAGATAAAAACTGAAACCGACACGTTGATGATCACGGCACTGACAACGATCAGCCATTGCCCGTTTTGCGTAAGCTGCGCGAGCAGCCAGCAAAGCACGCGAAAGCCCGGCTCTACCCATGATTCAAAGAGCTGGGCGTCAAGAAGGCTGCGCCCCGAAAGCTTTTCAAACACGTCAAGAAACAGCGCGGTATCGCGCCCGACCGCGGGCGCGCGCAGGGCGGCAACGAGAGTGAGCAAAAGGCAGCAGACGGTGGCAAAAAAACGCCTGTTTTGTGCCGTATCGCGCGGCAAGAAAAGCCGTAGCAGCGCCATGGCGATCACAATACCAACGTATACCATTTGCTCACTTCCCTTTCCTATTTTTGCTCCATATAAAACCGATACAGTGCCGCGGCAGCATCCGCCAAGCGGTAGCCCTTTTCGGCGGCAAGCAGGTGATAGCCCGTCCTATCGCGCGGCGCAGGTGCTTCCAACGCTTTTACCCAAGCCTGCTTGCCTGCAACACTCAAAAAGGTCACAAGACCGCTGAAATCCGCCTCACGTGTAACGGTATCGGCAACCACGGCGGTAAGACCCGCGGTCTGCGCCTCAACGAGCGTGATGGGCAGCCCCTCGAAGCGCGAGGGCAAAATAAACCGATCCATAGCAGAGTAAAGTGCAGGCATATCACTACGCACGCCAAGAAATCGCACTGCCTGCGGGGGCAATATTTTGCGCGCCAGTGCCTCGGTTGCGGCACGCAAGCGTCCTTCCCCGATCAGCAGCAAAACGGCGTTTGGATTTTTCTCGTAGTAGGCGCGAAAGATAGACAGTGCCGCCGCGTGGTTTTTTTGCGGACTAAAGCGCGCCACCATGCCAACGGCAACGGTTTGCTCACCGAGCCCCAGTGCCGCGCGCGTTTGCTCGCGCAGTCCCGCGTGATAGGCAAAGGCAGAGGTGTCAATGCCGTTTGGCAGAACCGTTACGGCATTTTCCGCCACCGCGCGCTTGCCGAATGCCGCAAGCGCGGCATCCTTGCCACAGGCAAAATACGCCGTGGCAGCACGGCGTGCGCGCCAAAAGGCGATTGCATGAAGTACCGCGCGGGGGGGGCTTTTCTCTTTTCTTGCCGCGTGAGAATGCTGCACGCGACAGGCAACCCCCGCCCGCTTGGCGGCAGTGAGAGCAAGCACCCCCCACTCGGTGGTGTGAACGTGTACCACGTCCGGGCGATGCTTCAAAAACAGACGAAGCAGCGCTCTTTTGTGCCGCAAAAGCTGCTTGCGACGCGGGATCAGGTGAACCGTAACGCCAAGCTCCTTGAAGCGCGCGGCGCAATCGGGCACCACAATCTCATGCGCCACGATATGAAATTCAACGCCGTGGGGCATATGGGAGATCAGGCGGTACAAAAGCGTTTCCACGCCGCCGTTTTCAAACCCGGAAATCACGTGAAATACGCGCATGCCATCCCCCCCTCTTAAATCTTTAAATAAATTATACTATATAAAAACCAAAAAATCAAGAGAAAAGAAAATGCCCTTGGCGCACATACAAGAGATCTGCGCCAAGGGCGACCTTTAGGTGCTTTGCGGAGGCTGCTCGGTCATATCAAGATACGCCGCCTTATCCTCCTCGGGCATAACGGCAACGAATGCCATAATGGCACATTCGATCATACCGTCATCGGGCTCGCGCACAGTGATATGCTGCAGCCACATGCCGGGGGCGGAAATGATACGCGTGAAGATATTATCGTAGCGACCCGCCAGCTTTAACAGCTCGTAGCCGATACCCATCATCACGGGAATGAGCAAAATTTTAACGGCGGCGCGCACCACGGTGTTGAGAGCACCCGTGAGGCTGCCGAACTGCACAGGAATAAAAAGACCGATCACAATGCTGACAAGCAGCATCAAAATGAGAAAGGAAGTGCCGCAACGGGGGTGAAAACGGCGCTCTTTTTTCACGTTTTCAACCGTGAGTGGCATGCCGTGCTCGTAGCAAAAAATGGTCTTGTGCTCTGCACCGTGATACATAAAGGTGCGGCGAATATCCTTCATCAGCGAAACCAGTGCCATGTAAAGCACCAGAATGACGATCTTAAACAAGCCCTCAAACACCGAGCGCATGAGGCGGTTGGTGGCAAAGCTCTCGGGCAAAACGTGATCACAGAGCCACTGATAAATATAGGTGGGCAGCCAGAAAAAGAGCCCCAGTGCCAGCAACACGCCCAAAACGGTGGCGATCACCATGATCACGGTCATGGTCGCCTTGCTAAAGACGCTGCTCGGTTCTTGTGCGGCGGTGCTTTTTTCGGCGGCTTGAGGCGCATCGCTATTTGCAATTTCGGGGTTTTGTGCTACCGCTTCGGCATTCCCCTCCGCTGCTGTGCCATCCTCCTCACAAAAGATCTCGGCGGAGCGCATGAGATATTTATAGCCGAGGCGAAGCGAATCCACAAAGCCAAAAACGCCGCGAATGAGGGGCGCACGGCAGATCCTTGGGCGTTTTTTCTGAACGCTTTGCTCCTCTTCAAAAAAGATCTCGCCATTGGGGCGGCGTACCGCCATAGCGCTTTTCTCGGGGCCGCGCATCATAATGCCCTCCATCAGCGCTTGACCGCCGATAGAGGTCTTGCGGCAATTTGCCTGCTTACAGGCCTTTTTTTCTTTCATACAGTACCTTTCAAACAAGCACGCCGCTACATACTACTGTAAATGTCGCGGCGTGCTCTCTATGAATTATTTTTTAAAATCGATCTTGATCTGACCGCCCTGTGCCTTCTTGTGCTTATCTACCAGCTTGTGGATACGCTTTGCGGGATCAAGCAGGCCGCTGATGGTATCGTCGTGATTGAGGGTGTCAATGATGTATGCCACGTATTTGCACATATTTACCTCAACGTACCAGGGCTTGGAAAGCAGCTCGGGCGTGCGGTAAACAAGGTTGGTGGTAAAGATGCGGTCAATAACCCCCTCCTTATGTGCCTGATCAAACTTATCAAATGCATCGGTAAACAAACCGAAGGTGGCAAAGTTGAAGATGCGCTTTGCGCCCTTTTCCTTGAGCTGCTTTGCAACGTCAAGCAGGGACTCGCCCGAGGAGATCATATCGTCAACGATAATGGCATCCTTACCCGTGAGGTCGCGACCGAGGTACTCGTGTGCAACGATGGGGTTTCTGCCGTTTACGATACGGGAGTAATCGCGACGCTTGTAGAACATGCCGATGTCAAGACCCAGCACAGAGGAGAAATACATGCAGCGACCCATTGCACCCTCGTCGGGAGAAATGATCACAAGATCCTCCTTGTCAAGAGAAATATCGGGGTACTGGCGAACAAGTGCCTTGATCATTTGGTAAGCGGGGCGAACGTCGTCAAAGCCGTTTAACGGAATGGCATTTTGCACGCGTGCATCGTGTGCATCAAAGGTGATGATGTTCTTAACACCCATCGCGGTCAGCTCCTGCAGCATGAGTGCGCAGTCAAGCGACTCACGCGCCGAGCGCTTGTGCTGTCTGCCCTCGTAGAGCATCGGCATGATAACCGACACGCGGCGTGCCTTGCCTGCAATGGCAGCGATCACGCGCTTGAGGTCGGCAAAATGATCGTCGGGGCTCATGGGAACCTCGCGGCCGTACATTTTGTAGGTAACACCGTAATTGAAGGGGTCGGCGATAATGTAAACGTCATGGCCGCGCAGCGAATCGTGCAGCAGTGCCTTACCCTCACCAGTACCAAAGCGCGGACACTCCACGCTCACGATAAAAGACTCCTCACCGCCGTGGCGACGCCACTCCTTGAGGTAATTGTCTACCTGGGAAACAAAGGGCTCGCAGCCACGCATTGCAACAATGCTCAAATCTCCGTATACTACTTCCTTCATTGCAACCTCCGCACGATAAAATGAAATTGTAAGCAAAAAGTTTGCCTAATATAACAATATTATATCATAACTTTGTGTGTTTGAAAAGGCTTTTTTTCGTTTTCGACGGATTTTGTCACTTTGGCACATTTACGCCCGTCAAAAACGCACACTTTTCACAAAAAGTGCTTATTTTAGCTCCACCACCGTCACGCCGCCATCCCCTTCACCGTATCTGCCGATGCGAAAGGATTTGACACGGCGGTCCTTTTTGAGGTAATTCCAAAGCGCCGCGCGAAGCGCGCCCGTCCCCTTGCCGTGCACAAGGCGCAAGCTTTTAAAGCCCGCAATGATGGCGGTATCAAAATACTTATCCACCATAAACCAAGCCTCGTCGCCCGTGTGACCGCGCAGGTCGATCTCGTCGCGAAAATCGCGCGACACACTCACGCGCCAGTCGCGCGCGGCGGTCTTTTCCCTACCGCTGCCAACCGTTGGCTCGTTTTGGAGCAAGCGCAGATTTTCTATTTTCGAGCGCGTGCGAATGATGCCTGCCTGCACCTGCACGTTGCCGCTTTTATCGGGGTCGGATAACAGCACGCCCTTTTTATCAATATCAACAAGATATACCTCGTCGCCCTTCTTTAGAGGCCTTGGCAGCACGTACGCCTCGTTGGTGCGCTCCTCAACGGGGTTGAAGCGATCCTCGTTTTCGCGCAAATGCGCACGCACGGCGCGGCGCGTTTTTTCAAGATGCTCTCCAAGATTTTGGCTTTCGCGCTGTCGGCGCACCTCCTCAAGCTGCGAAAAGATATATTCGCTTGAGGCACGTGCGCTTTCCACCAGCCCCGCAGCCTTTGCCTGTGCTGCTTCAAGCTCGGCGGCAGCACGCAGCCTCAGTGCCTCTGCCTCCGTTTTGGCGGCGGCACTTTTCGCCTCGTATTCGGCGCGCAGGCGCGCTGCCTCCTCACGGTCGCGGTCGGCGGCAAGACGGGCACGCTCCAGCTCCTCGATCACGCGTTCAAACTGTCGGCTCTCCTCACTGATACGCGCCTTGGCATCTGCCACCACAGCGGCGGGTAGACCCAGCTTTTCGGAAATGGCAAAGGCATTGGATTTACCCGGCGCACCGATGATAAGGCGGTAGGTGGGGCGCAGGGTCGCCACGTCAAACTCGCAGGAGGCGTTTTGCACGCCCACGGTATCAATGGCAAACGCCTTGAGCTCGGCATAGTGCGTGGTTGCAACGGTCAGTGCGCCACCTTGGCGCATGTTTGAAATGATGGCGACCGCCAACGCCGCCCCCTCAACGGGGTCGGTACCCGCGCCAAGCTCGTCAAAAAGCACCAAGGATCTTGGCGTCACGCTCCTCACGATCGAAACGATGTGCACCATGTGCGAGGAGAAGGTGGAAAGCGACTGCTCAATGCTCTGCTCGTCACCAAGATCCACCAAAATGCGGTCAAACAGACAAATCTCCGAGCCCTCGTCGGCAGGGATATAAAGCCCCGACTGCGCCATGAGCGCAAAGAGCCCGAGGGTCTTTAGGGTCACGGTCTTGCCGCCTGTATTCGGGCCCGTGATAATAAGAGTATCCCATTCACCCCCCAGCGACACGCTGACAGGCACCACGGCGGCAGGGTCAATGAGGGGGTGGCGTGCGCGCAGCAGCTTGACGCAGCGTCGCTCGGTGAGCTGCGGCATGGTTGCCTGCATTTTTTCGGCAAGCCTGCCACAGGCAAAAACGAAGGCAAGGTCGGTAATGTTGCGGTAATTGAGATTGATCGCGCCCGAAATGCCCGCAGCGGCGGCAGAAAACTCGGCGAGCACACGGTCGATCTCATGCTGCTCCTTGACCTCAAGCATGCGCAGCTCGTTGTTGGCATCCACCACTGCCATGGGCTCCACGAAAATAGTTGCGCCGGAGGCGGAGGTGTCGTGAATAAGACCCTTTATCTCGTTTTTGCTCTCCACGCGCACGGGGATCACGTATCTGCCGTTGCGCATGGTTACGATGTTTTCCTGCAAATGACGGGCATAGGAGCCTGCCGTAATATAGTGCTGCAGCGTTTCCTTGATGCGGTTATTGGCAATACGGATCTTGCGGCGAATATCGGCAAGCGCGGGGCTTGCCTCATCCGCGATCATGTCCTCGGAGAGGATCGCGCGATAAATTTTATCCTCTAATTTTCGCTCGGGCAGCAAACGCTCAAACACCTCGTCAAGCACGGTTTCAAAATGCCGATTGGTGCGAATGTAATCAAGGAGCCCACGCGCCGTGCGCAGCACGTTGCCGATATCAAGCAGCTCGCGCGGGGAGAGCGTGGCGCCCTTTGCGGCACGGTCAAGCGAATCGGAAACGTCGCTCACCATGCCAAACGAGGGCATGCCCTTGTCGTCAAGCAAGCGGCGTGCGTCCCCTGTGCGAGCAAGGCGGCGCGAAACCGTTATCAGCTCATCGTCGGGCAGCAGCGAGAGCGCCTGCTCGCGCGAGCCCGCAGTGGGTGCCTCGGCTGCAAGCATTAAGAGTATTTTATCGTATTCAAGCGTGTGCAGTGTTTTTTCAGATATTTGCATAATTCCTCACGTTTTTAACATTTGGCGACGTATGGCAACCAGCCGCTTATAATTTTCAAGCGACGAAAAGCCGCGCTCAAGATGGTGTAAAAGATAGGCCTCCGCCGCGCGCGCAAGCAGCTCGCCCGACCGCTCGTCGGTCACGCGGAAGGAAAACAGACGCTTGGGGTCAGCATTTACCACAAAGGAGATCGCCGCGGCCGCCGTAGAGGTGAGGGGCGAGAGAATAGTTCTTGCCCCCGTATCATCTACCTCGGGCAGCGGCAAAAGCGCCGTTTCGCGCGCGAGGCAACGGGCGCAGATCAGCGCGCCGTTCATCACGTCAAGATAAGGCTCCTCGCCCGCTGCCTCACCGCATCGGGCACAGGCATCCGTTGCGGGCAAAAAGCCCGAGATCGCCGCCGCGCGCAGCTCAAAGGCTGCCTTGATGCGCGCGTCGTCATTCTTGGTCGCCCCCAGCATATACATGGCGTTAAGGCAAAGGGGCAATATCTCGCCTGCAGGCATTTTTTCATCGGACAATTCAAACACCACGTCGGCAAAATACGCCGCCAAAAACAGCTTTTCGCTATCGTATCTGATAGCGGGAAAGGTTTCGATCGCCGTGGCGCTTTTGATCCACCGAAAGCCGTTTTTTTGATAAAATTCAAAATTGCTGTAGGTATAGGGCTCGGTTGCCGCAGCCTCGCGCCCACGGGTCGAGTGACCGCCCTTGAGGACAGCGTAAAATCTGCCCTCCTCCCTTGAAATAAGGGTAAGGAGCTTATCGTTGGCACCGCGCTCCTGCACGCGCAGGATCAGCGCATCGGCACAAAGGCTACCCAAGGCTTACTTCTCCTCGCGGTAGCCGAAATTGCCGACCGCCGCACGGCTGTCACGCCAGTTTTCCTTAACCTTGACCCAAAGATTGAGGTAGACCTTCACACCCAGCAGCCTTTCAAGATCCTCACGGGCATAGGTACCTACCATTTTCAGCTCCGCACCGTTTTTGCCGACGATAATGCCCTTGTGCGACGCTTTTTCGCAGAAGATCTCGGCGCGAATGCGCACCATGCTGCCCTCGTCCTTAAACTCCTCGATCACCACGGCAACACCGTGCGGCACCTCCTTATTGAGGGTGCGCAGCAGCTTTTCGCGAATGATCTCAGCGGCGATCTGACGCTCGGGCTGGTCGGTGATCATATCCTCGGGGAAAAACCACTCGCTCTCCCCCAGCAGCCCTTCGCACTCGTCAAGCACGTCAAACACCTGCTTGCCGTTTTTTGCCGAAAGCGGCACAACGGCGGCAAAATCATGCTCCGCAGCATACCGCTTGATGGTTTCGGCGATCGTGACGGCATCGTAAAGATCGGTCTTATTGAGTGCCAAAACCGCAGGAATGCCCGATTGCTTAAGGTAGCGGATCACGTTTTGCTCCACGGTGGTGAGGTCCCTGCCCGCATCCGCCATCAGCACAACGGCATCCGCCTCGCGCATGGATGCGTTGGCTGTTTCTACCATAAAATCACCAAGGCTGTTTTGGGGCTTATGAATGCCGGGAGTGTCGATAAACACAAACTGTGCCTCGCCGCGCGTGAGAATGCCGAGAATACGGTTTCTCGTGGTCTGGGGCTTGCTTGATACAATGGCGATCTTTTCGCCAAGCAGGGCGTTGAGTAGCGTGGATTTGCCCACGTTGGGGCGACCTACAATGGCAATATATCCTGATTTTTTCATTGATCCTTCTCCTTTACTCCGAGGCCCATTGCCTCAACGATATTGGTTTGACGCTCGCGCATATCGCGCTCGTCCTCCTCGCCGGTTTCATGGTCGTAGCCCAGCAAATGAAGGGTGGAATGTACCGTTAAAAACGCGCATTCGCGCTTGAAGCTGTGCCCAAACTCCTCTGCCTGTGCGGCGCATTTTTCAAGTGAGAGCACAATGTCGCCAAGCATCCGCGTGCCGTCGCCACTCTCCTCAAAGAGTGGGAAGGAGAGCACGTCGGTGGGGGCATCCTTTCCGCGGTGCTGACGGTTGATTTCGCGAATTGCTTCGTTATCGGTAAAGGTCACCGAAACCTCTGCCGCCCCCGCCACGCCCTCATAGCGAAGGGTGGCAAGCACCGCGCGGCGTACCAGCATTTTGAGGTTGTAGGTAATGCGCATGGTGCTTTGCGTATTCTCAAAATAAATTTTCAGCTTCATCATTTTCCCCCCCTGCTTGTCCTGCTGCCGCCCTTGGCGGCTTTTGCGTGCTCCCCGGGGCGCGCCTGCTCGCGCTCATAACGCTCGTAGGCAAGAATGATCCTTTGCACCAGCTTGTGGCGCACCACGTCGCGGTCGGTAAAATAATGGATCTTGATATCCTCAATACCAGAAAGGATCTTCACCGCAGCGGCAAGACCGCTTTTCGCGCCCGAGGGCAGGTCGGTTTGTGTGAGGTCACCCGTTACCACCGCCTTGGAGTGAAAGCCAAGGCGCGTTAAAAACATTTTCATTTGCTCGGGCGTGCAGTTTTGCGCCTCGTCAAGAATAATAAAGCTGTCGTCAAGCGTTCTGCCGCGCATGTAGGCAAGCGGCGCGATCTCGATCACCTGCTTTTCAAGCAGCTTGCCGTAATTTTCCGCGCCCATCATTTCGTGTAGTGCATCGTAAAGCGGGCGCAGATAAGGGTCGATCTTGCTTTGCAGATCACCCGGCAGGAAGCCGAGCTTCTCCCCCGCCTCGATCGCGGGGCGCGTGAGGATGATACGGCTGACCTCCTTGGCGCGCAGTGCCTTTACCGCCATGGCAACGGCAAGAAAGGTCTTACCCGTGCCCGCAGGCCCAACACCCAGCACCACGGTATTTTTTTTGATGGCATCAATATATTGCTTTTGCCCCACGGTCTTTGCCTTTACGGGCTTGCCGCGACTCGTAAGGCACACGATGCTGTCGTCAAGCACGGAAAGATCGCTGCTCTGCCCGTCGCGCACCATGCCAATGATATAGGAAACGCGCTGCTCGGGGATCTCGCTCTCGGCGCCCTCGTCGCGCAAGCGCAGTAAAACCTCGGCGGCAAGGCGCACTGCCCCCCCGTCCTCACCCACAACGGTGATGGCATTGCCGTCATCCCCCGCACGGTTGCTGATCTCCACGCCAAAGGCGTGCTCTATTTCCTTTGCGTATGCATCGCAAACGCCGAAAATACGGGCAGTAACCTCACTGCTTGCAATGCTGATGATCTCCTTGTACATAAAACCTCCTTGGGTAAATCACGCCCCCTTGGTAAGGGAGAACTCCGACACGGCGGCAATATCCTCCTCAAACACGGCGGTGCAAATGAGGGTAACGCCATCTGCCCCAACTGCGGTTTCCACCGTTTTTGAAAGCAGCGTGCGCGTTGTGCAGGCATCCGCCAGCTGCGCGGAAAGCGTGCTTGCTGCAAGCTCCAGCGCTGTGGCGGCAGTGCGCCGCGACGTGACCCACGTATATTCCCGAAATGCGGTGTGCACCGAGCCGATAGGCAACGCGTGCGCGCCCGCGAAATATTTTTGCTCATCTTTTATTATATCACATGTAGTGGGCAGATTTCCAGTAGTTTTGAAAACTTTTCCGCCAAGTGAGAAAAAAAGCAGCTCAAATTCATGAAAAACGCGCCCCGTATAGGACTTTTCCATATATTCAAACGGTATTTTGACAACGAACACCTCCTCGGTGCGCGCCAAGACCTGCCCCGCGGCACGCGTAATGCGAACGCCTCCCGACTCGGTATCGATCACACCCGAGGCAAGTATCTGCCCCGCGCGAACCGCCTCCCCTGCTGCCACCAGGCACTCCCCCTCAAAGATCAGCGGTAGGGTCACGACCCCATCTCGCCGCGCCACAAGGTTGGCGGGCGCGTGCGCGAGTGGCTGCGGCTCGGGGGCTGCCTCCACGATCTGTACCGCCGCAACCGTGCCGTGAAAATTTACCGATACGTAGGCAAAGCGCTTGTCGCTCTGCCGCACCCGAAGCGCGATGGTATCACCGTCAAGCCGCGGCAAAAAAGCACCCCGTGCAAGCCCCGCCTCAAGGAGCGCTGCCTCCACCTCACCCTCGGCAAGCCTTTCGTTACCCGTGATCTCGATATCCCACACCACAAGATGCCCCGCAACGAGAAGCGCGATTGCCAAAACGACCCCTAAAACAAGAACGGGGCGGCGCAAAAGCCCCAAAAGCGCAAACGGCAGCCCCCCTTGTGCTCGGCGCGAAAAGGAAAGCTCTTTTCTCTTGGCGGCAAGGGCAAGACGGTGCGCGGCAAACGGATGAAAACGGCAGACGATATTGCCGCTTTCTCTGTCCCGTTTGGTGCTTTTTGGCGCAAGACCCTCTGTGCGGCAAAGCTCAAAAAACGCCGCCTGCCCGTCGGGCGGCACCACCGTGTCAACGTAGCCAAGGAGCAGATCGTAAAGCCTCATTTGCGCGCCTCCTCAAAGCAAAGCGACGTGATCCTGCCGCTCACGGTCACGCAGCCTGCGCCAAACGCGCTGCAAAAAAGCCCTGTGCCCATGATGAGCAGGGTGCATTTTCCAACCGCGAGCCTGATCTCACACGCCCCAAAGGAAAGAATTTTTTTGCATCCGCGCACCGTCAGCTCCTCCCGCCCCGAAAGTGTCATGCCAAAGCTCCCGGGCAGTGCCTCACGCGGTATATCCAGCCTTTCGCCAAGGCGCGTAAAAAAATCCTTCTTTTTCGGCATACCAAACCCTCCCACACCATAAGTTTTCTTAAATACCACTCTACCTTATGGCAGGAAAGTGAGGTTTATGCCTTGAAAGCACCGCCACGCACCGCACGCGCCGCCATTCCCTTGCTTTTTGGCGTTTTTTTGATTTTTTTAACCTTAAAAAACAGCGAGATCGCGGCAAACGGTATCAAAAACGGCTTATCGCTTGCCACAAGCCTCCTCATCCCCTCGCTTCTTCCCTTTTTGGTGCTTTCAGAGCTTTTGCTCTCGCTTGGCGTGGGGGAGGCGGCGGCAGGGCTGCTGGCGCGCCCTGCGCGCCTTCTCTTTGGGCTCTCGCCGCAGGGCACGGTCGCGCTGCTGCTCGGTTGGCTGTGCGGTGTGCCCGTTGGCACGGTTAGTGCCGTAACGCTATGCAAAAACGGCGATATTTCAAAGAAGGAGCTGGAGCGAGTGCTGCTGCTTTGCAACACACCGAGCACGGGATTTTTGGTTGGGGCAGTCGGTAACAGGCTTTTCGGAAGCCAAGAGGCGGGGGCGGCTCTTTTCTGCGCCGTTCTGCTTGCTGCCGCACTTTTGGGCATCCTTTGTAAATTGCTATACGGAAATTTGCCCATCATAGAAAAAAAGGCGGCAAACGGTGCGAAAAACACACTGTCTGCCACCACCTTTACCGCCGCCGTGCGGCATGGCTTTTCTGCCGCCTTGCAGGTGACGGGGTTTGTTCTTTTTTTCTGTGCTATCACCGAATGTGTGCGCGCCGTGGGTGTGTTTCCCCCCACCGTTAAGATAGGGCTTTGCGGCTTACTTGAGCTGACCGCAGGAACAGTCACAGCGGCGGCACTCCTACCGCCCCGCACCGCCCTTTTTCTTTGTGCCTTCTTTGCAGGGTTTTCGGGGCTTTCGATCTGCTTGCAGGTTTTTTCTCTTGCCGAGTGCCACCGCCCAAGGCTGGCACCTTACCTGCTTGCAAAGCTCGCGCAGGGCGTGCTTGCCGCCCTTCTTATGAGCGTGTACCTGAAGCTGCGCGCCCCAAGACTGACGCCATCAACCCCCACGGGCGCGATTGCCGATATTACACGAGGAGAGCCGCGCGGCGCGCTGATCGCGCTATTTACATTTTTTTCGGTTTTCGTTCTCTTGCCCCTTCTCGCCCGCGTGCGGCTTGTGACCTTTTACAAAAACGAAAATTAAAAAAAGAGAGAGCTTACCTCTCTCTTTTTTCAATTCAAAGCACTGCCATCAAGCATCCTGCTTGACAACTTCTTTGCCGTCGTAAGAACCGCAAGCCTTGCAAACGTGGTGAGCAAGTACGTACTCGCCGCATTTTGCGCATTTGACCATACCGGGCATTTCGAGCTTGGAGTTGTTGGAACGTCTCTTATCTCTGCGCGCTTTGGAAACTTTTTTCTTCGGAACTGCCATTTTATCTACACCTCCTTGGGAACTTATACATAATTACAAGTTATTATATCACTCTTTTTCCGATTTGTCAACCCATTTTTGCAAAATTGCTAATCTTGGATCAATTTCTTTTTTATTGCAGCCGCAATCGCCAAGGCGACGGGGCTTTCCGCACTTATCGCAAAGGCCCTCGCAATCCTCACGGCACAAGAGTCGCATCGGAAAGCACATCAAAAGCTCCTCACGCAAGGGCTCGTCTACATCAAGCCTGCCGTCACGGATCATGACGTAAGCATCATCCATTTCCGCCAGCTTTTCTTCACTGATAGAGCCTTCAGCCGCCACGGTACGCTCAAAATCCAAGGAGAATTCACCCGCCACCGCATCAAGGCAGCGCGCACAGGTGCCCGTATACGGGAGCGTGGCACGCAAATAAAGGCGCATATAGCCCGCATCGTCGGTTATGTACCCCTTCACGTGTGCGTTTTCGGGAAAGGTGACGTCAAAAACTGGCTCGGGCGTGAGGTCATATTCAATTTCCATGCGTGTGATCTCGCCGCGCAGCAGCGGCCCCATGTTTAAAACCATTTTGTTCCCCCCTTACCGATTTTGGCAACAGATAATATTATAACGGCAGAAAAATGGCTTGTCAAGAGATTTTTTGCGGAAAATTCGGCAATTTTTGCACAAGGATGCCCGATTGTGCTATAATATAGCCGAGCAGAACCGAACACATAAGCCTCTCGGCGCAACATTTTTGCAGCTTTTGCCGCATCGCGGCTTGTAAGGTAATTACATTACTGCGCCGCGCCACAGCAAAATCTGCTAAAAATCCTCCAGCCGAGAGGTGCTTTGCAGCTTCGGCAGTGCAAAAAGGTGTTATGACAAGGGAATTTGCCGCAGTAATATGCGGATATTACAAGGCATTTTCCTGCAGTCAGGGCGCGTTTTTGCCTGCCCAAGCCTTGTGGGTTC
>JAZOLJ010000106.1:0-7795 GCA_045652845.1 Eubacteriales bacterium | reverse complement strand
CCACCACGATATTCGTCATAGCTCGATCAGCTCCTTTTGGCTCTTGGTAAAGTTGTGAACGCTGCCATCGGCATTCACGGCGATCATATCCTCAATGCGGCAGCCGTATTTGCCAACAAGATAAATACCCGGCTCAACGGTTACCACGTGCCCCGCGCGAAGCACCGCATCCTCGGCTACCCGTGAGGAAAGGCGTGGTTCCTCATGCACGTCAATGCCGACACCGTGCCCAAGAGAATGCCCAAAGCAGCCCCCATACCCCGCGCCGTCAATGATGTCGCGCGCCACACGGTCAAGCGCGCGGCATGAAACGCCGCCCGCCGCCATTTCGAGTGCCGCGCGCTGCGCCTGCAGCACGGTATTGTAAAGCCTTTTCATTTCCGCATCCGCCGATCCGATGACCACGGTACGCGTCATATCTGCACAATATCCCCCAAAACGGGCACCGAAATCCATAGTAAGAAAGCCCTTTTCAAGCGGCACGTTGCGCGGCACGCCGTGGGGGAGCGAGGAAGCACTGCCCGAAACGGCAATGGTATCAAAGGCAATGCCCTGTGCCCCTGCACGGCGCATAAAAAATTCAAGCTCCAATGCCACGTCAATCTCACGAACGCCGTGCTTGATATAGCCCAAGATATGCGTGAACGCCGCATCGGTGATCTGCTGCGCCGCCGCAATGGCAGCGATCTCCTTTTCATCCTTGATCGAACGCAACGCGCGCAGCGTGCGGCTAACACCTGCCTGCAGTGTTACCTCCGGTATGGCATTCGCCAGCCGCGAATGCAAGGAAACGGTGACGTGATCCTCCTCTAAAAGGAGCGTTTTTACACCCCATTCGCCGAGCAATTCACACACCGCCTCCAGCATGGTGCATTTGGGGCAGATCACCTCAAACGCCTTGTCAGCCTGAAGCTCAGCTGCTTCCGCATAGCGAAAATCGGCAAGCAAAAAAGCCTTGTGCGCCAGCACAAGCAAATAACCGTCGCTATAATGAAAGCCCGAAAGATAAAACTGATTTTGCGGCGAGGAGATAAGTGCCGCCTCGCCCTCGTTTAATTTTTGCTGTAATCCCGCAAGATGCGTCATTGCGCACTCCTTTACTCATGAAAATCAAGCCAGTCCGAAAGAATGGCGTTTGATACGTACATGCCACGCTCGGTAAAAGCAATTCTGCCGTTTTTGCGTATCAAAAGCCCTCCCGCCACCAAGCATTCAAGGCTGCCGTAGGCTTTCTCAAAGGAGATGCCGAAGCGGGCGAAAAAATCTGCCTCGTCAATGCCCTCAAAGAGCCGCATGCGCAGCATCACGTATTCCTCTCGCAGCTCGTGCGCGGTAAGCAGATGCGCCTCGGTCCTCAGCGCCTGCCAATTCTCTGCCTCCACAGCCGCTATATACCCTGCCGTATCACGCGGTGCGGCATAACGCTCGCCGCCGAAAAAGGAATGCGCGGCAGCACCAAAGCCAAGATAGGGCGCACCCAGCCAATATCGCAGATTGTGGCGGGAACGGTGCCCAGCTTTGGCGTAATTGCTGACCTCATAATGCTCGTAGCCTGCCCCCTGCAGCACGGTGCTGACGGCTTGCTGCATATCGGCAACGGTATCGTCGTCGGCGATGGGCAGGGTGTGGCGCTCGAGGAAAAAGGGAGTGCCCTCCTCGACGCGCAAGCCGTACGCCGAAATATGCTCGGGTGCGTGAGCAAGAACGGTTTTGAGCGTATCCTGCAGGCTGCTTGGGGTTTGGTGCGGAATGCCGAACATCACATCCACGTTAATGTTTTGAAAGCCCGCCCTGCGTGCCGCCTGAAGGGTTCTTGAGAACGCCGCAAGATCATGGGGTCTGCCAAGTGCCTTCAGCTCGCGGTCGCAGGCACTCTGCAAGCCGATGCTAAGGCGATTGACACCCGCCGCCAGCAGCCCCTCGAAAAGACCCGCGGTATCGGTGACAGGGTTGCACTCCACCGTTACCTCCGCCGCGGGATCAAGCCGATAGTGCGTGCGCACGGTATCAAGCAGTGCGGCAAGCAGGGGGGCGGGCAGCACGGTTGGTGTACCGCCCCCGATATAAACGGTATCCACCACATAGCCCTGTGCCTCGGGCGCGCGGTGAGAAAGCTCGGCTGCAAGTGCCGCCACGTAGCGCTTCTGGACCGCTGGGGGTGCTGTGGCAGAATGAAAATCGCAATAGCGACATTTTGCCACGCAAAACGGAACGTGCAGATAAAGCCCTACCGTATCTCGCTTTTCTTGCATACGGTCAGTTATCATCGTCAAGCTTGAGCACTGCCATAAACGCCTCGGGCGAGATCTGCACCGAGCCGAGCTGGCGCATCTTCTTCTTGCCCTCCTTCTGCTTTTCAAGCAGCTTTTTCTTACGTGTAATATCACCGCCGTAGCACTTGGCAAGCACGTCCTTGCGCATTGCCTTTACCGTTTCACGGGCAATGATCTTAGCACCGATCGCCGCTTGGATCGGTACCTCAAAGAGCTGACGCGGAATGTTATCCTTCAGCTTTTCGGCGATCTTGCGCGCACGCGCGTATGCCTTTTGCTCATGTACGATGAAGGAAAGGGCGTCTACCTGCTCACCGTTAAGTAGAAAATCAAGCTTCACGAGCTTGCTTTCCACGTACCCCTCCATCTCGTAATCGAGCGAGGCATAGCCGCGTGAACGGCTTTTGAGAGCATCAAAAAAGTCGTAAATGATCTCGTTTAGGGGCAGGCGGTAATGCAGCTCGACACGGGTGCTGTCAAGATATTTCATATCCACAAACTCGCCGCGGCGATCCTGGCAAAGATCCATCAAGCCGCCAACGTAATCGGTGGGGGTGATGATCGAAGCGCGCACGATCGGCTCAAATGCCCGGTCGATCTCGGCGGGGTCGGGGTAATTGGTAGGGTTATCAATGCGCACCGTTTCGCCGTCGCGCTTGGTGATCTCGTAAATAACGCTGGGGGCGGTGGTGATGAGGTCAAGATTGAACTCGCGCTCAAGGCGCTCCTCAATGATCTCCATGTGCAAAAGCCCCAAAAAGCCGCAGCGGTAGCCAAAGCCGAGTGCCACCGAGGTCTCGGGCTCAAAGGAAAGTGCCGCGTCGTTGAGGCGCAGCTTTTCAAGCGCATCACGCAGGTCGCCGTAGCGCGAGCCGTCGGCAGGGTAAATGCCCGCATACACCATGGGCTGCACTGCCTTGAAGCCCGGCAACGGCTCGGCGGCAGGGTTTTCTGCCAACGTCACGGTATCGCCCACGCGCGTGTCACCCACGCTCTTGATCGAAGCAGTAAGATACCCAACCTCACCGGCACAAAGCCCCTCGCGCTTCGAAAGGCCAAAGGCATCCATCACGCCAACATCTACAACCTGAAAGGTCTGCCCCGTGCTCATCATACGAATGGTATCGCCACTCTTCAGCTTGCCATCCACCACGCGCACGTAAACAACCACACCGAGATAGCTATCGTAGTAGCTATCAAAGATCAGTGCCTTGAGGGGAGCGTTTTCATCGCCCGAGGGTGCGGGGATATCCGAAACGATATGCTCAAGCACGTCGGGGATATTGATGCCCATCTTGGCGGAAACGGCGGGGCAATCCATGGCGGGTATGCCAATCACGTCCTCGATCTCGCGGCGTGCGCCGTCAATATCGGCGGAGGGCAGATCTATTTTGTTGATCACAGGGAGAATTTCAAGGTTGGCATCTACGGCAAGGTAGGCGTTTGCCAGCGTTTGCGCCTCAATACCCTGCGTTGCATCCACCACAAGTATCGCGCCCTCGCAGGCGTTAAGAGAACGGGAGACCTCGTAATTAAAGTCAACGTGACCGGGCGTGTCGATCAGATTGAGATCGTAGTTCTCGCCGTTTTTTGCGGTATAGGAAAGGCGCACGGCGCGCGCCTTGATGGTGATGCCGCGCTCGCGCTCAAGCTCCATGTTGTCGAGCAGCTGCTCCTCCATCTCGCGCGAGGTGACGGTCTTTGTTGCCTCAAGCAAGCGGTCGGCAAGAGTAGACTTACCGTGGTCAATATGGGCAATGATGGAAAAATTGCGAATGTGGGACTGTTTGACGGAATTTGCCATAGTTACCTCTTTTACAGTGCCGCACGCGGCGGCAGAATAATGCAATGATAATCAAGGTAATTATACCATATTTTAGCGCGCCTCTACAACGGTTTTTGAAAATTTTTTCTACCTCTCGCTCCAAAATTCTAATAAAAGGCCTAAATATAGCAAAAAATGTCGGCTTTGTTTGTGAAAATGTCTTGAAACGGTGCTTGTTTTATCTTATAATAAAGGCGTTACATTCGCGGTGCATCACCTTGGCACCACGCAGATGATAGAAAGAAAAGGAGATACCGTTATGTCCTGTGATAAAGTAAAGGCTTACCTTGACAGCGTTGGCTTTGGCGATCGCTTTGCGGTGCGCGAGCTGACTGCGGATACCGTGGCGCATGCCGCAGAATCGATCGGCTGCACCGAGGCTGAGATCGCCAAAACCATGTCCTTTTTGGTGCACGACGAGGTGATCGTGATCGTGACCTCGGGCGACACCAAAATCGCCAATGCCAAATATAAGGCAACCTTTGGCACAAAGGCTGCCATGATCCCCTTTGAGCGCGTGGAGGAGCTGACAGGTCACGCACCGGGCGGCGTTTGCCCCTTCGCACTCCGCGAGGGCGTAAAAATTTACCTTGACGTGTCGCTGCGGCGCTTTGCCATCAGTCATGCCTCGGGCGGCAGTCACAACACCACCGTAGGCCTCGCTCCCGCAGAGCTTGAAAAAATCACAAGCCCCGTTGGCTGGGTAGACGTTTGCACGGTGAAGGAAGCATAAATAAAAAAGAGGGGATATCCCCTCTTTTTTATTTGCGAAGGTTAGTGGCAGCAGCAGCAAAGCACGATCAGTGCGATAATGATGGTCCAGCAGCAGTTGTTATCACCAAGCAGATTACCGAAACAGTTATTCATACCATATCCTCCTTAAAGCCTTTCGGGAAAGCGTTTCCTCTCCCTCGATATCATTTTATGACGGCATATGGTAAAGGTTCGCGAATTTTGTCAAAAAGCGCATTGTTTTTATTTTTCAAACATAGCAGCGGCATCCTGCATCAGGGAACGGATCAAGAGATGCTGCGGACAGGCCTTCTCACATTTGCCGCAAGCAATGCACGCCGATGCCTTTGGAGTGCTTCCCGTAAAAATATGATAATATTGCTTCGCGCTGGAGGAATCGCAAACGCGCTTTGAATTGAGCGCGGAGATGATCTCGGGCACAGGAATGCCCTGCGGGCACACCTCCATGCAATACCGACAGTTCGTGCAGGGAATAAGATCCTGCTCACGCAAAAGCTCGGTCACACGCGCAACCGCCTCCATCTCGCGCGCATCAAGCGGCTGAAAATCCTTCATATAGCTAACGTTATCCTGCACCATTTCAACAGTTCCCATGCCCGAAAGCACCGAAACGACCCCCGCAAAGCCCGCGGCATAACGAATGGCAAAGGAAGCGTTTGAACCACTGCCGATCGCGCGAAAGATCTCCTCGCCCTCGGGGGGCAGCTTATTTGCCAGCCTGCCACCCTTCACGGGCTCCATGACAAACACGGGCTTGCCAAACTCGCGACAGACCTCGTAGCATTTGCGCCCCTCAACCGAAGGATCCTCATAATCAAGGTAATTGAATTGCAGCTGCACCACCTCGATCTGCGGATATTCGGTAAGGATCGATCGCAGCACCTGTGCCTTGTCGTGAAAGGAGATGCCAAAATGCTTGATCTTACCCTCATCTCGCAGCGCAAGCGCCGTTTCATAAGCGCGCTCACGCCGATAGTACTCAAACCGATTGCGATTTTGCGCGTGCATGAGATAAATATCAAAATAGTCAACACCGCACGCTTTCAGCTGACCCTCAAAGCAGGGGCGAATATCCGCCGTTGTTTGAAAGAAAGCGGGCGAGAGCTTATTGGTCAGCACGTAACGCTCGCGCGGGTAGCGTGAGGTAAGGCACTCGCGCAGTGCGGTTTCACTTTTTCCGCCAAGATACCCCTTTGCCGTATCAAAATAATTAAAGCCGTTTTCAAGAAAAATATCTACCATGCGGCAAAACTGTGCCGCGTCCACCTCATCCCCCTGCATGGGCAAGCGCATACAGCCAAAGCCAAGCCTTCCTTTAATACCAAATAACGTGCTCATCACAGCACCTCCCGCACATCGTTGCTTTTATTGTAGCACATTTTCGCTCGCATTGCAAGCAAAGGGGCACTGCTCTTGCAGTGCCCCTCTTATTATTCCTCGTTCTCCGCTTCGACGGCGGTCTGCTGCTCGTCTACGGTCACAGAAATTTCATGCGTCATCACGCCGTCAGCCTTGGTTACCGTAACGTGAACGTGCTCCCGATCAAGGGTGTACCCCTCCTCGGGAATGTTGCCGCACACCTCGGTGAGCCAACCGTTCACGGTGGTGGAAACGATCTCATCACTCGCATCAAGCGAGAAAAACTCAAAAAACTCATCAATCGAAATGGCAGATCTTACGCGATACGTATGCGCATCCACGGGCACGATGTCCTCAGTAGCTTCATCCTGCTCATCCCAGATCTCACCCACGATCTGCTCTAACACGTCCTCCATGGTCACCACGCCCGACACGTGACCGTATTCGTTTACCACGATCACCATATGCCTGTGGTCGCGCTGCATATCGCGAAACAGACTATCAAGGTGAATGGTTTCAGGCACAAACACGGGCGGCAGCAGCACGTCGGAAAGGCGGAAATCCTTGTTGGTGCGGCGCAAAAGATATTCACGCGCGTGCAAAATACCGATCACCCTTTCCCCATCCTCTGCAAACACGGGGATACGGGAATAGCCTTCATCGGCAAGCAAGGAAAGCAGCTCCTGCTCGGTCACGTGCTCACTTGCCGTTACCATGCTGCTGCGCTGCGTCATCACGTCAGCGGCGGTCAGACGCTCCAGCTTAAATACGTTTTTGATATAGGTAATATCGTTTTCCTTCAGCGTGCCCTCGTCGGCACCCGCATCCAGCATAATCACGATATCCTCCTCCGAAACAGCCTCCTCCTTAGCGTGGGGATCAATACCAAACAGGCGCAGCATGCCGTTTGTAGAAACGGTCAGCAGCCAAATCACAGGCTTAAGTACAACGGTGAGGCCCGAGATAAATCCGCACACGGCACGGGCAAGCTTTTCCTTGTGGCGCATGGCAACACGCTTTGGCACAAGCTCGCCCAGCACCAGCGTGAAGTAGGAAAGCACCAGCGTGATCAGCACGACCGAAACGGTTTTGATCGCTCCCCAATGTGCGGGCGCAACCTCAAGAGTCTTGATCACACACGCCGACAGTCGCTCGGCAAAGTTATCGGCAGCAAATGCCGAGCCAAGAAAGCCCGCAAGGGTGATGCCCACCTGAATGGCAGAGAGAAAGCGTGTTGGCTCCTCTATGATTTTTAAAATTTTTGCAGCCTTTTTGTTCCCCTCCTCTGCCTGTGCTCTCACCTTTTTTTCGTTCAGGGAAATGACGGCGATCTCGGTGGCGGCAAAAAATGCGTTCAATAAAATAAGTATAAGCTGCAGTAATAACTGCTTAACGATATCCATAATTCCTCCAAAAAATTTAAAATGTTTGTTGTTTAGATAAGCTCTCGCTTAACACAGCAGCACAAGCGGCACGGTGTGTGCATGCTTGCTACATTTTAAATTACCTTCGGCACGGCATTCGTCAAGTATGTTTGCTCGCGTGCAACTTCGCGGTAACGGATCCATTTCACCAACTCCTTTTT
>JAZOLJ010000105.1:0-17753 GCA_045652845.1 Eubacteriales bacterium | reverse complement strand
CAGCTGCAGGATTTTGCGGCAAATGCCCGTGCCGCAGGAATTCCCCTGTTTGCCGTTGGCATCACGGGCGAGGCGATCTATGAAAGCGCCGCCCTTTACCCCGCGCTTGGTATCATTCCCCTGCCGCCCCTCTCCCCCGTGGCGGCATATATCAAGCTGTCGCTTGCCGTGGCAAGCAACCTTAACCTAAAAGCCGCGCTTTCTCTCCCCCTTGGCGGGGATATGCAATAAAAAAACGCCGCGCATTGCGCGGCGTTTTTTTGTGATAGCACTGGGTTCTCACCAATCGGTGGAAATAGACCCCCACGCGCCCTTGATATAATCAAAGCCCGACCACAGGGTAAAGATCAACATCACGGCAATCAAGCCCCATGAGAGCGGATAGACACCCGCCAAGGCAAAATCGCCTGCAAGATGTGTGATAAGCTTATCAAAAAGCGGCTCGATCAAGAGCGCGCAAATACAAAGAATTTGCGACACGGTCTTGATCTTCCCAAGCATCTTTGCCGCCACCACGGTGCCGTTGCTGTTTACCAAAACAAGGCGCAGCGAGGTAATGGCAAGCTCACGGAAGATAATTGCCACCACCGCCACAAAAAACACCACGGTAAACACGTTGTTGTAGCCAAGGCCGTAAAGGTCAGGGCGCAGCATGCGAAACAGCATTGCCATCAACGTGCCGATCACCATAAATTTATCGGCAACGGGGTCCATAAACTTACCAAAATTGGTGATGAGATTGTTCTTGCGCGCAATTTTACCGTCCAGCATGTCCGTGAGTGCCGTAACGGCAAAGATCACCACGCCAACGCCGTAGGCGATCTCCCAACGAACAAGGGTTGCGGGCAACAAAAGCAGCACCATGATCACGGGGACAAGGCACAGGCGCAGCATCGTCAGCTTATTGGGTAAATTCATCTTACTCATCGTTTTCTCCTTTTGGCATCACGGCTCTGCCGTATAGGTCATAGTCAAGCACCTCGCGCACCTTCACGTCGATCATGCTGCCGGGGGCGATACGGCGCTCTGCCTTAAAATACACTTTGCCGTCAATATCGGGGGCATCTGCCGCAGATCTGCCGAAATGCGCCTCACTCACGGGGTCAAAGTCCTCAACCAGCACGCGCACCGTTTTGCCGATCTTTTCGGCATTGAGTGCCGCATTGATGCTCATTTGCTGCTTCATCAGAATATCCATGCGATCCTGCTTTAGCTGCTCGTCGATCTGATCGGGCATTTTGGCGGCAGGCGTTCCCTCCTCGGCAGAGTAGGCAAACACGCCCATGCGGTCAAATTTTGCCTCGTCCCCAAATGCGGAAAGCTCTGCAAAATCCCGCTCTGTTTCGCCGGGGAAGCCGACGATAAAGGTGGTGCGCAGGGTAAGACCCTTGATCTCGCGGCGCAGCCTTGCCACCACCTCGCGCACCGTTTTGCCGTCACCGTGGCGGTTCATACGCTTCAGAACGGGGTCGGCAATATGCTGCAGGGGCAGGTCGATATATTTTACAATGCGGGGATTATCGCGGATCTCGGCGATCAGCTCATCAGTCATCTTATCAGGGTAGCAATAAAGCAAGCGGATCCACGGAATGGCGGTTTCCTCGGTAATACGGTGCAAGAGCTCGTGCAGGCGATACTCGCCGTAAAGATCCTTACCGTAGCGTGTCACATCCTGTGCAATGATATTCAGCTCCTGCACACCAAGCGCCTCAAGCTGCTTTGCCTCGGCGATCAGGTCCTCCATCGGGCGAGAACGGAATCGCCCGCGGATCGAGGGGATGGCACAGTAGGTGCAGCAGTTGTCACAGCCCTCTGAAATCTTTAAATACGAATAAAATTCGGGCGTGGTCAGCACGCGGTCGCCGCCTAACTTCACGCTGTTTTTATCTTCAAACGAGGCGTATTTTGCAAGCCTTTTGTTTTTCGCGCGCGCCAGCACGCTGTCAACAGCCTCCACAATGTTGTGAATGCTGCCAACGCCAAGCAGTGCATCCACCTCGGGCAGCTCGGCAAATATCTCCTCGCGATAACGCTCGGACAGGCACCCCGTTACCACGATACCCTTTAGCTTGCGATGCTTTTTGAGCCACGCAATATCAAGGATATTGTCTATCGCCTCTTTTTTCGCGCTTTCAATAAATGCGCAGGTGTTGATGATCACCACGTCTGCCTCGGTCTCATCGGGTGTGACCTCGTATCCCGCACTTAGCAGCTCGTGCAGCATCACCTCGGTATCGAGCTGATTTTTCGAGCAGCCAAGCGAAACAAATCCAATCTTCATAGCATCAGCCTTTCTTTTACTCTATTTATGATAACACAAAGCACGCCCAATGTCAATAAAAAAAGCAGGCTTTAAAAGCCTGCTTTAAAAAATATTATCTCGCGACGCGGCTTTTCTTCAGTAACCGACGGCGCACCGTAGCCATCGCTGCCACCGCAAGCAGGGCAGAAAGAGTTACCGCTAACACGGGCACCCAAAAGCTGCCCGCAAGCTCCTCTACCCTTAAAAGTGACACGTTAAACTCGCCCGTTTCGGCATCCTGCATGCGAGAAAACACCATAACGGTGTCGAAAATCAATACCGCAATACTCACAAGCCCCGACGCGGCGGCAAGCATATTTGCCGCACGTGAGGCGGTATGCACCGCAGGCTGGCGGGTGATATGCTCCTTTTTAAAATCAAGCATACTTCCAAGATAATAGGCAACAAGCATCAAGACGATCGCTTCGGGCACCATGTAGGTTGCGTTGTACACAAGCGAATACGCAAGTGCCGCCTCGGTGGGGATCGAAAGCCCCGCCCAAACGGTAGCACCCGAGATCACGTGGCAAGCATAGCGCACAAGGGACGCAAGCAAGGAGCCAAGCAGCAGTGCCTCACGCTGCGGAATGTGCCGCAATTGGCGGAATGCACCGCCAAGCCCCGCAGCCGCAAAGGCGATGAGGTAGTCAAGCAGCACGATCGCCAAGATCGACTGCCACGTGGTAAAATACGACAGGTTCGATAACCCCAGCAGCTGCTGAATGATGCCAAACACCAATCCCGTGCCCATGCCCCAGCCAATGCCGTGGCGGTACGAGATCAGCACAATGGGCAGCATAGATGCCACGGTAATCGAGCCGCCATAGGGCAGCTGCGCGAGGGGCAGAATGCCAAGGACGGTGGCGAGCGCCAGCATCACGGCGCTTTCCGTCAGCTTTTTTGTTTGTTTTTGAACCTTCATTTGAGAAACCTCCCTAAAAAAATTACCGCACGAAAATCTCCGTGCGGTAAATTTCAGGGTACAGCTCTCCCCTATCTATCTCCCTACGCCGGCATTATCCGTATCAGGTTAAAGGGTTTAAGCTTCGCTTATCTCAGCCGCCCTGCTTGGCAGCACCCCCGATTTCTATGCGGTTGTAAGCACAGTATACTACAAAAGCTTTACTTTGTCAAGAGCAATTTTTGCCGTTTAATAACGCACATTGCTGGCAACGGTAGTGATATCAACGGTTGAAAACAGCGCTTCGTCTACACTCACGCGGTCAAGATACTGCACAGTGCGCTGCTGCAGCATATATTCAAGCGTAAGCCCACGCAGGGTGCTGAACCAACGCGAATTTCTGTCGTTTTTCCACGCACCCGTGTCAAGCTCTGCACGCATGAGAATGTAGTAGCCCGAGTCAGAGGATACCACGCGCGTGGTGCCGATATCCATCTCGGCAAGCACGGCGGAAAAGGAGCCAAACACGGTATCCGTGCTATACGTACCAAGTGCAAAATACATGCCGCTCGGGGCGTAGGTTTCGTTAAAGCTGCTGTTATCCGATATCTCGGCAGCGTATTGCAAAAATTTGGCTTCATTGTTCATGCACTCCGCGGCAATTTCTTTTGCGCGCTCATATCTTGCCTGCATTTCCGCCTCGGTGTATTTCGCCTCGATCAAATTGCCACTCTTATCAAGCGTGTAGTTGATCACACCCTTTTCTTTATCGTATGCCACCACCTCGGTGTCGCCGTCGCGGTAAAGCGTAATGGTATTGCCGTACGCCGCGCCGAAATCCTCGGCATAATCGCCCTTGCGTTCAACGGTTACGTATTTGGCGCGCTCGCTCTCCTCTAACGCGTTGATAGTGCTTTGGCTGATATATGCCACCTTTTTGTAGGTATCGTCGGTATAGCGAACCGCCACACCGTTTTTATCGGTTTCATGCTTATAATAGTAATCGGCAAGCTGCATCTGATAGCCGCGATAATAGGTCTTTTTATAATACTCCTCAATAGCGGTATCTTGAATAAGGCTGCCGTTTACACCGTAAATGTGCTCCTTTAGCTGCGAAAGCTTTGCCTCAAGCAGTGCGGCATCGCGCAAAACAGTTACGTTTGCGCCGTAAGCCGAAAGGATGGAATTCAGCGACGCCTTAGAGCCACCGCCGTCACTTTCAATAAGACCCTCGATCCAAGCATCAATCTCATCCACCGCTTCGTCGGGCAGCTTCAAGCCGTATTCCTCATAAATGATCATGGCGGCGGCAATGTGCTTTAAGCCCTCCAGCACCTGCGCAGTATAATACTGTGCCGTGGTGGTGTTATCGGTTGAAATATAGCTGTTCCAATAGCTGGCATCGCCCACGGCGTGTCCCGCCTCGCCAAGTGCGCCCTTCATGCGCGACAAATATAGCTGAAAAACGTTCACTGAGATCTCCTCACCGCCCGCCTTAATGAGAGTTTCGCCGTGCGAGGCACAGCCACAAAGCAGCAGCAGGAGCGCAAGCAATGCCGCAAGCGCGGCAATCAATTTTTTCTTCATATCATAGTTCCTTTACGGTTTCGATTATACACGGTGATATTGTATCCCGTTTATTATACAACATAAATCAGGTTTTGTCTACCTTTTTCTTATCGGTCAGCTCCACCAAGCGCAAAAGCAGGTCGCGCAGCTCGCCCAGCGCCACCAAAGGCTTACCGGGGCGGTAGCGGATATAGGGCACAGCTGACACCATCATGCGCAGCTTCCCCGGGAATGCTGCGGAAAGCTCCATCCAACAATCCACGTCCAATTGCTCGCCGCAAATGGCAATATCGGCACCGTCCTGCCTGATCTGGGTGATGCCGCAGCGTGCGGCAAGCGAGCGAATGAGCGCGATCTCCAAAAGATTCTTTGCGGCACGCGGCAGATCGCCGTAGCGGTCAAGCAGCTCGTCGGTCATATCGTCCCTATCAGCCACACAAGAGATCAGAGAAATGCGCTTATACAGTGCCATGCGCTGCGATGCCGAGCGCACGTAGCCGTCGGGCAGGCAGGCATCATAGGAAAGTGTTACGGTGCATTCGGTACGTTCCTCGGCTTTTTCGCCCTTTTCCTCCAAAACCGCCTCGTTTAAAAGCTTCACGTAAAGATCATACCCCACGGCATCGAGGTGCCCGTGCTGCTCGGCACCAAGCAGGTTACCCGCACCGCGCAATTCAAGATCGCGCAGCGCAATGCGAAAGCCCGCACCAAACTCGGCATACTCACGAATTGCCTCAAGTCGCTTGCGCTGAATATCATCAAGCGCGCGACCGCGCGGATAAGTGAAATAGGCATAAGCGCGGCGCGGCGAGCGACCCACGCGTCCGCGCAACTGATGAAGCTGAGAAAGCCCCATACGGTGTGCGTTATCTACAATTAAGGTGTTGGCATTCGGCACGTCAATGCCTGTTTCAATGATGGTGGTGCTAACCAAAATATCGATCTCACCCGCGATCATATCGCCCCAAATGCGCTCCAGCGCATCCCGATCCATTTTGCCGTGCGCCACGGTAATGCGCGCCTCGGGGATCATGGCAGAAAGCCTTGCCGCCACCTCGTGGATGTGCTCTACGGTGTTATGCAGATAAAAGACCTGCCCGCCGCGACGAAGCTCACGGCGAATGGCTTCCTCGAGGATCAGCTCATCATGCTCCAGCACGTAGGACTGCACGGGCAGGCGGTCACCGGGTGCTTCATCCAAAATAGAAATGTCGCGAATACCGCTCATTGCCATATTGAGCGTGCGCGGAATGGGAGTTGCCGTCAGTGTCAGCACGTCAACGTTGCCCGCTAATTGCTTCAGCTTTTCCTTTTGCGCCACGCCAAAACGCTGCTCCTCATCCACGATCAAAAGACCGAGATCCTTAAATTTTACGTCCTTTGAGATCAGGCGATGCGTGCCGATGATAATATCAAGATCGCCACGCGCCAAACGCCGCAAGCTCTCTTTGTGCTGCTTTGGCGTACGAAAGCGGGAAAGCATATCAACACTGACCGCAAAGGCACGCATACGCGAGCCGATGGTTTGATAATGCTGCAGGGCAAGAATGGTGGTGGGAACCAGTATTGCCACCTGCTTACCCGCAAGAACCGCTTTATACGCCGCGCGCAGTGCCACCTCGGTTTTGCCAAAGCCCACGTCACCGCAAAGCAAGCGGTCCATGGGGGCAGCACGCATCATATCCTCCTTGATCTCATCTGCCGCCGCGATCTGCCCATCGGTCTCCTCGTACTGAAACGCAGCCTCAAAATCGCGCTGATACGCATCGTCTGGCGGAAAGGCAAAGCCCGTGCGACGCTCGCGCTCGGCATAAAGTCTGATGAGATCCTTTGCCATATCCTTGACAGCCGCCTTGGCGCGAGCCTTTGCCTTTTTCCACTCGCCGCCGCCAAAGCGCGAAAGCTTTACCATACCGTCGTCGGCATGCGCGCCGATATATTTCGACACGGCATCCAGGCGCTCGCAGGGCAGAAACAGCTTGTCACTCCCCGCATACTGAATACTGACGTAATCACGCGTTACCCCGTCAATGGTAAGCGTTTCAAGCCCCACGTAGCGCCCTATGCCGTGCGCCTCGTGCACCACGAGATCCCCCGGGGTGAGATCGGCATAGGAAAGGATCGCACCGCGTGCGTCGCGCTTCCTTTTCGCGCGCTTGATGCGTGCTGCGGGCGCAAGTCCGCCACGCCGCATATCCTCGGCAAGTGAGAGCGCCGCAAAGCCCGACGCCCCCAGCTCAAAGCCAGAGATCTGCTCGTAACGGGTAACAAGAACCTCGCCCTGATTCGGGAGCGAAGCATCCTCAGCTGCCGGCATAGCTGCAAGCCCTGCTGCGGTAAGGCGTTTCACCGCTGCCTCGACAGCGGTTTCGTTTTCCGCCAGCAAAATCACGGCACGGTTTGCTTCGGTATAGCTTTGCAGATCCTCCAACAGCAGCTCAAAATTATCACCGTATGCCGCCGTGTGCTTGGTTTTAAAGGTGTATAAGCCGCCAAGACGTTTGCCCGAAAGTCCCTCGGCAATCGAATTAACGTGTACCGTTACCGCCCCATCCAAAAAACCTTCAAGGGCAGTAGCCGGCAATCCGTATTCGGCATAGCGCGCGGCAATCGTGCCGCCGGCAAGCAGCTCCTTCACGCGCTCATCAGAGTGCCACTGGCTTGCCTTTAAACGGTCACGTATCGCGTTTGTACCACGCAAAATCACCAACGTATGGGGGTTAAAATAGGAAAGCAGCGTTTCTCGCGCGGTGTCGATCAGCGCGAGATACTTATCGGCAAAACGCACGTCTGCGCCTGCCGCAAGCTCGCCAAGCTCGCGCTCAAGCTCCTCCCTGCCGCGTGCATCCTTGCATTTTTTCAGCTGTGCCTCTACCGCCGCACGCATTTGGGCACGCGTTTCGTCATTTTGCAGCACCTCACGCGCGGGAGGCAGCTCACAAGCCGATATCATGGTATGAATGCGCTGCGTTTGCACGTCAAACACGCCCATGCGGTCAACCTCATCCCCGAAAAACTCGACACGTATGGGGGCAGATTGCAAGATCATGCTGCCGTCAGCCGCCAATGCGCGCAAATTGGGTGCGTATATATCCAGTATGCCGCCGCGCACGGCAAACTGCCCTGCGCCCTCTACCAGCTCCACGCGCGCGTAGCCGGCGGCGGTCAGCCTTGCCGCAAGCTCTGCGGGATCGATCACGCTTGCGGTATCCAGCGCAACGGTGGCATTTTTCAGCCTTTCGCGCGAAACGGTAAAGCCAAGCGCGGCATCGGGCGTGGTCAGCACCGCATCAAGATCGCCGCCCTGCAAGCGCCAAAGCACAGAAAGCCTCTCATGCTCATACTCATGCGAGGCGGTAATGTTATAAAACGTGAGGTCGCGTGCCCCAAAAAACGCGGCACGTATGCCGTAATTGGTGAGCAACTGCTGCAATCTCGTGCATTCCTTTTCCTCAGGGAGGATCAGCAGTGCCGCACCCGCGTGCTTGCCCTTCAGATCCTGAAGGAGTGCCACCAGCATAGCGTCGGATGCGCCCTCACAAAGCCCGCAAACGGCAAAGGGCAAGGAGCGTGCGCGAAACGCCTGTGTGAGGTCACGCACCAGATCGCGATATTCCGCTTCTTGGCGAACTGCCTGTGGAATCAGCATGAAAGCACCCCGTTACAGGTCTGCATGGCGGTGGCAAGATCTCCCGCCAAAAGCAGCTCCACGCCCTTTTGAACAGTACTAAACGTGGCAAACAGCTTTTCCTGCTCCTCCTTACCAAAGGTAGAAAGCACCCAGCCTGCAAGATCGTAATCGGGGTGAGGCTTTTTGCCAACACCAACGCGCACACGCGGAAACGCATTTGAGCTTAACTGATAGATCATGCTCTTGATACCGTTGTGGCCGCCGTCACTGCCCTTGCCGCGCACGCGAAGTCTACCCACGTCAAGGCTTACGTCGTCATAGATCACTATAATATTTTGCGGCTCAACGTGATAAAACGCCGCCGCCTCGCGCACCGCCTCACCCGACAGGTTCATAAAGGTCTGCGGCTTTAAAAGCAACACGCGCTTGCCGCCGATCGTCGCCTCACCCGTCAGTGACTTAAAGCGCGCGCGGTCAATTTTGCTGCCATAACGCTCGGCAAGGTAATCCAGCGCCAAAAAGCCCGCGTTGTGGCGGGTAAACGTATACTCCCCACCGGGATTGCCGAGCCCCACTACAATGTGCGTGGGGGCACCTGCAGCGCTTGGCGTCCCCTGCTCTATTTTTTTAAACAGATCAAAAATATTTGCCATGTGAACCGTTCCTCCGAAAGCACACAAACGCCGCCGCGAAGCCACTCGCGCCGACGATGCTTAATTCTGCTCTCTATTATACACAAAAACAGCTGCGCTGTCAAATTTTTCTTTAAATTCAAAAAGTTTGTTAAATATTTATCATTATTCAAAAAAAATTAACTTTATTTTTTAAAAAAAATGATTGGGGCACTTGTGATTATTTTAACAATGTGTTATAATATGCGGAGCATCCGCATAAAAAATATGCTTACAATAAAAAAATATATTATTTGGAGGTATTTTCAAATGGCAAAGAAGTATTGCTATCTCTTTACCGAGGGTAACGCAAGCATGCGCGAGCTGCTCGGCGGTAAAGGCGCAAACCTCGCTGAAATGACCCACATCGGTCTTCCTGTTCCCCAGGGCTTTACCATCAGCACCGAGGCATGCACCCAATACTACGAGGACGGCCGTCAGATCAACCCCGATATCATGGCTGAGATCAACGAATACGTTGAAAAGATGGAGGAGATCACCGGCAAGAAATTCGGTGACCTCAAAAACCCCCTGCTTGTTTCCGTGCGTTCCGGCGCACGCGCTTCCATGCCCGGCATGATGGATACGATCCTCAATCTGGGTATCAATGAGGATGTTGTAGATTACATGGCTAAGAGCTCGAACAATCCCCGTTGGGCTTGGGACTGCTACCGCCGCTTTATCCAGATGTACTCCGACGTTGTTATGGAGGTTGGCAAGAAGTACTTTGAGGAGCTCATCGACAAGATGAAGGCCGAGAAGGGCGTAAAACAGGATATTGAGCTGACCGCCGAGGACCTCAAGGAGCTTGCTAATCAGTTCAAGGCAGAGTACAAGGCAAAGATCGGCTCTGACTTCCCCTCCGACCCCAAGGAGCAGCTGATGGGTGCTATCAAGGCAGTATTCCGTTCTTGGGACAACCCCCGTGCAAACGTATACCGCCGTGACAACGACATTCCCTATAGCTGGGGCACCGCCGTTAACGTACAAATGATGGCATTCGGTAACATGGGCGATGACTGCGGCACCGGCGTTGCATTCACCCGCGATCCCGCCACCGGCGAGAAAAAGATGATGGGCGAGTTCCTCACCAATGCACAGGGCGAGGACGTAGTTGCAGGTGTTCGCACGCCCATGCCCATTGCACAAATGCAAGAGAAGTTCCCCGAGGCTTATGCGCAGTTCGTAAAGGTTTGCGGCATCCTCGAAAACCACTACCACGACATGCAGGACATGGAGTTCACCATTGAACACGGCAAGCTCTTCATGCTCCAGACCCGTAACGGCAAGCGCACCGCACAGGCTGCACTCCAGATCGCAGTTGACCTCGTTGCTGAGGGTCACAAGACCGAGCAAGAGGCAGTTCTGATGATCGACCCCCGTAACCTTGATACCCTGCTCCATCCCCAGTTCGATGCAAAGGCCCTCAAGGCTGCTAACCCCATCGGCAAGGGTCTTGGTGCTTCCCCCGGCGCAGCCTGCGGTCAGGTAGTATTCTCTGCTGACGACGCTGACGCTTGGAACCAGGCAGGCAAGAAGGTTATCCTTGTTCGTCTTGAAACCTCTCCCGAGGATATCACCGGCATGAAGGCTTCCCAGGGCATTCTGACCGTTCGCGGCGGCATGAGCTCGCACGCAGCAGGTGTTGCACGCGGCATGGGCAAGTGCTGTGTATCCGGCTGTGGCGAGATCGCTATGGACGAGGAGAACAAGAAGTTCACTCTCGCAGGCAAGACCTACAGCGAGGGCGACTATATCTCCATTGACGGCTCCACCGGCAAGATCTACGACGGTATCATTCCCACCGTTGACGCAGAGATCTCCGGCAACTTCGGCATCATCATGGGCTGGGCTGACAAGTACCGCAAGCTGCAGGTTCGCACCAATGCAGATACTCCCGCCGATGCAAAGAAGGCTCGCGAGCTGGGTGCTGAGGGCATCGGTCTTTGCCGTACCGAGCATATGTTCTTTGAGGCTGACCGTATCGCCGCTATCCGCGAGATGATCTGCTCTGACACCGTTGAGGGTCGCGAGAAGGCTCTTGCTAAGATCCTGCCCATGCAGCAGGGCGACTTTGAGAAGCTCTACGAGGCACTTGAGGGTTGCCCCGTAACCATCCGCTTCCTTGACCCGCCTCTGCACGAATTCGTTCCCACCGACGAGGCTGACATCGCGCTGCTTGCCAAGAACACCGGCAAGACCGTGGCTGAGGTTAAGACCATTATTGCAGGTCTGCACGAGTTCAACCCCATGATGGGTCACCGCGGCTGCCGTCTGGCTGTCACCTACCCCGAGATCGCTGTCATGCAGACCAAGGCTGTTATCCGCGCGGCTCTCAACGTAAAGAAGGCTCATCCTGACTGGGATATCGTACCCGAGATCATGATTCCTCTCGTGGGCGAGATCAAGGAGCTTGCATTCGTGAAACGCCACGTAGTAACCACCGCTGATGCTGAGATCGCAGCTGCAGGCTCCGACCTCAAGTACAAGGTTGGTACGATGATCGAGATTCCCCGTGCAGCACTCACCGCTGACGAGATCGCGAAGGAAGCAGAGTTCTTCTCCTTCGGCACCAACGACCTCACGCAGATGACCTTCGGCTTCTCCCGTGACGACGCAGGCAAGTTCCTCGACGCATACTACGACACCAAGATCTACGAGAACGATCCCTTTGCAAAGCTCGACCAGACCGGTGTTGGTAAGCTTGTTGAGATGTCCGCTAAGCTCGGTCGCCAGACCCGCCCCGACATTAAGCTTGGCATCTGCGGCGAGCACGGTGGCGATCCCTCCTCTGTGGAGTTCTGCCACAAGGTAGGCCTCACCTACGTTTCCTGCTCTCCCTTCCGCGTGCCGATCGCTCGCCTTGCAGCAGCTCAGGCAGCACTGAAATAAATCAACACATCAACCCCTCAAAGGGTAGCCGCTTGATTTATATATAAAA
This sequence comes from Eubacteriales bacterium, assembly GCA_045652845.1. Taxonomy (GTDB): domain Bacteria; phylum Bacillota; class Clostridia; order Oscillospirales; family CAG-272; genus Firm-07. The sequence goes on along the minus strand of JAZOLJ010000105.1, from coordinate 5,738 downwards.
TTGACGACCCCGACGGGGGGCGCTCCTCGTCGGGGTCGTGTTTCATTGCAATCTCACAGCATTTCGTTTCATAAAGTAAAAGCACCGCGGGATCCCCGCGGTGCTTTTAGATTACCATTTTTTGATAAATTCAAACAACAGCTTTCCAAGGAGATTATCTCCGTTTTCGTCAACTGCCGTGTCGTGCTCGCAATGCTTTCCGTGCATCAGCGTAAAGCCTATTTTATCGGCATCATAGTTAAAGTGCTTGAGTGTGGCAAGCATCAGCATCGTCTGCTCATAGCGGCAGGCTCTGTCGTTATCCGAAACAACAAAATGCATCGGCGGATATTCCTCAACCGTTCCAATGTGGTACATCGGTGCGCGTTCATCTATGATCAAACGCTTCTGCGACACCCCGTCCTCCGCGTGCACTACGTAAAAGTGAGAGGTAGGCTGTCCCGCATTATGGAAATATCCCGCCACAGGGACCTTCCAATTCTCATACGCGGATAGCCAACGGGGATCAAAGCAAAGCATCATGGAAAGATATCCGCCTGCCGAGCTTCCGCCCACAAACATTTTTTCGCATTTGCCGTAGCTGTTTATATTTTCCGATACCCAGTGCACGGCTTCTGCCGCATCTTCGATAAAATCGGGATATTTCGCATCGGGATACTTGCGGTAATTGGCAGATACCACGGCAATTCCTCTGTCGGTCAAATAGCTTGCAAAATGTTTGGCACCCCGCTTACTGCCCTTTTGCAGGCCGCCGCCGTGAAAAAAGACAAACACGGGGAACTCCTGTGCCTCTGGCAAATACATATCCAGCAGTAATTCCTCATCCGCGCGCTTTGCATAGCAAATGTTCTCTAAAAGCTTCATCACCGTTCTCCTTTATCACAAATGTGAATATACAATATCAGTTTATATCGTATCACAAATTTACTCAAATGTAAATAATAAGATAAATTACCGTGCCATCACTTAAAAGTTATAGTATGTTGCGGCAAAGCATATTGAAAGACGGTGACACCGCAAAGCCTTTATCATTTCAGCAAAGGTGGCTCCTAAGTAAGATAAAAAATTTGCAAAAGGAGCACCGCCCGCCGGGCGGTGCTCCTTGCTTATTTCGCGCCCGTTTTGGCAAATACCGCCACAACGGTGCGCAAAAGGATCTTAAGGTCAAGCCACAGTGAGCTGTGATCTGCGTAATACAGCTCCATTTTCTGACGCTCACCGTTTTGGTAAAGCGCGTTGTTACGCGCATATGCCTGCCAGTAGCCGGTGACACCGGGCTTTACTAAAAGAAGCAGCGCTTGCTCCTGCTCGCTATAATAGCGCGTTAGCTCCTCCTTTAACACGGGTCTTGGCCCCACCAGCGACATATTGCCGCAAAGCAAGACGTTGTACCAAAGCTGTGGCAGCTCGTCCATGGAGGTGCGGCGCAGGATCGCGCCAAAGCAGCGGCGACCGTCGCCCGCCCGTTTGTAGCCGATCAGGCGCGGGTCGTCGGGGAGCTTATATTCTTGCCGATACATCTCCGCATCTCGCGGCGAAAGCGTTGCGTTTTTACGCATGGTGCGAAATTTCAGCACCTTTAGCTCCCTGCCGTTTTGCCCCACGCGACGGTGCACGTAAAAGGGGTTGCCCGGATCGCGCAAAAGGATCAGAAAGAGAATAAGGAGTGAAAGGGGGGCAAAAAGCACGCTTAAGGCAAGAGAAAGCACAATGTCGCCAATACGTTTAACAAGAGGATAAAATCGCCCCAACCATCGCGTTTTTTTCGTACCGTTATGCATCTTTTTTTACAACCACTGCGGTTTCCTTCGTTTTTTCTGCCTGATCCTCGCCCTGTTCTCTCCCCGTCTTCTTTTTCTTTTTTCTGCCGCCCGAGATCCTGCGATTTTGCACCGTAGCATAGGCAAAGATCACAGCCATCACAAGCGAAATTCCGCCGATCACAAACAAAAAGTGCTTATCCTTAACGGTAGGGCTTGCCATTTGCCACACGCCAAGCGCACAAAGCAATATGTAAAGGCAGAGCGTCCACAGGGGTGTTTTTTTCTTGTTATCAGTACCCTGCAGAAGGTAGGCGTGTACGATTTCAACCGCACCGCGCAGCCAAATAGCAAGACCCACCGCCGAGCAGACCTGCAAGGAGGAGAAAAAGGGAACGTTTACCTGTGCAAACGCCAGTGCGACCATTGTCAGCATGAGCAGCACAGCTTCAATCGAAACAAAGATCTGTATCACGCCGCGATAGCGCGCAATAAGCGGAAAGATCGTAAATACCATATAAATGGCGAGGATCACCGCCATCAATAAATGCAAAATATCGTTTGCGAGGGAAAAGCCCTTCATCTCAAGGGCACCCAGCAGCATGATCACCGTCAAGAGCGTAAGCAAAATGCAGGCGATCATGGTAAATATCCAATTTTTCATCAATTTTTGCATAACAACCTCCTATTTTTTGTTAACGGTCATCCTCGTCATCGTAGGTATCGTCATCGTAGGCATCACCGTCGCACTCCTCGACTTCAGCCTCCGCCACGTAAACGGGCAGACCACTCCTTCCCTCTCCAAAAAAGGTGCGAAAGGCAAAAAAGATCAGGGCAAGCACCAGCATTGCCGCAGCAAAGATCAGCACCACCAAATACAGTGCCGTCACACCCGTGGCAAGGGTGCGCAGCCAAGTTAAGATCAGGCGGCGCGAGCGTGCATCAAACAGCGCCGTCACGCCTGCAAACAAAAATGCGCCCAAGGCATATAGGGTCATGCCGGGAATGGCGTTGCAAAGATCATCTACCGAAACAAACACGCCAAGGCTTAAGAAAAGAAGCAGCACACAGCCAACGACACGCAAGGCAATGCTGCCCGTGGCATCGCGAAAGAGCGCAGGTAGGAAATCCACGGTGAGCCTTGCGTATTCGCCAAGCTCTGCCTCGTTTTCAACCAAAACGGCAACGGCATCGGCAAGGTTGCCAAGCACGCCGCCAAAGCAAGCAACAACGATCAGCATGCAAAGAAACAGCCCAAGGGCAGCAGGCAGCACGGCAAACAGATAATTTCCAAACACGGCAATGGGATTTTTGCGATTATAGGAATGCTCAACAAATCCAAGCTCCCCCTCGGGGTCGTGCAGATTAAGCAGGCAAAAATCGCTTACGTGATGAAAGGACACGATGCACGCCACAAGATGCGCAAATTCGCGGATCGGCGTGAGCACCGCATGCAAAAAAAGCAATATCGGTCTGCCGCGCCGATAGCCCACCAGCGAGCAAAACGCCCTGTTACAAAAGTAAACGGCAACACCAAGCCCCAGTGGCAGGGCGGCGGTAAAAATTAAAATTTGTAAATAATATTGAAGAAAGGTCATGCTTCTCCTTTGAAAAGCCACGCATTTTCTCGCTTGACAAAACGAATGATGCGTGATATAATGTTTCGGAACTTCACCAAACGGTCGCGCGGTATGTTGCCGAAAGGTATTACCGTGAGGAAAGTCCGGGCTTCATAGGGCAGGATAACTGATAACGTCAGCCGCAGGCAACTGCCGGGAAAGTGCAACAGAAATAAACCGCCCCGTTTTCGGGGTAAGGATGGAAAGGCGAGGTAAGAGCTCACCCACTCCTATGGTAACATAGGTTTGCTGTAAACCCTATCCGAAGCAACACCGCATGGGGGACGTTTGCCCGACATATTCCCCCGGGTGGCACGGGAGCGATCCCGAAGGTCTGCGGCGACGCAGATCGCAGATAGATGACCGTTCACGACAGAACCCGGCTTATCGGTGGAGTTTTAAACACCCGCAAGGCAAATGCCTTGCGGGGTTTTTGCTTTTTATTGATAATCGTTAAACTCGTCGCTACCGCCATCCTCCTCGGCAGCAAGGTGATTGAGATACCCTTGCGCGGCGGGCAAGATCTGACGGGGCTTATTGCCATCGGGGGCACTGACAAGCCCCAAATCCTCCATGCGGTCAATGATCTTGGCGGCACGGCCGTAGCCCACGCCAAGTCTGCGCTGCAAAAGCGAGGTGGCAACCTTTTGCGTTTCCACAGCAAGCTTCACCGCCTCCACAAACTTGGGATCCTCGTTGCCGTCGCCATCGTCGTCAAAGTCATCGAGATCCTGCTTCTTGCCGTTGCTTTGCGCCTTCGCCATTTCAACCTCGATTTGGTCCATAAACGCTTGGTTATACTGCACGGGGTCGTTGTTTTTGCGCACGTAAGAGATTACGCGCTCCAGCTCTCCATCCGAAACAAAGGCACCCTGAATACGGTTGGGGGCTTTATCCGAGGAGTTGCTGGGCATATACAGCATATCACCGCGACCCGTCAGTGACTCTGCACCGTTAACGTCAAGAATGGTACGCGAGTCAACCTGCTGCTTCACCATAAAGGCAATACGCGAGGGAATGTTGGTCTTCAGCTTACCCGTGATCACGTCAACCGAGGGGCGCTGTGTGCCGATGATCAAATGGATGCCGGCAGCACGCGCCTTTTGCGCGATGCGGCAGGTAAAGTTTTCGGGGTCGTTGTTCGAGCAGCTCATTTTAAGATCGGCAAACTCGTCGATCACAATGATCATATACGGCAAATGCTCGCGATCGGGGTCGTTTCGAACAGCCTCGTTATACGCCTCGATATTGCGCACGCCAACGTCCTTGATGAGCGTAAAGCGGCGTTCCATCTCCTGCACCGCACAGGCAAGTGCGCCTGCGGCGCGCTGCATATCGGTCACGATCGGCATATACAAATGCGGCACGTGCTCGTAGGGTGCAAACTCGATCTGCTTGGGGTCAATGAGAATAAGGCGCAGATCCTCGGGTGAGGTCTTATAGATGAGCGACACAAGAATAGAGTTGATGCAAACCGATTTACCCGAGCCCGTGGTGCCTGCCACGAGCAGGTGGGGCATCTTGGCAAGATTACACATCTTCACCGCGCCGCCAACGTCAAGTCCAAGCGGCACCTCCAGCGGCTCGGTGGAGCGTTTAAACTCCTCGGATTCAAGCATGGTACGCATATACACCGTTTCACGCACCTTGTTCGGCACCTCAATGCCGATTGCGGGCTTACCGGGAATGGGTGCCTCAATACGCACGGAGGAGGCGAGGTTGAGCGAAATATCCTCAATACGGTTGGTAACCGAGCGCACGCTGGTTCCCGCCACGGGGCGTAGCTCGTAGCGCGTCACCGAGGGGCCGTGCGAATAAGCAACGTCATCCTGAATGTGGATATTAAAGCTTTCAAGGGTATCACGCAAAATCTGCTTGGTATCCTCGATCTCCTCATAAAAATCCCCGTTGCGCACGTTTTTATCTTCATTGAGCAGCGTGATGGGCGGGCGATTATATTCCTGCCGCACCTTCACGGGTGCGGGCGGTACCTCGTCGCGTACGGGCTCTGCCTTGACCGCAGGGCGGTGCGGCGGCTCGTATCTTGTGGGCGCAGGCGCAGCGAACGCGGAGTCAGCGGTAAATGCGGGTGCGGGCTCTACGCGCTCACGCACAGGGGGCACGGGAACGGCAATATCGGCAGGCGCGCCCCCGTCGGGCTCGTCCTCGTCAAAATACGCATCGTCATCCTGCACAAGGGCGGAAACGGGGGGCTTTTGTGCCGACCATACAGGTGCCGGCTTTTCCGCCTGCCACGTGGGGGTAGCAGGTGCGGGGGCGACGGGTGTCGCCTGTTCCTCATCCTCCTCAAAAATGCTGTGAAGGATATTGTCTGCCTGTGCTGTGAGCGAGGGCGTCG
>JAZOLJ010000104.1:0-46420 GCA_045652845.1 Eubacteriales bacterium | reverse complement strand
GGTTTTTTCTCGTTCTGGAGCAGATTACGGGGACGAGAACCCGTTGCGTGGCAAAGCCACGCGGCGGGAAGAATGCCGTTCGCCGCGCGACGGCGGTGTTGAGCCGCCGAGGCATTCTGTTTTATTCGCCGCAGGCGAATTAGACGAGCCCCGTTCGGTGTCCTTTTTCGCGTTGTGGATCGTCTTACAGGGACGAGCCCCGTTCCTTCCCCACCCCATTCGGGTTTTTTCAAATGAGCGAAAACAAGATAGGGATATCTGCCTTTCTCAAAAAACAGTTGACAAATTCCCCGTTTTAGTATAAAATTTTAACAGATTGCTTTTTTGAGGTTTTAATATGATTTGTAACTCTATTTTAGATGCACTCGGCAACACACCGCTCATCCGCCTCTCACGCATGGCTGATGCAGACAGTGCAGAAATTCTTGTCAAATTTGAGGGGCTGAACGTCGGTGGCTCGATCAAGACCCGCACGGCGTATAACATGATCCGCGAGGCAGAGGAGGCAGGGCTGATCAAGCCCGATACCGTTATCGTTGAACCCACCAGCGGCAACCAAGGCATCGGGCTTGCACTCGTTGGCGCGGTGCGCGGCTATAAAACCAAGATCATTATGCCCGATTCGGTCAGCGAGGAACGCCGCAAGCTGGTAGAGCACTACGGTGCCGAGGTCATTCTCATTCACGATGCCGGAAACATTGGCGATTGCATTGAGGAATGCCTGCAAACAGCTCTTCGCATGCAGCGTGAGGACCCTCGCGTGTTCGTACCGCAGCAATTTGAAAACCCCGCAAACGTTGCCATTCAGCGCAAGCAAACGGGTGTGGAAATTCTCAATGCCGTGGGCGGCCCCATTCACGGCTTTTGCTCGGGAATTGGCACGGGCGGCACCATTACGGGTATTGGCGAAACGCTAAGGGCTGCCAACCCCGATATTGAAATTTGGGCAGTAGAGCCCGAGCACGCGGCTATCCTTTCGGGCGGCTCGATTGGCACGCACCTCCAAATGGGCATTGGTGACGGGCTTATTCCCGCCATCCTCAACACGAGCATTTACAACGACATTTGCATTGTAAAGGATGGGGAGGCACTGCAAACCGCCAAGCGTCTTGCCTCACAGGAGGGCATTATGTGCGGCATCTCCAGCGGCACCAACGTGGCAGCCGCCATCAAGCTTGCCAAAAAGCTGGGGCGCGGCAAAACCGTGGTAACGGTGCTGCCCGACACCGCAGAGCGTTACTTCTCCACCCCATTGTTCGAGTAATATTAACCCCCGCGAATGCGGGAGATCATTTTAAAACGGCACGATCGCCAACAGTGGCAATTCTCACGTGCTTTCAAATATGTAATAGCTTAAAAAGGCTGTTTTGTCACCATGTGCAAAGCAGCCTTTTTGTATTGTAAAGCATCAAAATCAGCCCTTTTCGTTTATCGTTTAATGCTCTTGGTGCTGTCAAGTAAAAAATATGCCGATTTATCTGCAAATTTTTGTCAACTTTTTGGCAAAAAAACGAATTGCAATGCAAAGAAAAACATGCTACAATAACCAAGTTGTTTATTTTTAAATATTGTAACGCGAAAGAGAGGTACAAAATGGACTCTTTTATTTATGCGATCAGTGCCGTAGCTCCCATTGTTTTGATGGTAGCCATTGGCTATTTTCTCAAGCGCATCGGCATGATACCCGCAAGCTTTGCAAGCGCAGGCAACAAGCTGGTGTTCCGCGTATTTATGCCCGTTATGCTCTTTTTGAACATTTACCGCATCAACAGCCTTGCCGCCATGGGCTTTGGCTTTATTCTGTATGCGGTCATTGCGCTGCTTATCATTTTTGCAATTTCCATTCCCGCCTCGATCGCCATTGCAAAGCAAAAAAACCGTCGCGGCGTTTTGATACAGGCATCCTTCCGATCGGGCTATTCTCTGATCGGCATTCCGCTTGCCGAATCGCTCTACGGTGCTGCGGGCGCAACCGCTGCTTCTCTGCTCTCCGCCGCCGTCATTCCCCTGTTTAACGTGCTGGCAGTTATCAGCCTTGCCTCGTTTGGCAACGATGGCGAGAAAAAGCCCAGGGTAAAGGATATTCTGCTCGGCATTATCAAAAACCCACTCATTATCGGCATTGCGGCAGGCCTTGTGGCCCTTGGCTTCCGTGCTGTTTTCGAGGAGGTTGGTATTTCCTTCCGCCTCAGCAGCATCACGCCGCTGATGACCGTGATCCAATACATTTCCAATCTGGCAATTCCCCTGGCACTGATCGTGCTTGGCGCACAGTTTGAGTTTTCCGCCGTATCGGCACTGAAAAGAGAAATTATTTTCGGCACAGCCGTGCGCTGCTTGATCGTGCCCGTGTTTGCTCTTGGCATCGCCTTTCTCTTTTTCAAAAAAGATTTCGGTGCTGCACAGTTTGCAACCTTTGTTTCGCTTTTCGCAACCCCCGTTGCCGTACCCAGCGTCCCGATGGTGCAAGAAATGAACGGCGACGTGACCCTGGCGGGTCAGCTGGTGGTATGGTCTACCCTTGTTGCCGCATTCTCGATCTTCCTTGCTGCATTTTTACTGCGTCTTGGCGGTGCGCTGTAAAGAAATATTCCGCCGCACGCGATCACACGGTATCGCGTGCGGCTTTTTGCAAAAAAGAAAAATAATTTTCAAAAACACTCTTGACAACCTCATTTTTGTGTGCTATAATACCCAAGTACGCCGAAAGGGTATGTGCGGCACTAGCTCAGTTGGATAGAGTGCCTGGCTACGAACCAGTAGGTCGAGGGTTCGAGTCCCCCGTGCCGCGCCATAACAAAAGCCCCCACCTTGTGTGGGGGCTTTTTGTTGTGCGTGGACATGTGGGGTGCGAGAACCCTGTGGAAGCTTCAGCTGAAAGCTTAAAGCTTTGGTAGCCGCAGGTGTTAAACCTTGTTAAATAAAATTGAAACAAGAATATGCCGCCCCCTTCATGGTAATACTGCTTTTGAGAGGCGGTGATAAAATGAAGGAACGCAGCGGGGTGCTGACCCTAACCCTTTTAACGGTTACGCTTTCCCTTTACTTAATTACGTGGCAGCTGCTGAAAAGCTTTTTTGATCTTCCCGTATATTACTACGGGCGGCTGATCGAGCTGCTGGCACTTTTACTCTTTGCGGCACTTGCCGTATTTACACCGATGAAATTTGAAGAAATGGGCATTATCGTGCCCCGCGGCACGCTGCTTCGCTCACTCGCGCTCGGCGGCGGGGTGGGGCTGCTGTTTGTTGGCGGCTTGGCGGCAGCACGCGCCGCCCTTGGCGCACAGATCGCGTTTTCTTGGCGCATTGCAGGGGATATTTCCCGCACGACCTACTTTTTAGTAGCCCCCTTTCAGGAGGTGCTTGCCAAAAGCGTGATGTATTACAGCTTCGAGCTGGTTTTTGAGCAGCGTCACCCGCAGCTTGCCAATCTCTTGTCTGCACTGACCTTCGGTGCCTTTCACGTGGTGTACGGTATCCGTATGATGCTGCTTGCTATAGCTTTAAGCCTTGTAACGGGGTGGATATTTCAGCGCGAGCGCGCCGTGTGGGGGTGCGCGGTGGCTCATTTTGCCTGCGGCTTCTTTCCCTCTTGCTTTGGATTTTGATATTGCAATTTCTGCGGCGCTGTGCTATACTGTAAAAAGAACCACGGGGAGGCGAAAAATGAAAAAGCAAGCAAAAATGCCGCAATCGAATTGCGAGAGCTGTGAATTTTACAATTACGACGAATATTACGAGGAATACACCTGCACCATGCGCCTTGACGAGGATGAGATGCTCCGCTTTTTGTCAAGAGAAACCGCCTCTTGCCCCTACTATCGCTTCTATGACGAATATAAAAGTGTACACAAGCAGATCTGACTGTCAGCCGCCTGCCTTTTGGCAGACGGCTGACATTTTTGCTATATTTCTCTATAAGATGAAGAAAAATTCATGAAAATATCACACAAGGCCGCGAAAAAGTATCGCATGACGGTTGATTTATTCGCCGTTATATGATAAAATATTTTTATCTGCAAAATATGCGGCGATCACCGCCGCCGAAAGGAATTACATATGATAAAGATCGATCATCTGGTCAAAAACTACGGTGCAAACTGCGCGGTTGACGACATCAGCTTTGAGGTTGCCCGCGGTGAGATCGTAGGTCTGCTGGGCCCGAACGGTGCCGGCAAGAGCACGACCATGAACATTCTTGCAGGCTATCTCTCCTCCACCTCAGGGCGCGTCATGGTAGACGGCCTCAACGTGCTAGACGAGCCGCTTGAGGTCAAGCGTCGCATCGGCTACCTGCCCGAGCAGCCCCCGCTTTACCTTGATATGACAGTTGAAGAGTACCTTATTTTCGTGTATAACCTCAAAGGCTGCACCCTCAACCGCACCAAGCACCTGCAGGAGATCTGCGAGGTGGTAAAGCTGACCGACGTTTACAAGCGTCTGATCAAAAACCTCTCCAAGGGCTTCCGTCAGCGTGTGGGCATTGCACAGGCACTGATCGGCAATCCGCCCGTTATTATTTTTGACGAGCCTACCGTTGGTCTTGACCCCAAGCAGATCATTGAGGTGCGTAACCTCATCCGCACCCTGGGGCGCGAGCACACCGTCATTCTTTCCACGCACATCCTGCAAGAGGTGCAGGCGGTTTGTGACCGTATCATCATCATCAACAAGGGGCGCGTGGTTGCCGACGAGCTGACCGAAAACATCAACCGTGTTGCCTCCAACACCTGCCGCTATCAGCTAAAGGTCTGCGGCCCTCAGCGCGAGGTGCTTGCCCTGCTGCGCGAACGCCCCGACGTTGCATATGCCGAAGCACTTGCGGCACGCGACGGTGAGGCTTACGTGTACCACGTGGAAAGCAGCAAGGGCGTAGATGTTCGCAAATCGCTCTTCTATGCCTTCGCCGCAAAGGGCTGGCCCCTCATCGGCATGGAAACGCTTGGCATGAACCTTGAGGACATCTTTATTTCCGTGGTCGATAAAACCGACGATCTGGAGGGTGGCAAAAAGCCCGCAAGGGGTGGCAAAAAGGGCCGCACCCGCACAGCGGAAAAGGATATTGCACAGTCGATTCTGGATGCCACCGCCGCCAAGCAGGAAAGCATTGCCCCTTACGAGGGTGACGAATAAGAAAGGAGCGCCCCAAGCGGGCTGACCGAAGCATTATGTTTGCTATTTATAAAAAGGAACTGCGCGCGTATTTTACCACGCCCATCGGGTTTATATACGTTGGCGTATTTTTGCTTGCCGCAGCACTTTTGTGTGCCTTTACCACCATTCAGCAGGCAAGCTACAACACCTCCTCTTACTTTCAGTACATGGTATTTTTCTTCATTATACTCATTCCGCTGCTGACCATGCGCATGTTTGCCGAGGAGCGCAAAACAAGAACCGAGCAGCTGCTCCTCACCTCCCCCATCACCATCACCGGTATGGTGCTTGGCAAATTTTTTGCCGCCTTTACCCTTTTTGCCTCAAGCGTGCTGGTGTCCCTTATTAACTTTCTGCCCTTGCTTGGCTACGCCATTGCCGAGCAGGCAGCCGCTACCTCCGACACGCACATCGGCCCCGTTGGTGGACAGATCGCAGGGTGCGTGATCGGCGTGATACTGATCGGTGCGGCGTTTATTGCCATTGGCTTGTTTGTTTCTTCGCTGGCCGAAAATCAGCTTGCCTCTGCCGTTGTAACCACCGCCGTGCTTGCCTTTATGGTGCTGGTTGGCATCGTTGCCGCGTTTGTCGATTCCGCCGTACTGCGCACTGTGCTTGACTGGCTCTCGGTGCTCAGCCGCTACGACAACCTTGCCCTTGGCATGCTTGATTTTTCCGCACTGCTTTATTACGTTTCGATCAGCGGTGTGTTTATTTTCCTCACGGTGCGCATTTACGAAAAGCGCCGTTGGGGCTGATGGGAGGTGCCGCATATGCGTATAACACATACAAAAAAATTTCGCCATGGCAGCATTTCTGTTGCGCTTACCGTTATTGTAATTGCCGCCGTGATCCTCATCAACGCCATTTTCGGTGCACTTTCCGAAAAGTTTTTGTGGTACGTTGATATGACGCCGGAGCCTCGCTTTACCCTCTCGGAGGAGGCGAAGGGCTTTTTGAATCAAATGGATGCCACAAAGCAGGTCACCATTCTCTTTTGCGATGAAAAATACGCTTGGGAAATGGATACCGTTCAGCTTGAGGTGTTAAAAACCGCTTTGGATATTGAAAAATACTACCCAAACGTCAAGGTTTCCTACACCGATATTTACACCAACCCCTCGTCGGTCAACACCTATAAGGAGCTGACGGGCAAAAATATCACAACGCAAAGCGTGATCGTGATCTGTGACCAGGCCGTGCGCGTTTATAACCTTGAGGATTTTTTCAAGGTAAATGACGAGGGATACGTGACGGGCTACGACGGCGAGCACGTTTTGGTTTCCTCGCTTTTGTCCGTCACGCAAGCAAACGCCCCCGTAGTTTCGATCACCAACAACCACGGTGAGCGCGCGAATGAGGCGTTTATCAAGCTGCTTGAGCAGATCGGCTTCCGCCCCATGACCGTTGACCTCACCAAAGAGGAGCTTCACCCCGACTGCCGCCTGCTCCTCATCTTTGATCCGTTGAGCGACTTTTACGAGAAGGACGGCACGTCTGATATCTCCGAGATCGATAAGATCGAGGATTTTCTTGACGGCAACAACTCGATGATGGTGTTCTTTGATAAGGACACACCGCACCTCCCAAACCTTGAACAGTTTATGGCGGAATGGGGTATTGAGATCGCCCGCACCGACAAAAACAAAAATACCGTCATCAAGGACACTGACTCGTCGCTGACCATCAACGGTCACACCAATAAGGCATTTTACGAAACTGCAACCGGCAGCCTTGGCCACACCGTGACCGAGCATATGCAAAAGGATATTGCCGTGCCGAAAACAGTCGTTTTCCCCAACACCACCTCCCTGCGCTTCTCCTCGCTGTATCAGGAAACGCTTTTCAACGGCTATCGCTCTGCCTCCTACATCGGTAACGTAGAGCACCGCACCTGCTACAACGTGTTCTTCTCCTCTCCAACGGCAGTAGCCAAGGCTGAGGGCGAGGAGGTATCCGCAGCATCGGCTGACCGCCCCTACTCTTACATGATGATCACAAGGCAATCCACGACAAACGACGACGGCTCGACCTCTAACGCCTTTGTGCTTGCCAGTGCCTCTACCGACTTTGCCGCTGCCGCGGCACTTGATTCGCGTTACGGAAACGCCTCTGTTCTCTCCTACGCCTGCAACACCATGGGCAGCCTTGTGGTTCCCGTTTCGCTTGACTGCAAATACTACGCCAATATGGAGATCGCCGCAATCACGGCATCTGCCGCCACCACCATTACCGTGATCTTTGCCGTAGTTCCCGCATCTGTTGTATTTATTGCCGGCATTTACGTGATGATAAGGAGAAAGCACGCATGACCGAACAAACCACAAACCGCGCCATAGTACGGGCAAAAACCGCACTACAGCGCCAACGCCGCATAGCACTTTATCTGCTGATCGCGGTGGCGGTGCTGGGTGTGGCGTTGGGATTGACGCTGTTTTTCACCTCGCGTACAGCCTTTATAGACCCAACCGACGGCGTGAAATATTACGTTGCAAAAAAGAAAGGCGTATACGTGCTGCAAACCACCTCGGGTGACGTGCTCTCCACCACCGAGGGCGGCAACTTTGTCACCACCGCAGGCACCATCGTTTACGTGAACCGCGAAACGGGAGAACACAGCACCGTGGCAGCCGTTTTGGTAGAGGATGGCGAAACGATACGCTTTGACACCTCCACCACCACCTATGACGTGCTGCTTTACCCACTCGTTGAGCGCGCCAATATGGCGGAAATTGAGGTGCATAACAAAAAAGGCTCCTTTAAATTCATCAAAATCAAGGCGACCGATACCGCAACGGGCGAGGAAACAATGAAATTCATCATTGAGGGCAGACAGGATCTGTCGGTTGACCAGACCACGCTTTTTGCTACACTGGTCTACTGTACGGGCAGGACCCAAACCCTTTTACGCCTTGATACAAACCGCGTCAAGGAGCTTGGATACGCCGAATACGGTCTTCCCGAAAACCCCAATGATGCCACAAACTATTTTGTTCTGACCACCATGAACGGCACCAAGCACAAGGTGATCCTCGGCAACGAGATCCCCTCAGGCGACGGCTATTTCGTGCGCTATGCGGGTCGTGACGCAGTGTACGTTTTAAGTGAGCTGACCGCAAGTGAATATAACGGCACCTATGCCGATGCCCTTCTTGGCCGCGTGGAGGATTACGTATTCCCCCCCACTGCCTCGAACAAAATGGAAGCAAGCAACTATTTTGACGTGACCGATTTTAATATTTTCCAAAACGGCAACGCGTCGCCCCTGGTCTCCTTTTCCTACACCGGATCGATCGACAAGCGTCAAAACACCTATTATTCAAGCATTCCCTACGTAGCCAACGGCACTCTTTCAGGCTATTCGATCAACGCGAACAGCGTTGACAGATGTCTTTATTCGCTTTTCACGTGGACACCTGACCACGTGGTAAAGCTTGGCAGCCACAAAAGTCTTGCCGAGGACGATCTTAACGAATGGCTGAAGCCCTACGGGCTTGATACCGATTCCTATGCGTATCAGCTTACCTTCACCTTCAATCGGGATCGCAACTATAAAGCGGACATCAAAAAGGATGTGATCAAGCCCGAGGATCAGGAAAAGCACATCATTTTGATCAGTCACAAGCAAACCGAGAAGGACTGGGAGGGCCGCGAGGAAAGCTATGCCGGCTATTATCTGGTGTATAACATCTGCTACACCTACAACAAAGAGGACGACGATTTCACAAACGTTGAAGATGGCTATAACATGGTGGTGGCTCTTAACGAGGAGCAGCTTGGGTTCCTGTTTTACACCACCGAGGAATGGATCTCCGACGATCTCTTCTCGGGGAATATTGCCTACATGGAGGAAATGATGATCAAGATCGCCCCCGGGATAGCAGACCAATACCCGAACGGCTACCTTGAAACCTTTAGGATCGACAACACCCCCACGCTGGAGGCACTGCAAAAGAACCCCTCCATTTCCTCGCAGATCTCTGCAGACCAAGCCGTGATCCGCGATGCGGTAGGAAACAGGCTGCACGCCACGCAGTTTAAGACCTTCTATACCTCCCTGCTTTACACCGCTTGCTCGGGCTATTCCTCACTGACCGAAGCCGAGCGACAGGCACATATTGCCTCCGGCACCGAGGGTGCGGCACTTGTGATCCGCATCAAATACGTGCCGCGTGAGCTTGATAAAACTACCGGCTATTACGAGGTTTCGGGCGATCCGATCGTGCTTGAATATTGCTTCTATCAAGATTACAAGTACCCCCGCCAATACTTTACCACGGTAAACGGCGCGGGTGAGTTCTACACCGTATCCTCACGCATCAAAAAGATCATCAACGACACGATGAAGCTTTACAGCACCCCCGATGAGGATCCCATCAAATACGACAGCCTACACTAAACAAAAAAAACACCCGCATGGCGGGTGGTTTTTTGTTTGGCACCTTGTTCAAGCAAAGAGCGCAGCGAGGCTCCTTTAAAAAGAGCTTCCCCTCGCTTTTTATTGCTTTTACCTATAATATACGTAATGCACGATCACGGTGCGCATTTTGCCGCCGTGCTCAAGATCGGGGGCGGTGATCACCACGCCATCCTTTGACATCAGCTCCGCGGCATCCATCTCGGCGATCTTGCAGCGCATCAGCACGTCAAACGAGGCATAAACCAGCAGCTCGTCATCCTTAATGTTAAGCGACCCCGATTTTCCGATCACCTCGTCCACGTTATCAATGCGCTCACTCACGTATTTCACGTGATGCCCGCAGATTCGCTTTGCCATATCCCACTTATAGCGCACGCTTTTGGGATTTTTACTTTTTGTGTAATGCTCGATCACGCGACGAAACATGCTTTAGCCTCCAAATATAAACTTCGCCCTCAAGGAGCGTTACCTCGCCCGCAAAGCGCTTGCCCGAAAGCAGGTCAAGCGCGGGGCGCGGCAGTGTGACGCAAAACGGCTCCTTGCCGCAATTTGCCGCCACCAGAATATGCTCTTTTTCATTTCTTCTCGCGAAGGCAAGCGCGTGGAGGCCTTCCTTCACAAGCTCAAAATCACCGTCGGCAAAAACGGCATTCTCCCGCCTGATCTTGCCAAGACGTTGGTAGTATGCAAGCAGTGTCTTATCCTCACGCCCCCAAGGGTACGGGCGGCGGCAGAAGGGATCGTGATAGCCCTCCATGCCCGCCTCATCCCCGTAAAAGACCGAGGGCACGCCAAACACGGTAAACTGCAGCGCGGCGGCAATACGCAGGCGTGCCACAGCCACAGCGCGCTCCGCCCGGGTCATGCGCATCACGCGCAGCTCGGCATTCGTATAGCGCCCATCGTCGGGCTTGCCGCCAAGCGTGGTTAAAATGCGCTCGGTATCATGCGTGGAGAGAACGTTCATCAGGCTATGGCAAACCGTTTCGGGATAGGAGCCCCACAGCTGGCGCAAAACCGAGGCAAGTGCTGCAGCATCCCCGTCACGCACAAAGGAAATAAGACCCCGTCGCAGGGGATAATTCATCACGCTGTCAAGCTGCGCCCCCTCAAGATAGCGGCGACGCTTGCCGTACGCGATCTTATCGGCGGCATTTTCCCAAACCTCGCCCAGCACCACGCCGCAGCCGTTGGTAGCGTTTTTTACACGCAGGCGCAGCTCGTCAAGAAAGGCGTTGGGGAGCTCGTCTGCCACGTCAAGCCGCCAGCCCATTACGCCCGCCCTTGTATACGTATCCACAATGCCGCCCTCGCCCACGAAATATTGGTGGGTGGCAGGGTGCGACAGATTAAGCTTTGGCAGGATCGGAATATCCCACCAACACTCATAACTGTCGGGGTGCTTTTTAAAATAGAACCAATCGTAATAAGGCGATTTGACGGATCGATACGCGCCGTTGCCGCCATAGGTACCGTAGCGGTCAAAATAACGGCTGTTGTCGCCCGTGTGATTGAACACGCCGTCAAGCATAATGCCAATGCCGCGCGCCGCAGCCGCGGCGATCAGTGCCTCCAGTGCCTGCTTGCCGCCAAACTGTGGCTCAACTGTTTCGTAATCCCCCGTGTCGTACTTGTGGTTAGATACCGATTTAAAAATAGGCGAAAGATAGATCACGCCAACGCCAAGCGAGGCAAGATGATCCAGCTTATCGATAATACCCCACAGCGTGCCGCCGAAAAACTCGTTATTGGCAACGGGCGCACCGGGATAAGCACCAAATTGCTCTATCTCCTCGTGCCAGCTCTCGTGATACAACGCGCCCTCAGGTCGCTCCCCGCCACGGGGCGCGAAGCGATCAACAAAAATATGGTACATGGTCTTGCCGTGAAACCACGCGGGCGTGTTAAAATCGTTTTCCGCCACCAAAAGCCGAAAGCGACCGCGGCTACAGCCGGAAAGCGTAAAGCTCACGTTATCCTCGCGCGTGTCGGTAAACAGCGTATCCGCGCCGCGCAAAAACAAAAATTCATAGTAAAAAAGCCCATGCGTGCGGGGGGCACATAACGCGGTCAGCGAGAGTGAAAGGCGGTAGATATCCACACCGCCCCCCGTGGTAACAAAGGCAAGGGGGTAGTCGCGGTCCGCGCCGCCGTCGGGCGCGATGCGCAGCACCACACCCGCGGCACCCATCATGCGCGGCACCTCGGCTGTGAGCACTACGGTGTCACGGCAGAAAAACGCCCCGCGCGCGGTCACTTCCCTGCCGTTTACGTGCTTTGTAAGGCTTGGCATGGGGAATGCAAGCGGTTGTTTCGTTAGCATTATTTCTTCGTTTCGGCAGGCAAACGCTCAAGATCCCAAATATCTCTTGCGTAATCGTTGATACTGCGGTCAGCGGCAAAGAAGCCTGCACCCGCAATGTTGGCAAGGGACATACGGTTCCAGCGCGTTTTATCCGCATAGGCATCAAGTGCCGCGAGATGTGCTTGGCGGTAGGATTCGAAATCGGCAAGGCAAAGATAGGGGTCGGCAACGCCGGGGCCTGCCAACAGATAAGTGGCGATATCCGAGAAATTCTCACCCGCAAAGCCAACGTTGAGGTAATTAACAATGCGTGCCAAACGCTCGTTTTGTGCATAATACAGTGCCGAATTGTAGCCCTTGCTCCAAAGCTCGCTGACCTCGGCGGCGGTAAGACCGAAGATAAACATATTTTGCGCCCCCGTTGCCGCCTGCATCTCCACGTTTGCACCGTCAAGCGTACCGATGGTAAGGGCACCGTTGATCATCAGCTTCATGCAGCCCGTGCCGCTTGCCTCCTTGCCTGCCATCGAGATCTGCTCACTGATTTCAGCCGAGGGTATGAGTGCCTCGGCAGTGCTGACGTTATAATCCTCAAGGAACACCACGCGCAGCTTTTCGGCAATGGCAGGATGCTGCTCGATATCCCTCGCGATCATGCAAAGCAGCTTGATAATGCGCTTTGCCATAGCGTAGCCGGGTGCCGCCTTTGCACCAAAAATAAAGGTTTGAGGCTCTATATCAAGGCTCGGATCATCCTTTAAATCAAGATAAAGACCAATGATGTTGAGGGCATTGAGCAGCTGGCGCTTATACTCGTGCAAGCGCTTGATCTGCACGTCAAAAATAGAGTCCGTGTCAAGCAAAATACCCGTCCTTTTTTGCAGGTGCTTTGCAAATTTTACCTTGTTGTTATGCTTGATCTGTGCCAGACGCTCCAGCACCGCCGCATCATCTGCAAACTTGAGAAAGTCGGCAAGACGCTCGGGCTCGTGGCGGTAATTTTCACCAATGCACTCGTCAAGCAGGGCGGCAAGCTCGGGGTTTGAGTAAACCAGCCAGCGGCGGTGGGCAATGCCGTTTGTTACGTTGGTAAAGCGACCGGGATACATGCGGTAAAAATCCTTAAACACGGTATCCACCAAAATATCGGAGTGCAGCCTTGACACGCCGTTTACCTTGTGCGAGCCGATCACCGAAAGGTTTGCCATGCGCACCTGACCGTAAGCGATCACGCTGAGGGCGGAAATGCGGTTCCAGCTGCCCGGGAAATGCTGCCACGCCTCGCGGCAAAAACGCTCGTTGATCTCCTTTACGATCATGTGGATACGGGGGAGCTTCAAGGCAAAGAGATCCTCGCTCCAGGTTTCAAGTGCCTCGGGCATAACGGTATGGTTGGTATAAGAAACCGTACGCACCACGATATCCCACGCCTTATCCCAAGAGAAGAAATACTCGTCAATAAGAATACGCATCAGCTCGGGGATGCAGAGCGCGGGGTGCGTGTCGTTGATGTGGATCGATGCCTTTTCGGGCAGGTTGTCAAGATTGCCGTAAACTGCCATATGGTCACGGATAATGCTTTGGCAGGAGGCAGAAACCAAAAAATATTGCTGCGTTAAGCGCAACAGCTTACCCTCGGTATGATTGTCGGAGGGGTAAAGAACCTTGGTAATGATATCGGCTTGGTTCGTTTCCTCCATTGCGCGGGTATACTGCCCCTGCGAGAAAAGGCCCATGTTAAACCTGCTCACGGGGCGCGCCTTCCAAAGACGCAGCTGCGATACCGCGTCGCTGTCGGCACCTGATATCATCATATCGTAGGGCACAGCCTCATAATCCTCGCCGCCCTCGTAAGCGATCTCCAGTCTGCCGTTCTTCCACTCCTCCTTCACGTGACCGCCGAAATGGACCTTATACACACGGTCGGGGCGAGGGGCAAGCCAAACCTCACCGCCGGGCAGCCATGCATCGGGCAGCTCTATTTGCATACCGTCAACGATCATTTGCTTGAAAAGGCCGTATTCGTAGCAAAGCGAAAAGCCGGTAGCGGGGTAATCAAGCGAGGAAAGTGAATCCATAAAGCAGGCGGCAAGACGGCCAAGACCACCGTTGCCAAGCCCCGCATCGGGCTCGCACTCGTAAAGCTCCTCAAGCTCTGCACCAAGCGCCTTGAGTGCCTTTTGATAGCTTTCCTGCAAGCCGAGATTGCAAAGATTGGTTTTCAGCGATCTACCAAGCAAAAACTCCATGCACATATAGTACACGCGCTTGGCACCCGCCTCGTTTACTCTGTTTTTAAAGCTACTGCGCTTTTCGGCAAGGATATCCTTAACGGTAAGGGCGGCAGCCTTATACAGCTGCTCACGGGTCGCCTCCTTAGCGGTCACGCCAAAGTGGCGAGAAAGCTTTTCTTCAATGTTCCTTTTTGCTTCTTTTGCATTAGGGGTAAAATTCATCTTAGGGGTTCCTCCGGATCATGCGTTAGTGGTATCGTACATGGCAAGGTAATCGCGTGCGGCAGCCGACCATGAAAAATCGGTTCTCATGATCCTGCCGATCAGAGCGTCGCGCTTTTCCTCGTTGCGCCACAGTGCAACTGCGGCATTTATGCATTCGTATAGCTCAGCACCGCTGTAGCCGGCAAAGGTAAAGCCATTGCCATGTATTCTTTTGCCCTCCTCAAAGTAGCCCTTGATCGAGTCGTAAAGACCACCGGTCTCGCGCACCACGGGTATGGCGCCGTAGCGAGAGGCGATCATTTGTGAGAGACCGCAGGGCTCGGATTTCGAGGGCATTAAAAAGATATCTGAGGCTGCGTAGATCTGCTTGGCAAGGTCGCGGTCATATTTTAACAGCACGCGCACCTTCGCGGGAAAGCAGCGAGCAAGCTCGCTAAAATAATGCTCAAAGGCAGCCTCGCCGCAGCCAAGCACTACCAGCTGCACGTCGCTCTCGCCAATCAGCTTACCAAGGATCTCGGTCATGATGTCAAGGCCCTTATGCGCCACAAGGCGGGTAATCACGGCAAGCATGGGCACGTCGCGCCTCACGGGCAGCTGAAGCGCCTTTTGCAGCGCCAGCTTGTTTTCGGGCTTTTTCTCGCGCGTGCGCCAGCTGTAGCGCACGGCTATCGTGGGGTCCTGCCCCGGATCGTAGTACTTATAATCAATACCGTTGAGAATACCGCAAAGCTTATGGCGGTTTTCGCGCAAAATGCTATCAAGCCCTCTGCCAAAGGCAGGAGTGCAGATCTCCTCGGCATAGCGGGGGCTAACGGTGCTGACCGCATCTGCCGAAACGATCGCCGCCTTCATCAAATTGATGCAGCCGCCGAAATCCATCAGCCCATATTGCTCCATGCCAAGCGCGAACACGTCGCCAAGGATGCCGAAATTGTACTGACCCTGATATTCGATGTTGTGAATGGTAAACACCGAGCGAATGCCCTCGTAGCCCGCCCTTTGGCGGTAAAGGCAGTTAAGATAGACCACGGAAAGCGCAGCCTGCCAATCGTGTGCGTGCAGCACGTCGGGATAAAAGCCAAGCTTTTCGATCGCCTCTATCACAGCCATTGAAAAGTAAGCAAAGCGCTCGCCGTCATCAAAGCTGCCGTACAGGGCATCGCGCTTGAAGTAATATTCGTTATCCACAAAATAATAAACAACGCCATCCTTTTTGAGTGACTTGATGCCGCAATAGAGCTGCCGCCACGCAAGATTTACGGTAAAAACCGCCTCGGTCTTCATTTTGGCGCGCCACTCCTCCCTTACCTGACCGTAAAGAGGCATGATCACGCGCACGTCTACCCCCTCGGCAGCAAGTGCCGTCGGCAGCGACCCCAGCACGTCACCAAGACCGCCCGTTGCGGCAAAGGGCATTGCCTCCGCGCCCACGAATAATATTTTTTTCATATTTTCTCCTAAATATTGAGTTCTCAACTTCAAAAACTGCTAACTCCGTTAAACCATGATACCCTTGCCGATATAAAAGGGCATGCTCTCGCAGCCGCAAAGCTCGCGCCCGTCGCGTATCGTAACGTTTTTATCGGTGATCACGCAGGAAAGGCGCACATTGTCGCCGGTCACGGTATCCTGCATCAAGATCGAGTTTTTCACCACCGTTCCCTTGCCTACCTTCACACCGCGGAACAAAATGGAATTTTCAACCGTTCCCTCAATCACACAGCCATCCGCGATCATCGAGCCCTTTACCTTGGCATCCCCCACAAAGCGAGTCGGCACCGAGTTGCGCACCTTGGTAAAGATGGGCTGGTTGCGGCGGTAAAAGAGGTTTACGCGATTGGCGGGGTCAAGCAGACGCATCGAGCAGCCAAAATAGCTTTCAAGCGAATTGATGCGGGCAAAAAAGCCGTCGTATTCGTGTGCATAAAACTTATCTCTTGCAAGATTGCGGAGAATAACGTCCTTGTAAAAGCTCTTATGCCCGTGTGCGATCGCCTCGGTCACCACGCGCTTGAGATAAGCACGGCCCACGACCCAAATATCGGCACAGATCTTGACCTTGCCCCGCTCGCCGCTGTATTCAGCCATATCAACAATGCGACCCGTTTGATCTACCACGGGCACCTCGGAGTGTCTGTCAAGTGCTTGAACGGCAGTATCCACGGTGGTGGTGATAACGGTAAAATCAGCACCGCGCGCCTCGTGCGCCTTCATTACGGCTGCAATATCCACGTTGCAGATCACGTCGCAATCGGAGAGCACCAGCACCTCCTCGTTGCAGCGATCAATAAAATTCATCACGCCCATCAGCGCCTCAAGACGAGTGGAGTACACGCGCCCGGCAGCTGCATTGTCATAGGCTGTGATAAAGGGGGGCAGGATCTTAATGCCGCCCGTGCGGCGGGCAAGATCCCAGTCCTTGCCGTTACCGATGTGGTCGAGCAGCGACTGATAATTATAGTGAGTAATCACGCCAACCTTGGTAATACCGGAGTTTACCATATTGGAAAGTGCAAAGTCAATCAGGCGGTATCTGCCACCAAACGGAATGCTCGCCATCGTGCGGCGCTCGGTCAGCTCGGGCACGGTTGCATCGTGAATGTTGGAAAAGATAATTCCTGCAGCAGTCATGCTTGTGCACCTCCTTTATCCGAAACGATCTCACCGTCGGCAACGGCGGTATTTTCCGCTACCACAACACCCTCGCCGATCACGGCAATCCCCTTTGCCACAGCGCGGGGCTTGCCAACCGTGGCACCCTTGCATACCTCTGTGTCACGGTCGATGATGGCGTAACAAACGCGTGCGCCCTCGTGGATAATGCAATCGCCCATCAAAACGGCATCCTCCACCACGGCACCCTCCATTATGCGCACGTTCTCGCCGAGCACCGAGTTTTTTACAGTGCCAAGGATCTCGCAGCCCTCGGTAACCGATACGTTTTCAAGGACCGCGTTAGGCCCGATATACTGAGGCGGTGCGTTTTCGTGGCGCGACAGCACGCGCCAATGCCCGTCGCTCAGCTTGAGCACGGGATCCTCGCCGAGAATATCCATATTCGCCTCCCAAAGAGAGTCGATGGTGCCAACGTCCTTCCAGTAGCCCTCAAAGGAATACGCCATCATTTTTTCGCCTGCGGCAAGCATGGCAGGAATGATATTTTTACCGAAATCGTTGTCGGAATTGGGGTCCCTCTCATCGGCGATCAGATAATCAAAGAGCTTTTTACGGGTGAAAACGTAAATACCCATAGATGCCTTGGTGCTGTCGGGATTTTTGGGCTTTTCGGTAAACCTGTAAATGGTGCCGTCCTCGTGCGTGCTCATAATGCCAAAGCGGCTTGCCTCCTCGAGGGGAACGTCAAGCACGGCAATGGTGCAGGCAGCACCCGTTTTCTTATGATGATCAAGCATCCTCGAATAATCCATATGATAAATATGGTCGCCCGAAAGGATCAGCACGTAGTCGGCATCGTAACGCTCGATAAACTGCATATTTTGATAAATAGCGTTTGCCGTGCCTCGGTACCAATCGGCACCGCCCTTGCCCTGATAGGGGGGCAGGATCTTCACGCCGCCGTAGCTACGGTCAAGATCCCACGGCAGACCCGTGCCAATATATTCGTTTAGCACAAGGGGCTGATACTGCGTCAGCACGCCTACCGTGTCAAGCCCCGAATTGACACAGTTAGAAAGGGGGAAATCAATAATACGGTATTTGCCGCCAAAGGTAACGGCAGGCTTTGCCGTTTTGTCGGTGAGTGCGTAAAGTCTGCTACCCTGCCCGCCTGCAAGGAGCATTGCCACACATTCTTTTTTCTTGAACATGATATATCCTCCATAGGTTTTCGTACAAAAGTAGAGTCGTCGGAGTCAAAAAGGTATTTGTCGGGTCTTTACTTTACTTTAATTTTGGCTTGCTTGGAAATTTGCGCTTGCAGCTTAACATCACTGCGCCCATGGGAGGCAGGGTGAGCGTTGCCGATTGCAAAAGCCCGTGCATAGGTCTTTGCTCGGTGCGTATATCACCCGCGTTGATAGCACCCGTGCCGCCAAAGCGCACCTCGTCAGAGGAGAATATTTCCTGCCACACACCGTGGTAAGGAAGCCCTATGCGGAAATGATCGCGCAGCACGGGGGTGAAATTGATGAGCACCACCACCTCCCTGCCCCGTCGGTCGATACGGCGATAGGAGAGCACGCTTTGGTCGCAGTTATCGGGGTCGATCCACTGAAAGCCCTCAAAGCCGCCATCCTGCTCGAAAAGCGCGGGGGTTGAGAGATACAGGTGGTTGAGTGCCGCCACGTACTGCTGAAATTCAGCATGCTTCGGGTAATCCAGCAAAAACCACTCGAGCTCGTTTTCGTAATCCCACTCGCGAAACTGTGCGATCTCACTGCCCATAAAGAGCAGCTTTTTGCCCGGGTGCGTCATCATATACGCAAGATGTGCGCGCGCCCCCGCAAACTTTTGCAGATAATCGCCGGGGTTGCGGTCAAGAAAGGATTTTTTGCCGTGCACCACCTCGTCATGCGAGATAGGAAGCACGTATTTTTCTCCAAACGCGTACGAGAGTGAAAAGGTCAGCTTGCTGTGGCTGTATTTGCGGTAAATAGGATCGATCTCGGAGTAAGCGAGCGTGTCGTTCATCCAGCCCATATTCCATTTGAGGGTAAAGCCAAGACCGCCATCCTCAAAGCGGGTAAGATTGCCCCATGCGCCGGATTCCTCGGCGATCATCATCACGTCGGGAAACGCGCCGCGCATATGGGCGTTCAGCTTGCGGAAAAAGGCGATCGCCTCAAGGCTTTTGTTGTCGCCGAATACGTTGGGTACCCACTCACCGGGCAAGCGGTCGTAATCAAGATAGAGCATCGAGGCAACCGCATCCACACGCAGACCGTCGACGTGGTATTTTTCTGCCCAGTAGGTGGCGTTTGAAATGAGAAAGCTCTGTACCTCCTCACGCCCCACGTCAAAGCAGCGTGTGCCCCAGCCGCGGTGCTCCTGCCGATCCTTGCCCTGATACTCGTAAAGCGGCTCACCGTCAAACTCGTAAAGCCCCTGGGCATCCTTTGGGAAATGCGCGGGCACCCAGTCAAGGATCACACCGACCCCCGCCTCATGCATGGTATCAACAAACGCCATCAGATCGTGCGGCGTGCCGTAGCGCGAGGTGGGCGCAAAGTAGCCCGTGATCTGATAGCCCCATGAGCCGTCGTACGGGTGCTCCATAACAGGCAGCAGCTCCACGTGCGTGTAGCCCATTTGCTTGGCGTAGGTGGCAAGCTCGCGCGCGCTTTCGGCGTAGGTAAAATAGCTGCCGTCCGCATGCCGACGCCAAGAGCCAAGGTGTACCTCGTAAATATTCAGCGGGCGAGCCTCGATCGGCTTTTTTGCCTCGCGGCGACGGTAACGCAGCCAGCCGTCATCTCGCCATTCGTACCCGTCAATGTCAAAATAGATCGAGGCGGTTTCGGGATATTGCCCCGCATACGTGCCGTAGGGGTCTGCTTTATACACGTCACCGTGCGGTGTCTTCATTTTAAATTTGTAAAGGCTGCCAACACCAAAGCGATCGCCCGAAACAGTGCCCTCAAACACACCGCCCTCGGTTACGCGCACCATGGGGTCCGACTCGCTCCAGCCGTTGTGATCACCAACGATAAAAACAGCTGCAGCATGCGGAGCCCAAACGCGAAAAACGTAGCCGCCTTCGGTTTTATGCACGCCGAGATAGTCGTGGCTTTTGAAGTTTGTGCCCTGATGAAACAGATACGGAGCAAGGCTACCCTTCTGCTGCATATAACAACTCCCCCTTCGGTGAAATACGGCAATACCCTTACAGGTTAGCTTATATTTATTATACTACCCCGAATGATGCTTTGCAAGAGAATTCGAAACACTTTATTCTTGAAATATTCACACTTTTTGTGATTTTTTAACATTTCCCGAGAAAAATTGATCGCCCGCGCGGCCGCTGCCGCGTTTTTTGCCAAAAACTTGCCGCAAAGTTCTCTTGGGGCGGGATTGACACGGCAATTTTATTTTGCTATAATAATATGTTGAGGATATTATCCTTAATTTTAGTAACCGAGGGGGGCGTGACCGTGAAAGCATTTTTTCCCGAAATCAGGGGCAATCACGCACTGCGCCACCGCATCGGCACCGAATTTTATCGGCATTCCTTCTCACACGCCTATATTTTAGAGGGGCCGCGCGGCAGCGGCAAGCACACGCTTGCCCGTCAGCTTGCCATGGCGGCGGCGTGTGAAAACAGAGAAAGCGAGGGGCATCCCCTGCCCTGCGGCAAGTGTAAGCCCTGTCGCAAAATCGCCGCTGACAACTGCCTTGACGTGATCACGGTAAAGCGCCCCGAGGATAAAGCCACCATGGGTGTGGATACCGTGCGCGAGCTGCGCGCGGGCATTGCCACCGTCCCAAACGACCTTGACGTAAAGGTCTACGTGATAGAGGATGCGCACACCATGACGCCGCAGGCGCAAAACGCCTTGCTGCTGACCCTTGAGGAGCCGCCCGTCTTCGTGCTTTTTTTACTGCTGACCGAGGATGCGGGCAGCCTGCTTGAAACGGTGCGCTCCCGTGCGCCGATTCTGAGGCTACAGCCCATTGACCGCGATACGATGCGTGAATATCTTCTCACCGCACCCGAGGCAATCGCAGGCGGTGCACCCGCCCTGCAGCGAGAGCGCCCCGAGGAGCTTGAGGCACTGATCTCGCTCTCGGGCGGCTCGATCGGCGAGGCTCTCGCGCTCCTTGATCCGCAAAAGCGCGCACCGCAAATGGAGCAACGCGCACACGCCAAGGAGATACTGCAGCAGCTTGCCGCGAAAACCGCACAGGATAAGCTATTGCTGCTCTTTCAGTCCTTTGGGACGGGGCGCGCCGACGTGACGGGGGAGCTTTCCACGCTCAAGCTTGCCCTGCGCGATCTCATTTTACTCACACGCACGGAAAGTGCACCGCTTCTGTTCTTCACAGATCGCGAGCACGCGATCGAGCTTTCCGCAGGCTTTACCACCGAGCGATTGCTTGCCGTATCCGCCGCCGTTCAGCATGCCGAGGCGGCACTTGCCGCAAACGCAAACGTAAAGCTGACCGTCACGCGTCTGCTTTCAGAGCTGTTTACCCTATAATCACAAACTCGAAATATGGAGTAATCATGGAAAATCAAAAGAAAAATTTTACACAAAAAAAAGAGGGCGAGCCCCGCATTTCGGTGCGCCCCGGAAACTTTATCGTGCCGGGCGAGCGCCCTGCCGAGCCGCGACAGGCAGCAACCCCCCCGCGTGCCAACGAAAAAGCAGCAACGCGTGAGGAGGGTGCCAAGCACGGCGGCAAGCGCCACAATCGCCGCAGAACAAACCGCCGCGGGCACGGCAATGCCGCCCCCGCCAACGAACAGCGCGCTAACACGCAAAAGCCCCGTCAGCAGGCAGAGCTCGGCAAGCCTTCGGCAGATAAAAAGCCCTCGGCGGCAGGCAAAAACGACCGCCGCCCGCAACACGCACAGGAAAAGGGGCAAGGTCGCCGCGAGGGTCGCCCCCAAAGACAGGAGCGCCAGGCGCAAAGACCTGCAGCCCCCGAGATCAGCGCAAGCCTGCAAAGAGAGCTGGATGCGCAATTTGCAGCCCCTATCCCCTCGCTGTCCTTCCGTTCACCCGTAGCCGAGGCAGAGAAAAGGCTTTCCCTGAGCAATGCGGCAGACACCAAGGAGTTTGAGGTGGATATTGCCACCGCCGCCTATCTTGTAGAGGACGTTCCCTGCGGCTTCCCCGCGCCCGACGGAAAGGCGATCGAGGTGATCGGCATTCGCTTCAGACAAGCGGGCAAGATCTATTTCTTCGCGCCCCAGGGTCAGCGCTTTAAGATCGGCGAGGCGGCAATCGTGGATACCGCACGCGGGCCCGAATACGGCGAGGTCGTGATGCTGAACCGCAAAATGCCCGAAAAGGATATCGTTCAGCCGCTGCGCTCCGTGCTGCGCCGCGCCACCGCCGAGGATACCGCACACGAGGCGGAAAACCGCCGCAAGGAGGCACAGGCGTTAAAGCTCTGCGCCGAAAAGATCGCCGCACACAAGCTGGATATGAGCTTGGTGGATGCGCAATACACCTTTGACAATTCAAAGCTGCTCTTTTATTTCACCTCGGAGGGGCGCGTTGATTTCCGCGAGCTGGTACGCGACCTCGCGGGCGTGTTCCGCACCCGTATCGAGCTGCGCCAGATCGGCATTCGCGACGAGTCGCGCCTCATTGGCGGGCTTGGCATGTGCGGCAGACCCTTCTGCTGCACGACCTTCCTCTCGGATTTCGGTCAGGTTTCGGTCAAGATGGCAAAGGAGCAGGGGCTCTCGATCAACACCTCAAAGATCTCGGGCTGCTGCGGTCGCCTCATGTGCTGCCTCAGATACGAGCATGAAAGCTATGCGGCAGAGGCGGCACTCACCCCCAAAAAGGATACGCGCGTCATGACGCCAGACGGTGCGGGCACCGTGGTGGATGCCACGCCCCTCACGGGTATGGTCAAGGTGCTGTGTGACAATGCGG
Source organism: Eubacteriales bacterium (assembly GCA_045652845.1). Classification (GTDB taxonomy): domain Bacteria; phylum Bacillota; class Clostridia; order Oscillospirales; family CAG-272; genus Firm-07. The sequence goes on along the minus strand of JAZOLJ010000104.1, from coordinate 23,507 downwards.
AAAACGGCACGCCTGCCGTTTACCACCGCGACAAGCTGACCGTGCTTGACAAAAAGGAGATCGCCGCCACGCCCAAGGGAAGCGAAGGAGCACAGACCTGATCCGCCGCTTTTTCCTTGCCGCACGGCTTTTACAGAAATTTATCTAAACTTTTTCGCGAAAAACGGTTGCATTTTTTAAAAAATATGCTACAATTAAATCAACCACAGTGTTAATCTATTTTTACGGAGGTACATAACCATGGCTTACAAAATTACCGATGCTTGCATTTCCTGCGGCGCATGCCAGTCCGAATGCCCTGTTGAGGCAATCAAGGAGGGTGCAGATAAATACGAGATCGACGCTGATCTTTGCGTAGAGTGCGGTGCCTGCGAGGGTGCTTGCCCCGTTGGTGCGCCCCAGGCTGAGTAATTTTACAGATCCAAATGAAAAAAGACTGGTTTTAAGGCTGCGCTTTAAAATCAGTCTTTTTCGGTAGCAGATGAAGGTGTTTTATGAATTACGAGGTTTCTCTTACCGTCGACGAACGGCTTGACGAGGTAAACGAAAGGCTTTGCCTCATACAAAAGAAAAACGCCCTCGCGTTTGGCACGGATGCCTTTTTGCTTTCGGCGTTTTTGCGCCCCGCACCGCGTGCTCGCGCGCTTGAGCTTGGCTGCGGCAACGGCATCATTTCACTGTTAGCCGCCGCACGGGGGCGTTTTTCGCATATTACAGCCGTAGAAATACAGCACGAAATGGCAGAGCTGACAGCACGCAACGTGGCGCTCAATCACCTTGACGACCGCATCACGGTGCGCGAGGCGGATGCACGCGTGCTCACCGCCGCCATGCTTGGCGGCGAGGTGGAGGCAGTATTTGCAAACCCACCCTATATGCGCACCGACAGCGGCTTTTCCTCGCCGCACGGTGCCAAGCAGACCGCACGGCACGAAACCGATGGCGGCATTGCCGAATTTGCCGCAGCTGCGGCGCGGTGCTTAAAATACGGCGGAACCTTTTGTGCGGTATACCGTCCCGATCGCCTTGAAAGCCTGTTTGCGGCACTGCGCGCCGCCAAATTAGCCCCCAAACGGTGCGTGTTTGTACACGATCACCCAAGTGCCGCCCCCTCTATGGTGCTGCTCGAGGCGCGGCTTGGCGGCGGCGAGGGGCTTGTCGTCCTGCCGCCCCTGCTTTTGCATGATAGGATCGGCGACACCGCCCTTTCCGAGCGCGCGCAGGCTATTTACAATAATGGGATTTTTTGACACCGTTAAAGGACTTTTCACGCCAGCCCCGTGTATGCCACGATCCCCTCATAGATCCCACGTGCAAAAAGCTGTGGCTGCTCATTCATCAGCCGCGCATCACGCGCGTTGGTAATAAATCCAAGCTCAAGCAAAATTGCGGGCATATCGGTGCGCTTCAGCACGTAAAGCGAGGGGCGCGCAAACACACCGCGATTTTGTAGCCCCGTTTCATTCTGAAGGGCGGCTAATATATCTGTGGCAAGTGCTGCGGCAGTGCCGCCGAGTGCAAACACAAATGCCTCGCTCCCCGTGGCGGCGGCAAGCTCCGAAGCGTTGGTGTGCAGGCTGAGAAAATAATCTGCGCCCCAGCTGTTCGCGTCGCTTGCACGCAGCCGCAGGCTGGTGGAATTTGACGTTCCAAGCTGCGTATCTGCCGTGGGGCGCGACAGTCGCACCTCGTAATTACCGCTTTGGCGAAGCAGCGTTGCCAGCTCCTGCCCGATCCGATATACAATGTTTTGCTCGCGCAATCCGTTACCCTCCGCGCCCGCGTTTGGGTTGACGGGATTGTGCCCCTGATCGATATAGATCTTAATTGCCATGCTTGCCACCCCTTAAAAAATTTCTCACAACCATCTTATGTGAGAGCCCTGCCCCGTGCCACCGTGGGAGAAAGGAACACTCATGCCAAACGAAGAAAAAAACCGCATCCTCGGCGGGACGCTCTATTTAGTCGCTACCCCCATCGGCAATCTTGCCGATCTTTCCGACCGTGCCAAAAAGACCCTTGCCGAGGTGGATTTTATTGCCGCCGAGGACACCCGTAACACCGCCAAGCTGCTTGCCGCCTTTGGCATCTCACGCCCGCTTGTTTCCTATCACGACCACAATCGCCGCGAACGCGGCCCCATGATCGTGGCGCGCTTGCAAAACGGCGAGAGCTGCGCGCTGGTAACCGATGCGGGCACCCCTGCCATCAGCGATCCCGGCGAGGATCTTGTGGCACTTGCCGCCGATGCCTGCGTGCCCGTGACCTCGGTGCCCGGCTGCTGCGCAGGCATTACTGCGCTTGCACTCTCGGGCCTTGCCACCGCACGCTTTTGCTTTGAGGGCTTTTTGCCCCGTGAAAAAAAAGAGCGTCAAGCACGCTTAACGGCACTCACAAACGAAACGCGTACCATGATTTTTCATGAAGCACCCCACCGTCTTCCCGAAACGCTTGATGAACTTGAGGGGGCGTTTGGCAGCAACCGTGCCATTGCCCTTTGCCGTGAGCTGACCAAGCGCAACGAGGAAATATTGCGCACCACGCTTGGCGGCGCGATTGCACATTACAGAGAAACCGCGCCGCGCGGCGAGTACGTATTGATCGTGGCGGGCGGCAACGGCTGCGCCGTGCAGGAAACGGCTTCACCGCTGCTTACACTCTCCCCCGCCGACCACGTTGCATATTATGAAAAGCAGGGTATGGCACGCATGGATGCCATCAAAAAAGCCGCCAAGGAGCGCGGTATGCCCAAAAACGAGCTGTATCGCCTGCTGCATCAATAACCCGCCGCTGCATTTTAAAGGAAAATCATGCAAACCTATTGATTTTTTATGCAGTGTGTGCTATAATCTTTTATTATTTCGATAATTCCCAAAGGAGAACTACCATGGCAAAACGTAAAGTTGGCGTAATTGGCGCTACCGGTATGGTGGGACAACGCTTTCTCACCCTGCTTGACAACCACCCTTATTTTGAAGTAACGGCACTTGCCGCTTCTGCACGCTCGGCAGGCAAGACCTACCGCGAGGCAGTGGGCGACCGCTGGAAGCTTAAAACTCCTATGCCCGCGTACGCTGCCGATATGCTCGTGCACGACGCCGCCAATATCAACGAGATGAAGGCACTTTGCGATATGGTGTTCTGCGCCGTTGATATGAAAAAGGAGGATATCCGCGCACTGGAGGATGCCTATGCCAAGGCAGAGATCCCCGTGGTATCCAACAACTCCGCACACCGCTGGACGCCCGACGTCCCCATGGTGATCCCGGAGATCAACGACGCGCACCTTGAGGTCATTGCCGCACAAAGAAAGCGTCTTGGCACCAAGCGCGGCTTTGTGGCAGTAAAGCCCAACTGCTCGATCCAGTCCTACGTGCCCGCACTTACCGCCCTCATGGAATTTGAGCCCTATGAGGTGGTTGCCACCACCTATCAGGCAATTTCGGGCGCAGGTAAGACCTTTCGGGAGTGGCCCGAAATGATCGACAACGTGATCCCCTTCATCGGCGGCGAGGAGGAAAAGAGCGAGCAGGAGCCCCTGCGCGTTTGGGGCAAGGTTGAGAACGGTGAAATTGTGAAGTGCGAGGGCATTACCATCACCACCCAGTGCATCCGCGTACCCGTAACCGACGGTCATACCGCCGCTGTGTTTGTAAAATTCCGCAAGAAGCCCACGAAAGAGCAGATCCTTGCCGCTTGGAAAAGCTTTAAGGGTAAGCCGCAGGAGCTGGAGCTTCCGCACGCGCCCGAACAGTTTATCACCTACTTTGAGGAGGATAACCGCCCGCAGGCTGCGCTTGACCGCGATATTTACGGCGGCATGGGCGTAACCGTGGGTCGCCTGCGCGAGGATAGCGTTTACGATTATAAGTTTGTCGGTCTTTCTCACAACACCCTGCGCGGTGCCGCAGGCGGCGCAGTTCTCATTGCAGAGCTTTTGCACAGAGAAGGTTATTTCGACTGATTGAAGATGCAATAAGACTAAAAGGAAGGGGAGCCCCTTTGCAAAAAAGGGCTCCCCTTCCTCTTTGCTTTTGCCACAGCGAAAAGCAAATTCACCTACCCCGCCGAAAACCTTCAAAAAAAGGATATTACTTTCCCCTTTTACGCAATGCGTGCTTTTGACCTTTCCTCTGCTTGAAGCGATACCGCACGGCACAAAAATAACATCCCCTATTTACTTTTTAAAGTTTTCGGGAGTGGAAAGTGAATTTGTTTGCCGCAGGCAAACAAAGAGAAGGGAGACCCCATTTTTCAAAAGGGGGTCTCCCTTCTCACTCGTTTCCCTTTCACTTTATCGAAAAACTAATATTCTGCATACGCTCCATCGCGGCGCGAAATACAGTCTTATCGTTTTCGTGCGTCAGGCATTTTTCCGCCTCGTTAAGCGGGATCCACTCAACCTCGGCGATCTCTCCCTCTCTTGGCTTGATGCTCTCTTCGGTGGTAAAGGCGAGAAAATACACCACCTCTTTCATCACACCGGGCCCCGGGCTGTAGCTAACAGTTGCACGAAAATCCGAAATGATCGCAATGCGAGAGGAGGTTTCCTCCATTACCTCGCGCAGGGCGGTTGCGTATTCGCTTTCGCCCTCCTCCATGTGTCCCTTGGGGAAGGAGCGATGACCGCCTGCCTTATGGCGTATCATGAGTATATAATAATTGTCCTGTTCGCGGCGCACCACCAGTGCGCCGCACGATTTTTCCCAAGTCATTGAAAGCCTCCCCTTTGGATCTGATCACAGTGAGCTTACCTCACTGCTCGATCTCCTCCATAATAAAGGCCTCGAGAATATCTCCAACCTTAATATCGTTAAAGCGGTCAAGACCGATACCGCACTCGTAGCCGTCTGCAACCTCACGCACGTCATCCTTAAAGCGGCGCAGCGACGCGATCTTATCCTCAAAGATCACGATGCCGTCGCGCACCACGCGAATCTGGGACTGACGGGTGATCTTGCCGTCCTGCACGTAAGAGCCTGCGATAAAGCCGACGTTCGGTACGTGAATGGTTTGGCGCACCTCTGCGTGACCGATCACGTTCTCGCGGAACTTGGGCGCCAGCATACCCTTCATAGCCGCCTCGATCTCCTCAATGCACTCGTAGATGATGCGGTAGGTACGGATATCTACCTTTTGGCGCTCGGCAGAGTCGATCGCCGCCTTGTCGGGGCGAACGTTAAAGCCAACGATAATGGCATTGGAGGCGGCTGCAAGCATAACGTCGCCCTCGATAATACCACCGACGGCGGCATGGATCACGCGCACCTTAACCTCCTCATTCGTAAGCTTTTCAAGCGACTGCTTCACTGCCTCGGCAGAGCCGGCAACGTCTGCTTTTACAATAATATTAAGCTCCTTCACACCCTCGGAGATCTGTGCAAACAGGTCGTTGAGGTTGGCGCGGGCATTTGCCTTAAAGCCCTCCTCCTTCGCCCTGTCGCGGCGCTGATCGGCAAGGGTTCTTGCCATGCGCTCATCCTCAACAGCTGCAAATTCATCGCCTGCCTCAGGCACCTCTGCAAGACCCACGATCTCAACAGGCACGGAGGGGCCTGCCTCCTTTACCATTCTGCCCGTGTGGTCGCACATGGTGCGCACACGGCCAACTGCCGTGCCTGCGATCACGATGTCGCCGCCCTTCAGCGTACCGTTTTGTACCAGCACGGTTGCTACAGGGCCGCGGCCGCGGTCAAGCTTCGATTCAATGATAATACCCTTTGCACGGCGGTCGGGATTTGCCTTCAGCTCCTTCATATCAGCAACCAAAAGCACGTTTTCAAGCAGAGTGTCAATGCCCTCGCGCTTGAGTGCGGAGATCGGCACGCAGATCACGTCGCCGCCCCACTCCTCGGGCACGAGATCGTATTTGGTAAGCTCCTGCTTAATGGCATCGGGATTTGCGCCCGGCTTATCCATCTTATTGATGGCAACGATAATATCAATTTCAGCAGCCTTGGCGTGGTTGATCGCCTCAACGGTCTGGGGCATGATGCCGTCATCTGCCGCTACCACAAGAATGGCAATATCGGTTGCCTTGGCACCGCGGGCACGCATAGCGGTAAACGCCTCGTGACCGGGGGTATCAAGGAAGGTGAGATCTCTGCCGTCAACCTTCACACGGTATGCACCGATGTGCTGGGTAATGCCGCCCGCCTCGCCTGCGGTCACGTTGGTGTGACGAATGGCATCAAGCAGTGAGGTCTTACCGTGGTCAACGTGACCCATTACACACACAACGGGTGCGCGGTCAATAAGGTCCTCGGCTTTATCCTCGGTATCGTCAAAGAGCTTCTCCTCAATGCTCACAACGACCTCCTTGGTTGCCTCAACACCAAGCTCGGAGGCAATGAGGAATGCCGTATCAAAATCAATGGCTTGATTGAGCGTCACCATCATGCCCATCATCATGAGCTTTTTCACGACCTCAGCGGGCGCAATCTTCATGCGAGAAGCAAATTCGCTCACGGTGATCTCCTCGGGAATGGTCACGTGCAGTGCCTGCTTTGTGGCAGGTGCAGATGCTTTTTTCGCACCCTTCTTGCCCGCCGTGAAGGCGTGCGTGCCAACCTGCTGCTTCTTAAAGCGTTGGTTGCCGCCGCGTGCATCGCGCACGGCATCGGGTACAAAGGTATCAAGACGCTCGTCGTACTTGGAAAGATCTACGCTCGAGCCACGCATATCCACCACACGGGTGCCACGCGTTTTAGCAGAAGCATCGGTGCCCTTGGGGGTCTGCCCACGTGTAATGACCTGCGGGCGGAACTGCTCACGCACAATGCGTCCTGCGCCCTCGTCCTTATCACGGAAGCCGCCGTTACCGCCTCTTTGCTGCTGCGGTCTTTGCTGCGCGCGGTTATCCTGACGGGGCTGCGCAAACTGGGGCTTTACGTTGCCCTGTGCAAATGCCCCGCCACGGGGTGCGAAATCGGGGCGCATAGGGCGGTCACCCATGGGGCGCGTGCCCGCTTGCTGTGTCTGGCGTGCACCCATGCCTGCCGCATCGCGGCGCGCAGGCTGCGTGGCAGCGGGACGCTGCGTGGTAATGGTATCACGCAGATTTTGCGGAATGTTGTAGGTGCGGGGCGTGGGGCGTGCTGCAGGCTCCGGCTTGGGTGCCTTTACCTTGGGCTCCTCCGCCTTTTCTGCCTGTGCGGTCTTTTCCTGCTTTGCGGGCTTTTCCGCTGCAATCTCTTTGGAAGCGTTTGTGGCTTTTGCAGTCTCCGTCTTCGGTGCGGACTTCACCTCGGGGGCTGCTTTTTCTGTTTCAGGCGCAGTTTTTTTGTCCGCTACGGGCGCAGCGGCACTCTCCCCTGCCGTTTCGGCAGGTTCTTTTTTGCGTGCGGGCTTTGCTACCGCCACGGTCGGGATATAGGTATCCCCAAACAGATACGCGTCAATATCAGTGATCTGCCTTTCGCGCGTCAAAGCCTCAAAAATAATATCAAATTCCTTTGCATCCAGCGATTTTTGCGTGGTTTTGCATTCAAAACCGCGCGCGGTCATCAATTCTGTAATTTGTTTACTCTTGATACCGAGATCCTTTGCTAATTGTGCAACCTTAAAAGCCATATTTCCTCCTTGTCTTCCGCAGTCCGTGCGGAACACTCTTCCAAAGTGTAGTTGAATTTCTGCCCGCCCCGTGGGGCGTTTGTTATCTCTTGGGGGTGATACCGTAAAGTGCGGCGATCTGTGCCGCAAGCCCCACGTCAGTCACGGCAACCGCGCCCACCGTGCCGCCGCGCTTTCCCACGGCTGTGGCAAGCGCCGCACCGTCAAGCGACAGCTGCACCGACGGGGTATTATAATAAGTGGTACGGTTGGTGATCCGTTTGTGCGTATTGGCGGAGGTATCATCTGCCTCTAATACGATAAGCGGTGCATTTTCGCGCCCGTGTTGGGCCTTTTTCAGTGCCTCGCATATCAGCGGCACGCCAATGACCACGCGACCCGCGCGCACGGCAAAGCCGAGATAAGCAAGTGCTTTTTTTTCAATTTCCTTCATGAGCTGTCAGCTCCGCGCGCATGGCGGCAAATACGTCCTGCGGGATCTCGCACGCGAGATTGCGTGCAAGGCGACCCGTGCGCTCTGCCTTTGCAAGGCAAGCACTGCTCTTACAAATATACGCGCCGCGCCCCGATTTTTTGCCCGTGAAATCAAGCGACACCGCACCTGCGGGGTCGCGCACCACGCGCAGCAGCTCCTTTTTTTGAAAATGCCCGTTGCAGCCAAGGCATTGACGCTCCGGCATTTTCTTTGCTTTTTGTTCCATTTTTTATACCGTTTTGGGGGTTATTCTGCCTTAATGTCGATCTTGTAGCCGGTGAGTCTGGCTGCAAGACGGGCGTTAAGACCCTCTCTGCCAATGGCAAGGGAAAGCTGATCGGGATCAACCAGCACACGGCAGGTGCGCTCGCCCGTAAGCTCAACGGAAAGCACGCGTGCAGGGGCAAGTGCTGCCGCAATAAACTCCTCGGGAGCCTCGCTATAGGGAATAATGTCGATCTTTTCACCGCGCAGCTCGTCAACGATGCCGCCGATACGCATGCCTCGGTTACCGATGCAGGCACCGATGGGGTCTACGTTCTCGTCACGGGAGTAAACGGCAACCTTGCTGCGCACGCCCGCCTCGCGAGAAACGCTCTTGATCATCACAACACCGTCTGCGATCTCGGGGATCTCCAGCTCGAAAAGACGGCGTACAAGACCCGAATGAGAACGGGAAAGAGTTACCAGAGGTCCGTGTGCCTCCTTGTTGACCTCCATCACGAATACCTTAATGCGGTCATCCACCTCAAAGCTCTCCCCGGGGATCTGCTCGTTTTTCAGCAGCACGGCGCGACCCGTGCCGGTATCCAGCACCACGTTGCCGTTTTGCGGGTCGATCTTACTCACGGTTGCGGTAATGATCTCCTCACGCTGGCTCTCATATGCCTCCTGCATCACGCGGCGTTCACCCTCGCGAATGCTCTGAATGATAACCGATTTTGCGGCGGCTGCCGGAAGACGGCGGAAATTCTCGGGCTTTACCTTGATCTCGATCAGCTTGCCGAGGGTGTGACGCTTATTCAGTGCCTTTGCATCCTCAAGCGAGATCTCATTTTCGGGATCGGTCACGGTATCCACAACGGTTTTTTGCTGAAATACGCGCACGTCGTCCTTCTCGAGGTCAAAAACGATACGCACGTTGGCATTGGCACCGTACTCCTTGTGGTAGGCGGATACCAGTGCTGCCTCAATCTTTTCCAGCATATATGCCTTGGGAATTCCCTTCTCCTTTTCAAGAAGGTCAAGTGCGTTCAGAAACGACTCCTTGCTGCTTTTCGTGCTCATGATCTTATCCTTTCGTTGTATGTTTCTTTTTCTTTCACAAATTTATTCTCAAAATTCAAATACGGTTGAAAGCTTGGCGATGGCATTGCGTGCAAACGCGGTCACCTCACCGCCTGCTTCAAGCAAAACGTTGCCTGCCTCATCCCTGCCAACAAGAACGCCGCGCAGCGTCTTTTTGCCGCCAACGGGCGCGAAAAAGCGCAGCTCGACCTGCTCTCCCACCGACCAATCGATATGTGCATCGGTGCGCAGATCGCGCTCGATGCCGGGGGAGCTGACCTCAAGGTCGTAGGAGTCCTCAATGGGATCTGCCTCGTCAAGCACGGGGTCAATGGCGCGGTGCATGCGCTCGCAATCCTCAATGGTGATGCCCTCGTCGCTGTCAATGGTCACACGCAGCACACGGCGTGCACCCTCCTTCAAAAATTCCACGTCCCACAGGGTAAGCCCCAGCTCCGTTGCCACGGGTGTGATCAACGCACGCACTGCTTCGGCAATGTTTTTTGCTGTTGCCACAAGAGTACCTCCTTTTTGCCTTGTATTTTCGTTTGCAAAGAAGAGGAGCAGGTCTTACCAACCTGCTCCAACCTACTATCAACTGTCAGTAGTATATCACACTTTTTCCCATTTTGCAATAGAATATGCAAATTTTTTTCTTTTTTTGTAAAATTGCCGATAAGTGTGGAAATATTTTCCTTTCTATCTCTTTTTTTCACAAATCGTTCAATATACCTGTTTACAATCTTCAAAATGTATGTTATAATATTAAATTAGAATATTAGATTTTGCAGGAGGTAACGCCATGAACGGTGCCGCACTGAATAAGGCAGATCTCGCCGCTTGGCGAAGCCTGCTCACACGCCCCGATGCAACAAGGCTGCTTGCAGCAGCGATATATTACCTTGCATCCTCACTTGTGATCCCCTTTGTGACCAACGAATCGCTCGCGCTGCTCTTCGTTGCGGCTTGCGCCGTATTCTTCTATATGCAAACGCGCACGCTGATCTCACTCTTTGCCCCCGCCATACCCGCGCTGCTGCTCTTTGGCGCATCCGGCTCGATGATGCTGCCTGCCGCGTTTTTCGCCATTGTATTCGGCGGTGCGTGCGGCGCAATGCTTTTGCTTGCCGCAAAAAGCCCCGTGCGCGACGCCGTGCTGATGCTCCTGCCTGTGGCGGCTTATCTTGCCGCGTATCTGCTTCGCGGCGACCCCATAAACGCGCTGCTCACGCTCCTGCCCCTGCCCGTGGCTCTGGTTGGGGCATTCGCCGTGCGACGCTGCGCGCCCTTCACCGGTGCCGTTGCCGCACTGGCAGCCGCCATTGCCGCAGGGCTTTTGCTCGCAGGGGGCGTCACGCTGGCACTGATGAATTTGCTTAACGTATCGCTTTTACCCGATTTTGTAAAAGCTCTCGGCGATGCACTGATCGCCACGCTTGAGGAAGGGCGCGCCATGTATGCCGACATGGGTGTAACGATTGAAATTTCAGAAACCGCGATCCGCAACATGCTATCGGAGCTCGTGAACCTCTCGCCCGCCATCTTTGGCGTAATCGCCATGGTGACCGCCTACTTTACGTGGCGCACGCTAACGGTGCTGCTTGTTTCCTTCGGCACCTTACCGCGCCTGCCGCGTCTAATGCTCACCCCCACCGTGAGCGTAACTGCCGCGATCTTGTTTTTAATTTCCTATTTTGTTGCCCTGATCGCCAATGCCGACACCGCCACACCCACTGGTGCGGTAGGGCAAAACCTTGCCCTCATTCTCGAGCCGGGGCTTGCGCTCGTCGGCCTCGGGCAGCTCTTGCGGCGCGATGCACCGCGCTCTTGCCTGTCGATCCTTTTGCTGATGGCACTTGTCTATCTTGTTTGGGCCAGCCCCGCCACAGCACTGGCGGCTACGGCATTCCTTGGCGCGATCCGCACGTTGATCGCAGCCTATCACCACGCAAAAAGCAGTAAAGGAGAGCAATAATGCAAAAACAATCCGAGACTCGTCGCCGTACGGGCATAGCCATTCCGATGATCGTTGTGCTCGCGCTTGGGCTTTTGTTTTTCGGCGTATATATTGCCGCATCGCAGCTTGCCCCCGTGCCACTCACGGCACGCGCCGCGCTGATCTTTCTTGGCGCTTATCTCACGTTCGGTCTGCTTGCCTGCCTGTTTTTCCTTTTAAAGGAGCATAAGCAGCGCGGCGAGGAGATCATGTTTGAAACCCTCAACACGAAAATGCACAATATGTTTAAATATGCCGTGGGGCTGCCTTACGCCGTTGTAGACGAGCAAGGGCGCGTGCGCGCACTCAACAGCGCGCTGCAAATGGTGCTTGGCGAGGAGGATCCCTTTTACCGCGGCACCGTTTCCGACTTCTGCGGGGGCGTGACGCTGCAGGAGATCATTCGCGCAGGCGTAAACGGCGAGGATGCAAGAACCGAGCTTGGCAAATTTACAATGGAAACCATTGCCGCCAAATCCGAGGATAGCAAGGTGCCCACCGAAACCCTGCCCGACTGCATGCTCGACGGCACCGTGGTGCACCTGCCCGACGGCGGTCGCTACGTGGCGCGCGCCTATGCCATGACCCTGCATGACCGCATCGGTTATCTCCTAACCTTCACCGACGCCTCCGAGCTTTTAAACCTAAAAGAAAAAATGGAGCGCGATATGCCTGCGGTTGCCTACATTGACGTAGATAACCTTGAGGAGCTGACGCAGTACACGCACGCCAATTACCGTGATGCCTCGCGTAAGGTAGACGACGTGCTGATCCAGTGGGCGGCAAACATGAACGGCTTTTTGCGCGAATACGAGCGCGACCGTTACATCATGTTTTTCTCACAGGAAAAGCTGCGCCTTTGCGAGGAGGATAAATTCAGCGCCCTGCTTGACCGCATCCGCGACATCCGCCTTGGCGAGTACGGCATTCCCGTAACCGTTTCCATCGGCGTTTCGCTTGACGACTGCACCATGGCAGAGCGCGCAAGGGAGGCAAACTCCGCGCTTGACATGGCCCTGCAGCGCGGCGGCGACCAGGTTGCCGTACGCCGCCGTGACGGCATTCGCTACTACGGCGGTCAAACACGCCCCTTCCAGCGTCGCTCACGCGTGCAATCTCGCGTGGTTGCCAACTACCTGCTGACCAAGATCTCCGAGGCGGATAATTTGCTGATCATGGGTCACCGCAACCCCGACTTTGACTCGATCGGCTCCTGCGTGGGCGTGGCACAGCTGGGACTTCTTGCGGGCATTCCCACCAAGATCATCATGGATCTTGACAACGCCAATTTCCGCATTGCCACCGAGCGCCTGACCCTCTCGAAGGTGTATAGCGACATGTTTATCTCGGGGCATAAGGGGCTTGATCTCATTCGCTCCGGCACGCTGCTGATCATCACGGATGCCAACAATTTGCGCATTATTGAATCTCCCGAGGTTGCCGACAGCGTGCGGCAGGTGTCGGGCAAGATTGCTATTATCGACCACCACCGTCAAGCGGGCGAATACGATTTCGAGCCGGTCGTCAACTACATCGATCCCGGCGCCTCCTCTGCAACCGAGCTTGTTGCCGAGATGCTTGAGCAAAGCGAGACCGGCAACGAAAGCGACAACAACAAGCTGGTATCCGACGAGGTGGCAAGCGTAATGCTTTCGGGCATTATGCTGGATACGGGCGGCTTTACGCGCAATACGGGCAGCCGCACGCTTGATGCCGCGCGCTACCTCTTTGGCAAGGGCGCGAACGCCGAGTACGTCCACACCTTCTTCAACCAGGACTATGCCGACTACGTATGCGAGCGCAGCTTCTCGGGCTGCTCGCTGATGCACGGAAACACCATTGGTCTGACGTGGAGCCACGGCACCGGCAGAGGGGCTGACGACCGCGTTGCCGCCGCCAAGGAAGCAGACCGCCTCCTCAACGTAAAGGGCGTATGCGCCTCCTTTGCGCTGGTGGTCGTGGATAACGTGGTGCACATTTCGGGTCGCTCCGACGGCACGATCAACGTACAGCTTATTCTTGAAAAGCTGGGCGGTGGCGGACGCTTTGACTCCGCCGGAACGGTCCTGTCCGACGTTTCGCTTGAAACGGCAGTGGAGGATCTGCGCGGTGCCATTCGCGCCTATATCAGCGAAGCCGAGGCACACAATTAACCGCCAATATCACTCATAAGCAGCCGTGCCGCTATGCAGCACGCACACGATACGCGATTGCGCGATAAAGAAAGGAACGTTTTTATGAAAGTCATTCTTACAGCCGACGTAAAGGGACAGGGCAAAAAGGACCAGCTGATCGAGGTATCCGACGGATACGCACGCAATTTTCTGCTTCCCCGCAAGCTGGCAGTGCCCGCCGACAACCAATCTATGACAGAGCTGAAAAACAAAGAGGCTGCCAAGCAGCACAAGATCGACACCGAGCGCGCCGCAGCCAAGGATATTGCCAAAAGGCTTGAGAGCATTACGGTAAAGATCAAGGTGGGTGCGGGGGCTGACGGACACCTTTACGGGTCGGTGACCTCCAAGGAAATTGCCGAGAAGCTTGAAAAGGAGCACGGCGTTACCGTGGATAAGCGCAAGATCGCGCTGCCCGCCCCCATCAAGGCATACGGCACCTACGATCTTGACGTGCGTCTTTACACAGACGTTTCGGGCAAGATCCACGTTATTGTAACAGATGCTTGAGGCAACGGCTATGAATAACGAAGCAGTAAGAAGCGAGGATATGCTCGCGCGCAAGATGCCCTGCTCCCTCTCTGCGGAGCGCGCCCTGCTCGGCTCTATCCTCATTGACCCGAACTCGATCACCGAGATCGCGGCAAGCATCGGCGCGGATGATTTTTACGTGCAGGAGCACAAGCAGATCTATCTTGCCATGCGCGAGCTATTTGATGCGAGCCAAGAAATCGACCCCGTCACGCTGATCGATTCTCTCGTGCACAAGGGCGTATACGAAAAATCGGGCGGTGAAAGCTATATCCGTTCGCTGCTTGACGTCACGCCCAGTGCCATGAACATTGCCGATTACGCGCGCATTGTCAAGGAAGAAAGCACCCGCCGCCGCATCATTGAGGTGTGCGGTGAGATCTCCGAGCTTACCTACGGCGAGCAGGAGGGCGTAGCACAGGTGCTGGACCTCGCGCAAAGCCGCTTTACCGAGATCGCGCAGGGGCGTGATTCGCGCAGCTTCCGCCACATTCGCGACGTCCTGCGTGACGTGCTTGAAAACCTGCACCGCCTGCAAACCGACAAGGATGCCGCAACCGGCACGCCCACGGGCTTCTCGGGCGTGGATAAGCTGCTCGTCGGCATGGGGGACTCCGACCTCATTCTGGTTGGTGCACGCCCCGGTATGGGTAAAACTGCCTTTGCCCTGAACGTTGCCACCAACGTGGCGCTCTCCTCGGGCAAAAAGGTGTGCCTGTTTTCTCTTGAGATGTCTGCCGAGCAGCTTGCCTCGCGTATGATCGCGAGTGAGGCGTTGGTGGATAGCTACAGCCTGCGCTCGGGGCAGCTGCAGCCCGAGGATTGGAAAAAAATTGCCGATGCCTCCATGCGCCTCTCCGCCACCGATATTTTGATCGACGACACCTCGGGCATTACCGTAACCGCCATGAAGGCGAAGCTGCGCCGCGTAGAAAATCTCGGCCTTGTGGTGGTTGACTACCTGGGCCTGATGGAAAGCGAGCAGCATTACGACAACCGCGCGCTTGAGGTCAGCGTGATCTCGCGCGGTCTGAAGCTCATGGCAAAGGAGCTGCGTGTGCCGATCCTTTGCTGCGCACAGCTCTCCCGTGGTCCCGAGGGCAGAACCGACAAGCGTCCCCAGCTCTCCGACCTGCGTGACTCGGGTGCGATCGAGCAGGATGCGGACGTCGTTATGTTCCTTTACCGTGACGAATACTATAATACCTCCCGCGATCCCGACCAAAAGGAGGGCAACATCGCAGAGGTCATTATCCAAAAGAACCGTCACGGCTCGACCGGCAACGTGAAGATGGGGTGGCTGGGCACCTACACCAAGTTCCGCACCATCGACACCGCGCGAGAAGAACCGTAATGAAAAAGGCACAACCTCTAAAGGGGCTTCGCGACCCGCACGAGCTTGCGGGCTTGGCGCAGGACACTCCCCTTGCGGTGGCGCTTTCGGGCGGTGCCGATTCGGTGGCACTGCTCTCGCTCCTGCGCGATAAGCAAAACATTTGTGCCGTACACGTGCACCACGGCATTCGCGGTGCCGAGGCAGACCGCGACGCGGCGTTTTGCGAGGGGCTTGCCGCATCCCTTGGTATTCCCTTTCATCTTTTGCGCGTGGATGCCCCCGCGAGGGCGCGGGAAACGGGCGAGAGCCTTGAAACCGCCGCGCGCGAGGCGCGCTATGCGGCTCTCGCGGCACTGATGCGTGAGCGCGGCATTCCGTTGCTTGCCACCGCGCACCATGCCGACGATCAGCTCGAAACCATGCTGCAGCATCTGCTGCGCGGCAGCGGCACGCGCGGGCTTTGCGGCATTCCCGCCTGCCGCCCACTGGGTGACGGGCTCCTTGTGGTGCGCCCGTTGCTCGCTATCAAAAAAGCGGATCTGCTCTCCTACCTCACGGCAAAAAATTTAAGCTACGTGACAGACAGCACCAACGAGGAGATCTGCTGCCAGCGCAATTTTTTGCGACTGCGCGTGCTGCCACTCCTCACAAAGCTACAGCCAAACGCCCCCCTTATGGCGGCGCGCTGTGCCGAGGCACTGACCGCTGACGAGCAATATTTAAACGGTCTTGCCACAGACTTTTTGGCACGCGAGGGCAGCGAGCCGTCACTTGACGCCCTGCGCCTTTTGCCGCAGCCGATCCTTTTGCGCGTGATGCAGCAGCTGTTGCCCGAGCCACCCACCGCCGCGCATTTCGCGGCGATCTGCGCGCTGCTTGAAAGCAAAAAGCCGCACGCATCGCTCTCCCTGCCCCCAAAAACGGTTTTGCGCAAAGAGAACGGCAGGCTGACGGTCACAAGCCGTGAGGCACTTGACAAAAAAGACTACCGTATTTTGCTGTGTCAGAGCGAAAACGAGATAAAACCCGCCGATGCGCTTGTAATTTTCGGCGGTGTGGGTGAAACTATACGAAAAGAGCTTACCGCACACTACAAGTATCACACCGCGCAAAAGCTTTGCAGCACCGCCATGCTCGGCGAGCCGTACGCACGCGCACGCGCCGAGGGCGACACCGTTCTTGCGGGTCGCATGCACAAATCGGTGCGGCGTCTTGGTACGCTTCGCCATCTCCCCCCCGAGGTGCGCGCACGCATGCCCCTGCTGGCAGATGAGCAAGGCATACTTGCCATCCCCTTTGGCCCCGTGCGTGACGGAGCCACCAAAAACGCGGATCTTATTGTAGAATTTTATTTTAACTGACCCCGCCCCTCGGCGGGGCTTCCCCCTTGATAGCATCGCGATCCGCGGCACGCGCCGCCGTGATCCGCCGTATATAACATACCAATAATCCCACACGGAGGAACAAATGAAACATCACATCAAATCAATACTCCTTTATCTTTTGCTGATCGCCGTGATCATCGGCGTGGTGGCAACCATCTTCCAGAGCACGAAGGAAGAAAAGATCGTGCTTGGCGACGTTGTTGCCTACTTTGAAAGCAACAGAGTGGTATCCTTTGTCATTGACGAAAGCTACTACATCACCTTGAAGGTCATTGAGCAAAACGCCGACGGCAGCCTCAAAACCAATGCCGACGGCAGCTTTGCAACGACCGACGTTTCCTATCAGCTGCGCTCGCTTGATCTTTTCAACGAATACTGCGGCGACTACGTGAAAAAAACCAACACCAACCTCAAGACCTACGACATTGAGCCGCAGACCACCTACCCTTGGTGGGTCAGCCTGCTGCCCTATTTGCTGATCCTGGTGGTATTTGGGCTTTTGTGGTTCTTTATGATGCGCTCGGCAGGCGGCCCCGGCTCAAAGCTGAACAGCTTTGGCAAGGCACGCGCCAAAACCGCCGCAGACACCAAGGAGCATATCACCTTTGAGGACGTGGCAGGCTCAAACGAGGAAAAGCAGGAGCTTGAGGAGATCGTAGAATTTTTGAAGGACCCCACGAAATTCACCAGGCTTGGTGCAAAAATTCCCCACGGCGTGCTGCTTGTGGGCCCTCCCGGTACGGGTAAGACCCTGCTTGCCAAGGCAGTTGCAGGCGAGGCGGGCGTTCCCTTTTACTCGCTTTCGGGCTCTGATTTTGTAGAAATGTACGTGGGCGTGGGTGCCTCGCGTGTGCGCGACCTTTTTGAAACCGCACGCAAGACCCCCGCAAGCATCATCTTTATCGACGAGATCGATGCGGTGGGTCGCCACCGCGGTGCGGGTCTTGGCGGCGGTCACGACGAGCGCGAGCAGACCCTCAATCAGCTTTTGGTAGAAATGGACGGGTTTGGGTCGCACGACGGCATTATCGTGATTGCCGCCACCAACCGCCCCGATATTCTTGACCCCGCCCTGCTGCGCCCCGGCCGCTTTGACCGCCAGATCACGGTGGATGCACCCGATGTAAAGGAACGCGAGGCGATCCTCGGGGTGCACGTGCGCAAAAAGCCGCTTGAGGCATCGGTCGATCTTTCCGTGATCGCCAAAAAGACCGCAGGCTTTACGGGCGCAGATCTTGCAAACCTGTTAAACGAGGCAGCACTGCTTGCGGCAAGGCGCGGCAAGAGCCTGATTGGCATGGATGACATTGACGATGCCTTTATCCGCGTGATCGCAGGCCCCAAAAAGGCTTCTCGCGTGATGAACGAGCGCGAGCGCAAAAACACCGCCTTCCACGAGGCGGGTCACGCCATCGTTTCGCATATCCTGCCCCACCTTGACGCCGTGCATCAGATCTCCATCGTCCCCTCGGGCCGCGCGCTCGGCTACACCATGAGCCTGCCCGCAGAGGATAAATACAGCGTATATAAGCAGGAGCTAAAGGAAAAGATCGCCGAGCTGCTTGGCGGCCGCGTTGCCGAGGCTATTGTGTTTGGCGATATTTCGGGCGGTGCCTCCAACGACATTGAGCGCGCCACCGACATTGCGCGCAAGATGGTAACACAGCTTGGCATGTCCGATCTGCTGGGGCCCGTCAAGTACGGCACTGCCGACAGCGAGGTGTTCCTTGGCAGAGATTTTTCAAGCGGCACTAACTATTCGCCCGAAACCGCGGCACTCATTGACAAGGAGATCAAGGCACTGCTTGACGAGGGCTATGAAACCGCCAAGCGTGTGCTGACCGAGCACCGCAGCAAGCTTGATTTTGTAGCAGAATTCCTTCTCAAAAACGAGCTTATGGAGGGCGACCAGTTTGCCGCCGCCATGGAGCGCGACGACGTGACCGCAGAGGAGCTTGAGGCAATGGCTGAAGAAAAGCGCGCCCGCAGCAAGCAGGAAAACGAGGCACGCGCCAAGGCAGACCGCGAAGCCGCCGAGCAGGCAGCGCGCGATGCAGCACTTGCCGCCGACTTCTCCGACAGCCGCTTTGCCAAAAACGAATTTGCCGCACCCGCCGCAAGCAACGGCATGCAAATGCCCGCCGCGGACGAGGACGGTAACGCTGACCAACAGGAAGATCGCGACAGCAACGATAACCGCCCCGAGGCTTAACCGCATACGGGGCTGCGCGCAAAACGGCGAGCAGCCCCGTACTTTTAGGGAGTACATATGGAAAACAAAAAAGCACTCACCCTGGGCATAGACATTGGCTCTACCACCGCAAAGGTGGTACTTGCCCAAGGTGAGGAAATACGATACGAATGCTACGAGCGTCACTTTTCGCAGGTGCGCCAAAAAACGCTCGAAATTCTCACGCGCCTCAAGGACCTCATCGGTGAGGAGCCCGTTCGCGTTGCCGTATCGGGCTCGGCAGGGCTTGGGCTTGCGCGCGCGGCAGACCTCCCCTTCGTGCAGGAGGTCTTTGCCACCGGCGAGACCGTTCGCCGCCTTGAGCCCGATACCAACGTTGTGGTAGAGCTTGGCGGCGAGGATGCCAAGGTTATTTTCTTTGACGGCGGCACCGACGAGCGTATGAACGGCACATGTGCCGGCGGCACGGGTGCATTTATCGATCAGATGGCGACCCTGCTTGACCTCACGGTCGAGGAGCTTGACCGCCTCAGCCTTGAAGCAACGCGCATCTACCCCATCGCCTCTCGCTGCGGCGTATTTGCCAAAACCGACATTCAGCCCCTTTTAAATCAGGGTGCTGCCAAGGCGGATATTGCGGCAAGCATTTTCCGTGCGGTGGTAAACCAAACCATTGCGGGTCTTGCACAGGGCAGAAGGATTGCGGGCAAGGTCATGTTTCTCGGCGGCCCTCTTTCCTTCAACGAGGGGCTTCGGCAGCAGTTTGTGCACGTTTTAAGGCTCGCGCCCGAAAATGCCGTTTTCCCGCCCTACGCCCGCATTTCAGTGGCACTGGGCGCTGCGTTTTATGCGGCAGGGCTGAACGACACCTTTACGTATGACGAGCTGACTGCGCGCGTGGAAAACTCCGCCACGGCAAAAATGGAGGCCTCAAGCCTTGCGCCTCTTTTTACCGATAAAAAGGAATACGCCGCCTTCCGCGCGCGCCACGCCGCGGCATCGGTGCAGTACGCCGACCCGGCAACCTACACGGGCAATGCCTACCTTGGCATTGACTGCGGCTCTACCACCACAAAGCTGGTGCTAATGGATGAGGATCACAAGCTGCTTTATACCTACTACAACTCAAACAAAGGCAACCCCGTTGGCATTGTAAAGGAGCAGTTAGAGGAGATCTATGCGCTTTGCGGTGACCGCGTCAAGATCCGATCAGCGGCAGTAACGGGCTACGGCGAGGAGCTGATCCGCCACGCCTTTCACCTTGACCACGGGCTGGTTGAAACCATGGCGCACTTTACCGCCGCACGCTATTTTAATCCCCGTGTGGATTTTATTCTCGACATCGGCGGACAAGACATCAAATGCTTTAAGATCCGCGCAGGTGCCATTGACAGCATTATGCTAAACGAGGCTTGCTCCTCGGGCTGCGGCTCGTTTATTGAAACCTTTGCCAAATCCCTTGGCTACGAAACCGAGGAGTTTGCAAGGCTGGCACTCTTTGCCGATGCCCCCGTTGACCTTGGCTCGCGCTGCACGGTGTTTATGAATTCCTCCGTCAAGCAAGCCCAAAAGGACGGTGCAACGGTTGGCGATATTTCAGCGGGCCTTTCGGTGTCGGTTGTAAAAAATGCCATTTACAAGGTCATTCGCGCAGGCAGTGCCGATGAGCTTGGCGACAATATTGTGGTGCAGGGCGGTACCTTTTTAAACGACGCCGTACTGCGCAGCTTTGAGCGCGAGCTCGGTCGCACCGTCATTCGCCCCGCTATTGCAGGGCTGATGGGCGCGTGGGGCGCGGCACTGTATGCACAGTCCACCGCGGGGGAGATCTCCTCTATGCTCACACGTGAGCAGCTAAAAGGCTTTACCCACACCTCAAAGGCTGCCGTTTGCCACGCCTGCACCAATAACTGCAATATCACCGTCAACACCTTTGCAGACGGTGAAAAATTCATTTCGGGCAACAAGTGCGAGCGAGGAGCAGGCAAGCGCGCTGCAGAAAATCCTCTGCCCAACCTTCACGCCTACAAGCGCGACCTGTTTGCCACCATGAAGCCGATCGAGGGTCGGCGCGGCTTTACCGTAGGGCTGCCGCTGGCACTTGGCATGTATGAGCTGGGGCCGTTTTGGTATGCACTTTTCCGCGCACTCGGCTTTGGCGTGCGCTTTTCGGGCTTCTCGAATCGCAAGCTCTATCAAAAGGGGCAGTACAGCATCCCCTCGGATACCGCGTGCTACCCCGCCAAGATCATGCACGGTCATATCGAGCAGCTGATCGAGGATGGTGTAGATGCCATCTTTTACCCTGCCATGACGCGCAACGTAGATGAGCGCGTGGCGGATAACTGCTACAACTGCCCCGTAGTGGCATACTACTCCGAGCTGCTACAGCACAATATGGATTCGCTCTCCTCCGTGCGCTTCCTTTACCCTTACCTGAACGTCAACGACGATAAGCAGCTGACCGCAGAGCTGCTCACCTTTCTGAGTGCCGAATTCGGCGGCTTTACGAGGCGCGAGGTAGCAGCAGCTGTGCGTGCCGCCAAGCAGGCGTACGACGCGCACATGAAAAAGATCCGCCGCGAGGGCGAGCGTGCCGTGGCACGCGCCAAGCGCGAGGGGGTTCGGCTCATGGTGCTATCGGGCAGGCCCTACCACATTGACCCCGAGATCGGGCACAGCATCGACCGCCTTGCCACCACCCTTGGCTTTGCGGTCGTGAGTGAGGATGCCGTGGCACATCTTGCCACCTCCCCCGCGCGCCCCTCGGCACTCAACCAATGGACCTACCACGCACGCCTTTACAACGCCGCCAAATTCGTAACCGAAACAAAGGGCGCGGAGCTGGTGCAGCTGGTATCCTTTGGCTGCGGCATTGATGCCATTACCACCGACGAGGTGCGCAGCATTCTTGAGGATGGCAATAAGCTTTACACACAGATCAAAATCGACGAGATCACCAATCTGGGTGCTGTCACCATTCGCTTGCGCAGCCTTATCGGCGCGCTTGACCAGCAGAAAGGGAGGGCTTGATATGGCAACCGAGCGCGTTATATTTACCAAGGAAATGCGGCGGGATTATACCATTTTGCTGCCCAACATGCTGGAAATGCACTTTAAGATCATGGCAGAAATCTTCCGCCACAACGGCTACCGCGTAGAGCTATTGCAAAACGAGGGACAGGGCGTGATCGATTGCGGCCTCAAATACACCCACAACGATTCCTGCTACCCTGCCCTGCTTGTCATCGGTCAGTTCATCAACGCCCTGCAAAGCGGCAAGTATGACGTAAATAAGGTTGCCGTAATGATGACGCAAACGGGCGGCGGCTGCCGTGCCTCCAATTACATCACCCTTATTCGCAAGGCGCTGGCAAAAGCCGGCTTTGCGCAGGTGCCCGTCATTTCCCTCAATGTTTCGGGTCTTGAAAAAAACCCCGGCTTTAAGCTGACCCTCTCCTTTGGCAAGCGTATTCTTTACGCCGTGTATTACGGCGATCTTCTGATGAGCCTTGTGAACCAGTGCCGCCCCTATGAGGTGACCCCCGGCTCGACACAGGCAATGGCGGATAAATGGGTGGCGCGGCTTGTCACCGAGCTAAACAGCGGCAAAAAGCTGAACTACAAGATGGTACAGCGCAATTACATAGATATATTGAAGGATTTTGAGCTGAACCTCCCCCGCACGGGCGAGAAAAAGGTGCGCGTGGGCATTGTGGGCGAGATCTACGTAAAATTCTCACCGCTTGCCAACAACAACCTTGAAGAGTTTTTGGTGGCAGAGGGTGCTGAAACCGTGATGGCAGGTCTGCTTGACTTTCTTATGTATACCGTCAACACCGCCGTGGTAGATTATCGCCTTTACGGCATGAAGAGGATCCGCGCCCGCCTGATGAAGCTTGCCTACGATTTTCTTCGCCGTAAGCAGCTTGATTTTATCCGTATGTACCGCGAAAACAGCCACTTTACACCACCCACCGATTTTGAAAAAACGCGTGCCGCCATCAAGGGCTATATCAGCGAGGGCGTGCAGATGGGTGAAGGGTGGCTGCTTACCGCGGAAATGCTTGAGCTGATCGAGGGCGGTGCCAAAAACGTGGTGTGCGCGCAGCCCTTCGGCTGCCTGCCGAACCACATTGTCGGTAAGGGGATGATGAAGATCATTCGTGAAAACCACCCCGGCGTCAATCTTGTTTCGATCGACTATGACCCCGGTGCCTCTCGCATCAATCAGGAAAACCGCTTGAAGCTGATGCTGGCAAACGCCAACCGCGAGCTGGAAGCAGAAAAGCAGCAGGATGGCACCGAAGCAGCGATGAACGCTTCATTTTAAATACAACGGAGTATCATGATGAACAACAAAATATTTAACGTAATGGAATTTGGTGCCGCAGCAAACGGCGTTACACTTGATACCGCCGCAGTGCAGGCGGCGGTGGATGCCTGCGCAGCAGCGGGCGGCGGTAAGGTATACTTCCCCCGCGGCACCTACGTGCTTGCCACCGTCTTTTTGAAAAGCAACGTGCACATTGAGTTTGAGGCGGGTGTGCTGATTCTCGG
>JAZOLJ010000103.1:0-2502 GCA_045652845.1 Eubacteriales bacterium | reverse complement strand
CGTGGTGGTGGCGCTTTGCTATTTTGTGCCCTATTTTTATCTTGCCGCGTGGGCAACCGAGATCGGGTGCGCCATTAAGATCATTTCCTCCGACGACAATCCCGATTACAAGGTACCGTGGCTGCTTTTCGTGCTGATATTACCGATCGCGGGCTTTATGCTTTACTTTATTTTTGCCTCGCGCACACTGCAAAAAAAGTACGTAAAGCGTCTTGCTGATCTTGGGGCACTCGGATACGAGCGAAACGACAGTGCAGGGCTTGCAAGCCTAAGGGAGGAAAGCCGCGCCGTGCATAATAGCGCGAAAATGCTTTGCAGGATCGCGGACTGCGCCCTCTTTGACAATACCAAAACACAGTATTTTCCGCTTGGCGAGAATATGATGGCGGCAATGCTGCAGGACCTCAAAAAAGCCCAAAAATTTATCTATATGGAGTATTTTATTATTGAGGAGGGTAAATTTTTCAACAGCATACTTGAGATCCTCAAGGAGAAGGCGAGGGTGGGGGTTGAGATAAAGCTGGTGTACGATGATATCGGCTGCATGTCAACGCTCCCCGGCAATTACGCAAAAATTCTCCAAAAATATGGCATTGAGGCAACGCCCTTTTCGCGCCTGCGCGGCAATGCAGACAGCGAATTCAACAATCGCTCGCACCGCAAGATCACGGTAATTGACGGGCTTGTGGGCTACACGGGCGGCGTAAATATTGCGGATGAATATATCAACGAGAGGGTGCGCTTTGGGCACTGGAAGGATACGGGCCTTCGCCTTGAGGGCGAGGGGGTATATGAGCTGACACGGCTGTTTTTGACCGACTTTGGCATCAACGTAAAAAAGCTGCCTGCGCCGACACACGAGCTCTACCCGAAGGCAAACACCAAGGCGGCAGGGTACGTTATTCCCTTTGGTGACGGCCCCGCGCCCCTTTACCGCCGTCGTGTTGGCAAAAGCGTGATACAAAATATGCTGGCAAACGCCACGCGCTATATGTATATGACCACCCCCTATCTCATTATCGACAACGATCTTTGCTGCAGCATTGAAAACGCAGCGCTGCGCGGTGTGGACGTAAAAATTATCGTACCGCACATCCCAGACAAGAAAACGGTATTTGGCATGACCCGCAGCTTTTATACAAGGCTGATGCGGGCAGGGGTCAAGATCTTTGAATACACGCCCGGCTTCATTCACGCCAAAAGCTATCTTGCCGACGACGATACCGCCATGATCGGCACCATCAACCTCGACTACCGCAGCTTGGTGCACCATTTTGAAAACGGCGTGTGGATGTACCGCACCGACTGCATCAAGGATCTCAAAAACGATATCGAGCAAACGCTGAAAAAAAGCACACAGGTAACCGAGGATATGCTTTCCACCAATATTTTCGTGCGCTTTTTTCGCGCGGTGGTGCGCATTTTTGCGCCTCTTTTGTAAAAAGCGGCATAGCAAAAACAAAACGTTAACATTTGCATGCTATAAACAGAAAAAATTTGGCAAAGGAGGAAGCCATGCTTCGAATTTTAGTGGTGGAACACGGCAAAGATCTTTGCGGCACCCCGTGGCAATTTTTAAACAATAACCGCCGTGTCGTGATTGAGATCGGCGATACGTGCTGCGGCATTTTGCACGAGGCGAGGCGTGGCACCACCTTTACCGTAAAAATAAGAGAGATTATGCATGAAACGGCTTAAAAAACTCCTGCACGTGCTGCTTTTTCCGCACCTTGCACTGCTGTTTTTACTCATTCCCCTCTCCCCCCTCGCCCTTGCCTTGGCGTTTGGCGTGGCTAAGGGTGAGGGGTGGCTGTGCTACCTTGGCTATGCGCTTTCCTTCTATACGCTCACCGCAGTGGTGGCGCGCACGCCCCATATCGTGAAAGGCTTTCAAAAGCTTAAGGAGCAAAATACTCTTGTGCACCGCCTTGCCACCAATGCGCGCTTCCGCCTAAAGCTTACGCTTTACACCTCTCTTACCGTCAACACGGCCTATACCCTCTTTGTGCTTGGCATGGGGCTTTACTATCGCTCGCGCCGGTTTTACGCACTTGCCACCTACTATGCACTTTTAACCGTGATGCGCTTTTTCCTACTGCGGGATCTGCGGCAGCTCGCTCCGGGTGAGGATTATGAGGATGAGCTGCGCCGCTACCGCTTTTGCGGCATTGCGCTTGCCGCCATGACCCCTGTTCTTTTGGTGATCGTTGCCTTGATCCTATGGCAAGGTCGCGGCTTTGCCTACCACAGCATCACCACCATTGCAATGGCTACCTACACCTTTGGTGCCTTTAGCGTTGCCGTTGTGAATATCATCAAATACCGCAAATACAACAGCCCGCTGCTCTTTGCCGCCAAGGCGGTAAGCCTTACCACTGCCTCGGTTTCAATGCTCTCGCTTGAAGCCGCCTTGCTTTCGGCATTTGGCACTGAGAGCGATACCGTTTTGGGGCAACTGATCACGGGCATTTCGGGCGTGGCTGTTTGCTTGTTTGTGCTTGG
>JAZOLJ010000102.1:0-24865 GCA_045652845.1 Eubacteriales bacterium | reverse complement strand
TTTTTGTAATATTTTGCTTTTTTCTCTTGCTTTTTTGACCTCCCACAGATATAATAAAGGCATAGCACCGAAAAGGAGTTTTGCCATGCCGCAGATCCCATTTGAAAAAATGCCGGGCATTCATATTGAACGGGAGACCCGCAGCTTTACCATGTCCGCCATGCATTATCACAACACCTACGAGCTTTATTATCTCGTGCGCGGCGAGCGTGAGTATTTTATCGGCGACGAGTTTTATCGGGTCATGGACGGAGATATCGTGTTTATTCCGCCCTTGCTGCTGCACCGCACTGCGGGCAGGGGTGCTTTGCGCTTTCTTATCAGCTTTTCCGATGAGTTCTTTTCGCGCTTTTTTACCACCGAAGCAAGAGCTGCCGTTTCGCTTGACCGCCCGTTGGTGCTTCGCCCCGACAGTGCCGTGCGAGAGGAGCTTGAGCGCGATCTTGCCGACATGCTTACCGCATACGCGGAGGGTGGCGAAGCAAAAAACACCGAGGCTATGCTGGCGGGATATCTTTACCGCATTCTTTTCACCCTTTTCCGTGCAAAAAACGATTACGTTGGCGAGGCATATGCCGATGCGCGCATCGTACAGATCGTGCGCTTTATCAACGAGTATTACAGCAGCATCAAGGATATTGACGAGATCGCAGAACGCTTTTTCATTTCAAAGTTTCATTTATGCCGTCTGTTTAACAAAAGCCTTGGCTTATCGCTTGTAACCTATCTTAACACCATCAAGATCCGCGCAGCGTGCGAGCTGATGCGCAGCGAAAGGCTCACCCTTACCGAAATTGCCACCCGTTGCGGGTTTAATTCCTCCTCCTACTTTTGCAAGGTCTTCAAAACCGAGAAGGGGCTCTCCCCCACCGCATACCGCAAAAGCCTATCACCCAAATAAATGCTTCACCTTGACACGTTTTCGGCTTTTTAAGCACGAAAAAAGTCAATATTTTACAAAAACAAGTCAAGCTTGGCAATATAATGCTATCTTTTTGCAGTCCTTTATTCTAAAATAAAGATGTTAATACTGTAAATATAGAAAGGAAGCTATCTATGATTACCGAAAAAAAGCTACGCACCGAGCGTTTTATTCAGTTTGGAGAGGGCGGATTTTTACGCGGCTTTGCAGACTGGATGATCCACAAAATGAACGAAAAGACCGATTTTGAGGGCAACGTTGTTGTGGTACAGCCCATTGAGAGGGGCATGTGCGACATGCTGACCGCGCAAAATTGCAACTACACGCACATCATTCGCGGCGAGGAGGGCGTGGAAACGAGCGTGATCGACGTGATCTCCCGTTGTATCAACCCCTACACCGATTTTGAGAGTTATCTGGCACTTGCCGCGCAGCCCGAGCTCCGCTATGTGATCTCCAATACGACCGAGGCGGGCATTACCTTTAGTGCTACTGACAAATATGAGGATGCACCGCCTGCCTCCTTCCCCGCAAAGGTTACAAGACTGCTGCACCGCCGCTTTGAATTGGGGCTTGACGGCTTTGTGTTCCTGCCCTGCGAGCTGATCGACCGCAACGGCGATAACCTGAGGAAAACCGTTTTGCAGTATGCCGAGCTCTGGGGGCTTGGTGACGAATTTGCCGCATGGGTAAATGAGAAAAACGTATTCTGCAACACACTGGTTGACCGCATCAACACGGGCTACCCGAAGGGCGAGGAGCTTAACCTCGGATACGAGGATAAGATGGTCAACACCTCGGAGTTTTTCCACCTGTGGGTAATAGAAACCGAATACCCGCTTGAGGATGACCTGCCCTTCTCGGCGGCAGACCTCAACGTGATCGTTACCAAGGATGCACTGGAGCGTTACCGCACGAGAAAGGTACGCATCCTCAACGGCGCGCACACCTCAATGGTGCCCTATGCGCTCCTGTCGGGTCTTACGACCGTAAAATCCTGCATGGATGACAAAAAAATGCGCGATTATCTGCACGCTTGCCTCTTTGAGGAGATCATTCCCTCGCTTGACATGTCAAAGGAAGAGCTGACCGCATACGCTGAAAGCGTTCTGGTGCGCTTTGCAAACCCCTACATCAAGCACTATCTTTCTGCCATTTCCCTAAACTCCGTGAGCAAATTCCGCGTGCGTGTGCTGCCCTCGATCCTCAGCTATATTAAGAAGTACGACGCTATGCCCAAAAGGCTGCTCTTCTCCTTTGCCAAGCTGATCGAATTTTATAAGAAGGGCACGCCCGATGACGTGCCGGAGGTAATGGCATATATGAAGAAGGCAAGCATTGCGGAAATTCTTGCCAACAAAGAGCTTTGGGGCGAGGATCTCAGCGCCCTCACAGGTGAGGTAGAGGCTTATGCAAATTCATCCTTCTGATAACGTAGAAGTACGTGCTGACGGGCAAAAATATGCGCTTACCCCCATCACGGTAGGCGAAAACGTGATCAAATACGGCTTTCCCATCGGGCACGCGACACAAAATATTGCAGTGGGTGAGCAGGTATCGCCGAAGAACCTTCACTCCAACCTTTCGGGCACGGGTGATTGGGTGTTTACCCCCGCACCCGTCAGCGAGCTTTCGACCAAAAGCGGTACGTTTTGCGGCTACGTGCGCAAAAACGGCAACGTAGGCATTCGCAACGAGCTTTGGATCGTACCAACGGTTGGCTGCATCAACGACGTGGCAAAGGCACTGGCAGAAAAAAGCGGTGCACGCGCACTGACCCACCCTTACGGCTGCTCACAGCTGGGGGGCGACCTTAAGACCACCCAAAAAATTTTAGCGGGACTGATCAACCACCCCAATGCCGGCGGCGTGCTGGTGCTGGGGCTTGGATGCGAAAACAACGGCATGGAGCTGCAAAAGGCGGCGCTTGGCGCATATGACGCAGAACGGGTGCGCTTTTTGAACATTCAGGATTGTGAAAACGAGCTTGCAGAGGGCTTGCAGATCTTAAACGAGCTAAAGACCTTGATGGCAAGCGACGTGCGCACCGAGGTGCCGATCTCCGCTTTGCGCGTGGCAGTAAAATGCGGCGGCAGCGACGGCTACAGCGGCATTACCGCCAACCCTCTGGTTGGCAGAGCCATGGAGGGCTTTGGTGCATACGGTGCCACTGTTTTGATGACCGAGATGCCCGAGATCTTCGGTGCTGAGCAGCTGCTGCTCTCGCGCAGCCGCGATCGCGTGGCTTTTGACAGTGCCGCTGCCATGATCCGCAATTTCAGGCAGTATTTTATCGACCACGGCGAGGGCATTGCCGACAATCCCTCTCCCGGCAATATCGCGGGCGGCATTTCCACTCTTGAGGAAAAATCGCTTGGTTGTGTGCAAAAGGCGGGCAAGGTGCCGCTTTGCGGCGCGCTGAACTTTGGCGAGGCTCCGCCTGAGGACGGCGGACTTTACCTTGTAAACGGCCCCGGCAACGATATGGTGGCAGTTACCAATCTTGCAGCCTCGGGCGCGCACATGATCCTGTTTACCACGGGGCGCGGCACGCCGCTTTCGGGTGTGGTGCCAACGCTGAAAATTGCCACCAACACGCCGCTTGCCAAGAAAAAGCCACACTGGATCGATTTTGATGCAGGCAAGCTGCTTGACGGCGCGCAAATGGACGATCTTGCCGAGGAGCTGATCGCACTTTGCCTCGCTGTGGCAAACGGTGAGCAGACCAAGAGCGAGGCGGCGGGCTACTTTGACCTTGCCATCTTCAAGGACGGCGTAACACTTTAATTGATCGAAACGATTTGATTTGATAAGGAGATAATTATGAGCTATATTAAAGAAAATTTTTTGCTGACGAACAAAACGGCGGAGAGGCTTTATTTTGAGTACGCCAAGAACATGCCTATTTTTGACTATCACTGCCATCTGCCCGAAAAGCAGATCCTTGAAAACAAGCCCTTTGGCGATATATTTGAGGTTTGGCTGGCAGGCGATCACTACAAGTGGCGCTTGATGCGCAACTACGGCGCCGATGAGAAATATATCACAGGCGACGCTAGCAACAAGGAGAAGTTTCTCACCTACTGCCGCGTGCTCGGTACCGCATTCGGTAGCCCGCTTTACCACTGGTCGCAGGTGGAGCTGGAGGAGTTTTTCGGCTGCAAGCTTGAGATCAACGAGGCAAATGCCGAAGCGATCTGGGAGCAGTGCAACGCCTACATTAAGGCAAATGCCGTCACCCCCCAAAAGCTGATCGAGTGCTCAAACGTAAAGCACCTTTACACCACAAACGAGATCTTTGACGATCTTACCACCTTTGAAAAGATCGCCGAAAAGGACTACAAATTTACGGTCAATCCCGCCTTCCGCGCCGATCGCATCATGAACATTGACGGTGCAGATTACACGGGCTATATTGCACGTGTTGAGGCATGGACGCACCCCATCAAGACCCTCTCGGAGCTTGAAAGTGCCATTGAAAAGCGTTTGCAGGCATTTATCGCTGTTGGCACGCGCGCCAGTGACATTGCACTTGAGAAGGTGTATCCCGTTGCCGACAAGGCGGATGCCGCAGCGGTATTTGCCAAGGTGATGGGCGGTAGCGCGCCCACCGCGGCTGAAGCCGAGGTCTTTAAGGGCTACTTTACCTATTTCCTCATGAAGCTGTACGCAAAATATGACATCGGCACCGAGCTGCACCTTGGTGCAATGCGCAACAACAACACAAAAATGATGCAAAGGCTTGGCCCTGACACGGGCTTTGACAGCGTTTCTGCCGAGAACAGCATTGCTCTGCTTTCAAGACTGTTTGACCGCCTTGAGCTTGAAAACAGCCTCCCGAAGACCATCGTCTTTAACCTTCACCCCAAGATGAACAGCGAGATCATGACGCTGATCGGCAGCTTCCAGGACAGCACGGCACGCGGCAAGCTGCAATACGGCCCCGCTTGGTGGTTCCTTGATAACAAGGTAGGTATGGAAAGACATCTTGAGGATCTCACTGCCACGGGTCACCTTGCCGTGTTTGTTGGCATGCTGACCGACAGCCGTTCCCTGCTCTCCTACCCCCGCCATCACTATTTCCGCCGCATTTTGTGCAACTACCTCGGCACCATGATCGAAAAGGGCGAAATGACCGCCGACCTCGCACTCGTTGGCAAGGTTGTTGAGGATATCAGCTACACCAATTCGATCCGCTACTTTGGTCTTGCAGACTGATTTTAATTAAGCCAAAAGCCGCATACGTGTCTGATTTTGTGACACGTATGCGGCTTTTTATTGTAAAAAGGCTTGAGTCTTGCGCACATTTTAAGCTGTTGGCGGTCAGTATTTCGTCAACCATTTTCCGCTGAAAAAGCGGATGCTGAAAAGCACGGCACGGAAGAGCCAGTCAAGGGTCATTGCTATCCAAACGCCAAGAACACCTATACCAAGGCACGGAATTGTGATGCCCGCCAGAGTGATCTGCGGCAGAGCAAGCAGATAGCTGCCTGCCACACGAAAAATCCACATAGAAGCCACTGATACGCCAAGCGGAAACATGACGTCACTTGCGGCACGCAGCATTCTCGGCATCGTAAAGGCAAGCGGCCATATCAGAATGGCACACGCCGAATGATATAGTATCAGGCGATGCGCCAGCGAAGCCGATTCCGCCGAAAGCTGATAAATGCCGATCACGGGCCCGGAAAGCAAAACGGTAAGCACCACCATGAGCGCCAGCACGCCATAGCAGGTTAGCAGCAGCGATTTGGCGTATTTCTTTGCTTGCCTATGGTCGCCCATGCCAACGCATCTGCTAACAACGGAAACCGTTGCAAGACCAACCGCATTGCCGGGCATATACTGATAATTAGCAAGAGCACCTGCCACGGCATTTGCGGCAATGGAGAAGGTGCCAAGCGAGGAAATAAGCGATTGTGTGAGCAGCTTGCCAAATTGAAACATGCTGTTTTCAATACCGCCCGGCACACCGATACGCAAAATCTGACGAATAACTCTGAAATCGGGGCGATACCGGAGAATTTTCTCGACGTAGATCTCGTTTTTCTTGTTATGGATCAGCACAAGCACGAGCACAGCACCGACAAATCTTGAAAACAGCGTGGCGATCGCAGCACCCTCGGCACCCATGTCAAAGCCAAAGATCAAAATAGCATTGCCTACTACGTTGATCAAATTCATGGTAACCGAGGCAATCATCGAAACCATAGAATTGCCCATTGCACGAAAAATAGCAAAGGCGGCATCACTAAAGCCCAAAAACGGGAAGGACAACGCAATGTAAAAGAAATAGCTGTACGCATTTTCCATCACATCCGCCTCGGCATCGCCAAAGCACAGATCAAGCAAGGGCCCCTTAAAAGCAAGCACAGTGACTGTGACCAAAAGTGCCACGCCGGTAACCACGTAAAGCAGCTGCTTGGCGGCGGCACAGGATTCCTTTTGCTCTCCCCTGCCAAGTGCTTGGGCTACGACCACCGCGCCACCCGCTGCCAGCGAGGAGAATAGCATGATCAGCAAAACGTCAAGGCTGCCTACCAGTGAAACGCCCGAAACAGCCGCCTCGCCCGCGCTTGCCACCATCATGGAGTCTACCATGCCAATGGTAACCGCCAACGCCTGCTGTGCAATCAGCGGTAGAATGATTTTAACAAGGTCACGGCGAGAAAATGCCGGCTTTGCTTGTATTTGCTGCTGCATAACTGCGCCCCCTCATGCTGTTAATTCGTTAGAATTTCCATCTTAAAAGCCGCTTTATCTGCCATTTTGACAAATGAAGCGGCTTTTTTGCTTTTGTTTGGTGCTTAACTCAGCCCCTTTGCGAAAGGGCTTTAGACACCGTTATACCGTTATTTCGGCACCGTCATGCTTTGCACTTTCATACATAGCATAGAGTGTTTTCATTGTGTTTTCCGCATCGAAAACAGAAAAATACTTGCCCTCGCGATAATAGTTGCGAAGCAGCTGTATGTGACCTGTGCCCCAATACGCTTTTTCACCCTCGGCTGTAACATCGTGACAAACTATTTCATCATTTACAAAAAGCTTATCATCTGTATAATGAAGAACTCCCCTCTCGCACACAACCTGCACGTCAGGCGAGCTGTTTGCAGCAAAAGCATTTGTTGCAAAGAAAATTGCCTTTGCATCATTTTTCATTCTCAAGGATGCGGTAAAGGTATCCTCAACCTCAATCACATCCTTGAGTGAAAAATTCATCATGCTTGCCTTCAGGGATCGAAAGCCACCTGCAAGATAACCCATTAAGTCGAGAGTGTGAACGGACTGGTTGATCAGAACGCCTCCGCCTTCTGTTTCCCATTTGCCACGCCACGCATCGGTTTTGTAATAATTTGCATCTCGATTCCACGTGACAAGTCCACGCACGCCAAGCACTTCTCCGAAAGTCTTTTCTTCAAGCATAGCCTTCATTTTCATGACGCATGTATTCAGCCTATTTTGAAATACAACTGCCACTTTTTCAACATTCGGAAGCCCAAGCATTTTCTTTAGCTCTTCCTCATTCATTGCTATCGGCTTTTCGCACACAACATCCTTCCCCTTTTCAAGGGCGCGCTTCACCATTTCATAATGAAGGTAATGCGGCGTACAAATATGTACGGTATCAATGCTCGTATCCTCAAGCATTGTTGAAAAATCATTGTACGCTACAACGTTGTATTTTTCAAGGCATCTTGAAATGCGATTTTCATCACAATCACATACTGCGTAAAAATTTGCCTCGTCAATGACCTCAAGGGCCGCAGCGTGTATCGGTGCAATCGCACCGTATCCAACAATACATACGTTTTTCAAAACAATTCGCTACCTTTTATTAAAATGACTTATAGATTTTCGGGGCACTCGCCGCAATCCGGAACATCCATCGGGATGCCGCCCTGCTTTGCAGATTCGATAGCCACAAGACCGGGGATCGTATATCTTGCCGAGGTCCATGCATTCAGAATCGGCTGTTTGTGGTTGTAGGCAGCCTTGCAGAAATCATCGATAAGGAATTGATGGCTTCCCATATGGCCGTTTCTGATCCCCTCGTATTCCTTGGGGAGTCTATCTATCTCTTTTTGCTGAACAGGAGAAAAAGAATTGCTCTGCCATTGGTGATTTGCTGTATTTGTCTTAAATTCAGGATCGTTTTTGTTGGCAGTCATATCAACGGGATTAACGTAATCACTCACGTCGGTAACGTTCATCTTTTCTTTTTCACCGGGCTTTGATACCCTTTGAACCAAAAGATGCTGGGCATTGCTAAACTCATAGCTACCGTCCACGCCATAGAAGCCGGAAATATATGAGCTCGGAGCCTTGTGACCGATTCTTCTTGCTTCGGTAACTCTGGCGATGCCACCATTTGCAAGCTCCATGAGTACGTACTGGTTAGAGAATTCGTTATCCCACTCGTTTGTACCCTTGCCAAACCTGCCATCTTTAACAGGATCTTTATAGCCCAAGCAAACTACTTTCGTTGCATAGGTATTGGCAGCGGACAAGATCATACCCGTTGAGTGTGTGGGGTAGAACAGAGGGGGCATGCCTGCTTCGTTTGGAGTTTTGCCATAACCGATGGCATCAATATCGTGGAAATACTGGCTATCGCCATGCGCAAAGGTGCCAAACTTACCTTCCTTGTAAGCCTCGCGGCAAAACATAGCACAAGGATAGTAATAACAGGTTTCACCCATCATGTATATACAGCCCGTTTGCTTTACAAGCTCTACAATTTCCTGACATTCTGCAACAGAGGTTGCCATAGGAACCGCACTATACAGATTTTTACCGGCTTTAAGCGCCCGAATAACAATATCGCCGTGCAGATGTCTTTGGGTAAAGTTGGCTACGCAGTTGATCTCGGGATTAGCCAATACCTCCTCGTAGGTATCTATAATCTCTACGCCAAACTTCTCTTTATAAGCCTCTGCCTTTTCTCTGATCAGATCACACACGTAAACCTTTTCAACGTAAGGATGTGCTTGAAACAGCGGAACAAACATTTTTGCAAACTTGCCGCAGCCGACAACAGCAACTGTCAATTTTTGGTTATTCATAAAATTTCTCCCCTTAGTATATTACAATTTTACCAAAACACCCTCGTCAGCAGATTTGTGAATAGACTGCATAATTTCAGTCAGGTGACGCGCATAATCCAGCGTTACAATGTAGGGCTTGCCCTTAAGGGTTTCGGAGATCATGGTGTAAATGGAGTAGTGATCGCCAAAGATCTTACCCTCAAGAGTGATATGAGTCTTTTCGGTGTGAGTTACACTTCTGTAAACGTTGGGGTCATTTGCTGCAGGGTAAGAAATTTCATGAATTTCCATTTCGTTGCCCTTCACGTAAATAGTACCCTTGTCGCCTTGTACGACCCAGTTGGGAAGATAATCCGAGATAATGTTGTGGTCAACATGAACGATCACGCCGCTTTCTGTGATAAGCGTGGAGCAGAACATATCGTCAGCATCGCCGGGGTTGATGATCTGTCTTTTCTGCGCGTATACGGATTTGATGGGCTCATCCACAAGGCACATAGCCTGCTCAACAATGTGAGGACCCCAGTTGTTGAGGTATCCGCCTGCGTATGCCTTAAGGGTCTGCCAGTCGCTTCTCTTACCAAACGTCATCTGTGCACGGTAAACACGGAACACCTTGCCGATCTTACCCTCCTTGATAACCTCCTTAAGCTTCACAACGTCAGCACCGTCGTGGCAAGGAATGAAGGGCATTACGATGCAGTTGTTTTCTGCTGCTGCCTTGATGATGGAATCAGCATCATCCGTAGTGATTGCCCAAGGCTTTGTAATAAGAACGTTCTTGCCGGCACGCAGAAAATCCAGTGCGATCGCGGTATGCGTGAAGCTGTAGGTAAGAATGATAGCGAAATCGTACTCGTTGCTGTTAAGCAGCGTGTGATAATCTGTGTATTTCTTTGCATTGGGGAATCTTTCGGAATACTTGTCAAGAGCTTCCGTGTTAACGTCGCAGATAGCCGTAACCTCAAATTCGGGATGTCTTTGAAGAACCGGTCCGTGAAGCTCGTTTGCGGTACGTCCGCAACCAATAATTGCTGTTTTAATTGCCATGATAAATTTCTCCTTTATGTTTTATTATATTTGTGGTTACTTATTAAGTGCTTTTTTAAGAAGAGCAAGCGCCTTCTTCATGCTCTCGAGGCCCTCGCCGTTCTTTGTTTCGAAGGAAATCGTTCCCTCGTAGCCAACAGACACCAGGTTGTTGATAACAGTTTGAACAAAGTCGCTGTAGCCATCCTCGGGAAGAACTCTATCCATCTCGGAAATATGAACGTGCTTCAGGCTATCCTTGAAATTGATAACGTCCTCGGGGTTATCGTTGTTCGCCATCATGTGAATGGTATCGCCAAGGAGTTGAATTCTTGGATGATTTACTGCCTTTACCACACGCATGCCGTCAGCAAGTGTGTGGATGAAATTGCATGCCGCTGCACGCAGGGGCTCCATAACAACTGTGATATCGTACTTTTCGCAAGCCGGCACAATGATGTTTTTGCAAATCTCGGCGATCTGAGCATAGCCCATATCCTCGGTTGTTTCTTCATCAAGAGCTCTGGCGGGAGCGCTGCCAAATACGACCTTCTTTGCGCCAAGTCTTTTCAGGCGCGCAAACGTTTTTTCGAGGTATTCAGCAATAACCCCTTCGTCAACCTCTTTTCCCGTTACACGGATCGTTTTCGGGAAAAGCGCACAGCTGCAGTTGCAACCGAGATCAAGCTCCTCAAGGGTATTGGCAAGCTTTTCAAATTCTTCATCAGAAAGAGATGCAACAAGCATTGCTCTCATTTCAACAAAGTCGAAACCGGCTTCCTTGATCATTTTGATAAGCTCGTAATCAACCTCCGTTTTCATGGGAGTTGAAAACTCCTTACAAAAACCGTATTTCATTTTTAGTCCTCCTTTGGTCCGTAGAATCTTATAAATTTAAGTTTCCCTTCCATCTCGAAGGGCTTGCACGATGCACCGATAAAGTACTGGCTTCCGGGCTTCAGTGCTTCCCCGTCAAGCGTGCCGTTTCCTTCAAGCACGTATATGCCGCTGAAAACGCCACCGCTCACAAAGGTTTCACGCCCGTCAATGTCAGCCATTTCAAGGGCAAACATTTCGGTATTGTTATAGCCGATAATGCTTCTGCCTTGCTTTTTAATTCCCCAGCGTTCCCGTACAGCCTCCTGCGGAAGTCCATCATAGGTAAAGCAGTCAAACATTTTATCAAAGCCAAGCCCCTGATGGCACATGAAATCCGCAACCGCAAGCCCCTTGGGGGTTACCCTTTCGGTACGGATCGTGTAATCGGTAGGCTCCTGAACCTCGATAAGAAAGCAGCCTGCGCCGATCGCATGCGGAATACCGCCCTCGATCAAGAACGTATCGCCCTTTTTTACCTCGAATTTGTGCAAGCAGGCAAGCATTGCGTCAATATCCTGCTCGTCAAAAACTCTTTTCCAGTATTCACGGGTAATGCCCTCCTTGAATCCAAAATAGATGCAGGGCTTTTCTCCGTTAATTTCTCTGCCGTCCACAACGTGCCAGCATTCGGTCTTTCCGTAGGCTGAATCAAAAAGCTCTCTTGCTTTGATTTTTGTTGGATGAACCTGTATCGTGAGTCGCTCGGCAGAATCAATGATCTTAACAAGAACGCCTAAGTTTTTCCCAAATTTTTCGATATGCTTGCTTCCAAGAAGTGCTTCGGGGTTTTCTTCGATCAGGTCCGCCAGAGAAATCTCCGTACCGCTGACCATACTAAGGCCTTCTACAATATCTTCTCTGCCACTGTTTCTTGCACGCACGGTTGACATGATCCATTCCTCGGGAAAGTTTGTATCCCGACTGTTTTCAATACCGTGAAGCTTGTCGATCAGACTGCCGCCCGTATACGTGCGCCATGCGCCTGCACGGTCAAGCTTTATGGGCTTTGTTATATCAATCACCTGTGCTTATCCTCGTTGGCAAAGTCACGTACAGTACCCGTGGGTCTGTGGCTGAAATTCAGTCTTTTAAGACCTGCTTCCTTGTCGGGCATAAAGTCAACCCACATGTAGTGCATGTGTCTGTCGTCGGTAACCTCTGCACCGTGGTTGGAGCCAAGCGGAATATGGATAATGGCATCGCCCTTCATGTTGTACTTGCCATCATCAATGATAACCTCCATGTCGTTTTCTGCAAAGCTGTAGAAGAACTGGTCAAGCATGGGGTGTGCGTGAGGTCTTACAAGATCGTAGCCGTAGGATTCAACGCTGCCGATGGTAAATCTCGGAATGATCTCGTGAGGGATCATCATTCTGCTGATGGTCTTTTGGCTCTTGTTGGGGTCGATGTACTGGATAGAATCCTGATAAGGTACAACAACGGGGAACTGTGTTTTGTACTGCTTCAGATCCTCCTCGTCGCCCGCTTCCTCGTCCCACTGGATCTCAAGAATACGGGTTTGTGCCACTGCTTTTACAACAAGGTCCTTCTTGGGGTCGGAAACAAACGTGGTTCTGTCATTAAAGCGGTACTCCTTGCCATCCGTTGCGAAAACAGCCTCACCCTCCAAAAGAATGAGAATATGGTAGTATCCCACGTTTGCGCCGAACGTTACGCTGTCACCTGCTGCAATTTTATGGTGAACGGGTCTTGCACCGTTGATCTCACCCTTGCAAAGCTCTGTGGAATGCGTGCCTTCCTTTTTGGTGTCAACGTACTCAAATTTTACCTCTTGTGCCATTTTTTGATCCTCCATTTATAAATTTAATTATTTTACCATGTCAGGGTTCACCGAGGTTACACGGTCAACCACAAGCTGCCTGAATTCAGGCGAAAGCATTGCAAAGAATGCCGTAAAGCCCGTCACTCTTACAACCAAGTCGGGATACTTGAACGGGTCCTTATGTGCCTCGAGAATTTTTTTAGCATCAATGATGTTAATGTTCAAGAGCGTATTTCCGGTATTCATGATCGTGCGGATCATGTTAACCATTTTATCAATACCCTCCTCGTCATTTACGATGCCGGGGTCAAATTCAAGCTGAACGGGTGCACAGTTACCATAACCGGGCTGAATCATGCCGATCGAGTTACACATAGCCGAAACCGCACCGTCTTTTCTGAAGCCGCCGTTCGGGTTTGCGCCGTGGTTGATCGCCTCACAGGCTTTACGTCCGTTAGGGGTTGCGCTAACCGTTTTGCCAAGCCCCAGCGTGTTTGACCAAGAGAAGAAGCCGGGAATAAAGTTAACACCGGGGTGCTGATTATTCAGGTCACGAACAAGCCTTGTGTAAAGCTCGCTGACCTTTTTCGCCCATTCGTCACCTAAAGTATCACCGCCGCAGTAACGCTGGCTGTTCTGCATCAGCTGGCGGATATACTCGCCGTCCTTGCCCTCGTAGTTGCTCTTCATGTGATCGGTAAGCTCCTCAAAGGTAAGCTTGCCCTCATTTTCCACTCTTTGCTTGCATGCCGCAAAGCTATCGGCAACCACGGCAATACCGCTACCGTCAACGCACATATTATAGTAGTTCGCGCCGCCATCCGTGATATTCACGCCCTTTTCAATAAGACCGTGCTGGAAGAGATTGAGTATCAGCTCGGGCTGGCTCTTTGACTGATACTTCAGATGGTGCATAATGCCGTTGCCCGTTGCATCAACCGCTGCTTTGAGATGGATCTCGTAAAGTCGCCACAGCTCATCCACAGACTTTTCGGCGGAATTTTCCATCATTTCGTAATATGCAACCTCAAAGACCTTCGCAAGATTGATCTTAACGGTATCGTTCATTGTGTATTCCATACCCGGCATACACATCCAGTGACAGCCTGCCGCAACTCTCTTTCTTGCAAGCTCAAGGGGATAACCGCACCTCATAAAGCCTTCTGCAAGAGCTGTATCAGAGGAATATCTGGGCCATCCCTGTTTGTTTTTGAAAAGATACGCAACCGACTTTTTGAAGAATTCTTCATCAAGATTATCATGCACACGGATCGTAAGATTACATGCAATATTGATCTTGTCGGCAGCATCAAGACACAGGTAAGAAATTTTAGATGTCATATCCTTGCCGTTCACATCGGGACCGCCAAGCTGGAAATAGCGGCTGTCCTGCAGGAACAAGCATGCAAGATAAAAGACTGCCTCATCATCTGTGAGAACACCTGCCTTTGTATCTCTTTCGTAGTAAGGACGAAGCATTTCGTCAAGCTGGCCGCCTGCACTGCCACGGTTATACGTGCGGGAGAGCATGCTGAACCAGCACATCCACTGAATTGCTTCCTTAAAGGTTTCGGGGGCTGCATCAGCAATTTTATCATTCATGAGGGACATCTCGTAAAGGTTTGCCTTAAGGGTGGGATTTTGCTCCTTCTCGGCAAGCTCCTTAATTTCTGCAGCCATTCTTTTGAGGAAACGGATAATCGCCTCTACAACTGCGATCTCGCTGTCGTAGAATTCGTGGTGCGATTCATCGTGAAGCTCTCTTTGCTCCTTCAGCTTTTTCAGAATTCCGCCCCAACCAAGCTGGAAGCCGATCTCAATGTCAGGTGTGAAGTGATGGCAGTTATCAATACCCGAAATAACGTTGTATTTATCAAACAACACCTTCAAATCATCAAAGGGATAGTCGGGATTCCACTTGCAATCAACGGGACGCAGTCTTTCAAGAAAAAGAAATCCTTTTCCGACAAAAGCATCAAGCGGGTCACAGTAAAGAGGGTGCGAATCAAGTATTGCACAGTAGTTTTCCGTCCATGCCTTGTACCCATAGATTGAGCCGTTCGGGTGATTGGATTTTAATTTGTATTTGAATTCATCCTGTACGATCAAGCCGTAATCATCTTCATTGGCACCGCCGTTGCGTGCCTTTTCCTCAGTTTGTGCTACTTTTCTTTCGCGCAGAAGCTTAATACGTTTATCGTATGTAAACTCTTCAGCGGCAGAAAATTTGTTGATCAATCTAAGCTCACTCATCCCATACTTCCTCCTTTATATGATTTTATATGCCACGCCGATTTCATCCAGCAGCTTTCGCATTTCATTTACCTTATCTTCGCCAAAGGGTCTTGCGGATTCGAATTTGTTCTCCCTATTAAGGCTTCTGTACTTCCCTTCGCCCAAGGGGTTAAAGTTAAGCAATTCGTATCTGAAAAGATTTTTCATGCCTCCAACGTAAGCTGCTATCTTTTCAATGTTATCCTTTGAATCCGTTACTCCCGGAATCAGCGGAGTGCGAACGATGACGGGAATTCCCAGCTCATCGATCTTCTTGATGTTTTCAACAATGTTTTTGTTTGAAACACCCGTATGTACCTTATGTGCTTCATCATCAAAGATCTTAAGGTCACACATAATAAGATCTACCTTGCCAAGAAGCTCCTTTGCGTAATCGTACGCAAAGCAAAGGTTTGTTTCAACGGCTACGTGAATGCCCTCCTTATGGCAGGCATCGGTAAGCTCCATTGCAAACTCCCTCTGGCAAAGGACCTCGCCGCCCGAAAGTGTGATGCCGCCATTGGAATTTTCGTAATACGCTTTGTCCTGACGGACCTCCTTCATGACGTCCTCCACAGACATTTCCGTGCCGCACATCACCAATGCTTCTGCATAGCAAACCGCTGCACACTTGCCGCAATTTACGCATTTGCTGCGGTCGATAATGTGCTTTCCGTCTACTACCTGCTGTGCACCGGTGGGGCAAGCCTCAAAGCATTTTCCGCAGCCTATGCATTTGTTTTCGTAAAACATCAGCTCGCTGTTGCCTTTAATCGTTTCGGGGTTGTGACACCAACTGCAGTTCATGTTACAGCCCTTGAAAAAGACGGTTGTGCGTATGCCATCGCCATCTGTAAGCGAGAAACGCTGAATGTTTGTTACAATACTTTTCACAATACCACATCTCCTTTAAAAAATCGTTAAAGCCGAATTTGATGATCTATCATGGTTTTACAGCTTGCTCATAATTCTACTCTTGCTTTTATTTTCGCATAATATCATAATCGTGTAAATGTCATAAATGCACATTAAATTGTGTTTTTTGTACTTTTAGACTTTTTTATTCCTGCTATTCGTTTCAAATTTTCCTTTAATATTATTAACGCCAAATAACTCTTGCAATATTTTCCATCTTGTGATAAACTAATATTATCACTTTGGGAGGTGGCAGATTATGTTAATAAAAAACATTGAGCCGTTTGTGAGAAAGGTCGTCGTTGCTTCCATGACTATCAATACAAAAAAC
Source organism: Eubacteriales bacterium (assembly GCA_045652845.1). Classification (GTDB taxonomy): domain Bacteria; phylum Bacillota; class Clostridia; order Oscillospirales; family CAG-272; genus Firm-07. The sequence goes on along the minus strand of JAZOLJ010000102.1, from coordinate 8,684 downwards.
GACGTATTTACAAAGCTTCAAACTCCCGACTGCAGATTGTTTTATATCACCGGGGGAAGCGGAAAAATGACCATATCTAAAAATGCTTATCCTCTAAAGCCCGGCTGCTTAATTCTTTTTCAATCCGGAACGAAATACACGTGGCACGTTGAAGAACACGGAATCTCGTATATTGCCGTTAATTTTGATTATACGATGAATTTTTCCGATAGCACTCATTCCTTTCACCCCATTCACGCAGCAAATTTCACACCTGACAATATTTTGGAGTCTATAGAATTTGAAGATGCGGATATATTAAACAAACCGATATATCTTGAAAATGCAACCTCGCTTGAAGCGAATTTGCGAACCATGGCATCCGAATCCTATTTAAAGAACCAGTATACCACAGAGCTTCTTTCCTCGTGCTTAAAATTTATGATCATCAATATCGTGCGCCTATCCGGGGTACAGCAAGCATCCGAGCAAAAGCGCAGCTACGATATCGTAAGACGTGTTATACAATACATTGAAAACAACTACGATCAGGATCTGAGCAATAAAACCATAGGCGAATACTTTCATTTTAACCCGTCATATCTGAATAGGATCTTCAAGCAGCACACGGGACATACCGTCCACGGCTTTCTCATTCGTTACAGAATGAATCTTGCAATGGATCTGCTGCATACAAGCGGTGCTCCTGTCAGCGAAATTGCGATATCAGTCGGCTTTTCCGATATTCCTCATTTCATCAAATCTTTTAAAAAATTCACCGGAAAAACCCCGGGGGAATATAGGAGTCAGGGCAAAAAATAGACCGCAAAAGGAAATTTTAAATGCGAGCCGCCCTGCGGCTTGGATGAAACAAAAGGGAGCGCATATGCGCTCCCTTTTGTGTGGTGCGGGTAAGAGGACTTGCCCCGCTTTCGGCGGCAAGCCGCAGACGCTTAAAGAACGCCTTGACGGCTAAACGCCGTCATTTGCCTTTGGCAAAAACGGCGTTCTTTTCTGCCGCCGTTTTGTACAGATAAAAAGATATAGCAAGCGAAGGCGGCAGGGTTCAAGACTCGCCACCCGAATCGCAAAACAAAAGACACCGCGCAAGGCGGTGTCTTTTGTTATAGACATAACGTATGCGAAAAAGAGGACTTGCCCCACTTTCGGCGGCAAGCCGCCGACGCTTAAAGAATGCCTTGGCGGCTGAACACCGCCATTTGCCAAGGGCAAACTCGGCATTCTTTTCTGCGGCGACACCATACTTGCAGATTTTTTAGTTACTGCGCGCCGCAGGGTTCAAGACTCGCCACCCGAATCGCAAAACAAAAGACACCGCGCAAGGCGGTGTCTTTTGTTTTGTGGTGCGGGTAAGAGGACTTGAACCTCCACGAAGTTGCCCCCACTAGAACCTGAATCTAGCGCGTCTGCCAATTCCGCCATACCCGCGTATTTTGCGGGTGTGGCGGAATGGACCGCCTATACCCGCTGTCGCGATAAAGCCCTGCGGCTTTATGCTGGTCTGAGTGACACGACTTGAACGTGCGGCCTCTACCACCCCAAGGTAGCGCGCTACCAACTGCGCCACACCCAGATTTCTGCGACCTGTATATTTTAGCACAAAGCAAAATGCTTGTCAATACCTTTTTTAAATTTTTTTGCTTGATTTGGGCGTGTTTTTTGAAAAAAATTGTTGCATTTTCACGCCGTTTCCTTTATACTGTATTTAAAGAGCCTTACGGCTTGTTTGTAACGGAAAGGGGTTAACACTATGGCACTTGCAGGAAAAACCTATCACGTATCGCTCAACGATAACGGAAAATGGCAGGTAAAGGCAGAAAAGGCAAGCAAGGCACTGAAGCTGTTTGATACGCAGCGCGAAGCGATTGCTTATGCCGAAACCATTGCGGAAAACCAGGACGGTAATTTTGTGATCCACAAAAAGGACGGCAAGATCCGCAAGCAGGATTACTCTAAAAAATAATGCCCTACTATCTTTTTTACCTTCTGCTGATCAACCTTGTCACCTTTATTCTGTACGGCGCCGATAAGCACCGCGCGAAAAAAAACGCTTGGCGCATACCCGAAAAAAGCTTGCTTGGCTTCTCGTTGCTTGGTGGCGCGGTTGGGGGTCTGCTGGGCATGCAGCGTTTTCGCCACAAAACGCGACATCGGTACTTTTATTTTATAAACGTGCTGGGGATTTTGTTACATATCTGCATTTTTTATTTGTTGTGGCAATTCGCATGATGCAAAAAAGCACGCGCCGTGGCGCGTGCTTTTTTTACGTTATGCCTGTGCTTTTTTAAGCTCAAGATCAAGCCAAGTCATGCCGAGTGCAAACGCATCGTGCAGGCTTGCCTTATCGCCCTGCTTAATGATCTTATTGGGATCCTTTGCATCCACCACTTGAATGAGGACCTTGCTTGGCACCCTGTCTTCACCCTCACCCGTGTAGCTCATTATATCAAGGCACAGTACGCAAGGATCGTTATTGAGGTCGCCATAGATGATGGTATCGTTTTCACGCACCAAGGGCTTGCCTTGATACATCAGATATTCACCCTCAACCTTTTTTCTTGTATCAGCCATTATCCTGCCTCCTCTGCAAAATTACTGTATTTTAGTATACCACGCAATACGGAAAAAGTCAAGTCGATTTACAAAATATGGTGACGTGATATTTTATATCAAATACGGTTTCTCGGTTTGTAGGGTGTGAGGGGAGAGCGGCTTTGCAAAGCAAAGGGCATACAGCCCGTCTTGAATCAGTGCAAGCTCACGCTGCCTTGCCGTCGCTATGCCCAATGCCCCGATCTCCTTTTGCTTGGTTACCACGGGAACGGTGCGGCGTTTTGCCGTTTCGGCAAGAAATTCTCTTCCCCTTTGATTGGCGGCAAGCAAGCGCAAATAGGTGGGGTGCGCTGTAAGATCATCCTGCTTTACACCTGCCAAAAGGTATAGCAGCACGCGCCGAATGCGTCCGTTGGTGTAACGCTTGGTGGCTGCAAGTCGACATAGCGAGGCATAATCGACGGCATTACGTGCCGCTTTGGCAAGATGCTGTAAAAGCCCGCCCCCACACTCGGCAACCTCACAAAGCGCGCTGTTTTTCACCCCGTTTGCGCGCAAAAGTGCCAAAAGTGCCACCCCGAGCCTTGCAGTATCGGCAAAGCCGTATTCCTTTGCGGCTTCACAAAATTCCTCTCTTGCCGCAGGCGGCAAATATACTGACACGTCCTCCCCCTCGGCGAGTGCGGCGCGCAGTGCCGTAGCTGAGGGAAATTCGCCGTTTTTCAGCACCGTATCGCGGTATGTTGCCCCCAAGCGCCGCACGGCAAGAGGGGTAAGAAACGGTGCCTCGCGCCGAATGGCACGCAAATATTCCACGGCAAGGATATCGTTTGAAGCGACGGCTTCGCCCAATGCCTCAAAATAAACGGCAGCATCTCCCTTGTTTTGCGCACCGTTTGCCGCCATACTGCGATATGCACCCTCGGGTGCCTGTGCTGCAAGTGCCTGTAATGCGGCAAGATCGCCGCGCTCGCTGCCAAATGCCAACGTATCTATGCCAAGGCTGCCAAGGGCGCGAACACCCGCCGTGGCAAAATGCCGCGCCGACGAGGCGGCAAACGGAAAGGGGAGCTCGAGTACCAGATCAGCACCGCCTTGCAGTGCCATAGCGGCACGGGCGCGCGGCGGCAGGATCGCCGCCTCCCCTCGTTGCGTAAAATTGCCACTCATCAGACAAATAACGGTTTGTGCCCCCCTTACCTGTGTAAGCAAATGCGCGTGCCCCGCATGGAACGGATTGTATTCGCAAATAATACCAACGTGCTGCATGATCTCTCCTTGCCTATCGGAAAATTTTGGCTTTTTTCTCATTCAAATGTTGAAAAAAGCTTTGATATGTGCTATACTATAGAATGACATTTTATAATACTTATTTTACGGAGGATAAAATATGAACGTACTGGTCGTCAACGCGGGCTCAAGCTCCCTCAAATATCAGCTTTTTGACACCAAAACCGAAGCTGTTTTCGCAAAGGGTATTTGCGAGCGTATTGGAATCGATGGCTCTGCCATCGAGCACAAGCAGCTTATAAAGGGCAAGACCGTAAGCGAAACGCGCCCGATGAAAAACCACGCCGAGGCAATGGCCATTGTTGTGGAAAAGCTGCTCGATTCCGAGTATGGCTGCATTTCCTCGATGGATGAGATCGAGGCAGTGGGTCACCGCGTGGTGCACGGCGGTGCTTATTTCTCGGAGTCGGTTCTGCTGACCGACGAGGTGCTTGAAAAGCTGCGCCTTTGCCACGATTTTGCCCCCCTGCACACCCCCGCACACATTCAGGGCATTGAGGGCTGCCTCTCGGTTATGCCGGGCAAGCCCCAGGTGCTGGTATTTGATACCGCATTCCATCAAACCATGGAGCCCGAGGCCTACATGTACGCCCTGCCCTATGAGCTTTATCGCGATTATGGCGTGCGCCGCTACGGTGCACACGGCACCTCTCACCGCTTTGTTGCGGGCGAAATGACGAAAATCCTTGGCAAGACAGAGGGCACAAAGATCGTAACCTGCCACATTGGCAACGGCTCCTCCGTTTCTGCCGTAAAGGACGGCAAGGTGATGGACACCTCTATGGGCTTTACCCCCCTTGCGGGTGTGGAAATGGGCACACGCTGTGGCGACATTGACCCCGCGATCGTTCCCTTTATGATGGAGAAGTTAAATCTCACCCCTGCCGAGGCAAGCGACCTGATGAACAAAAAATCGGGCTTTCTTGGCGTGACAAGCGGCTACTCCTCTGACTCCCGCGATCTCCAAAAGGCAGTGGCAGAGGGTCCCACAAATCCCCACTACGAGCAATCGGTTCTTGCCATTAATATCCTCAAGCACCAACTGAAAAAGTTGATCGGTGCATACGCGGCAGAAATGAACGGACTTGACGCTATCGTATTTACAGCAGGCATCGGTGAAAACAACACCTCCCTGCGCGAGATGGTCTGTGAGGATATGGAGTTCCTTGGCATTGAGATCGACAAGGAGCTAAACGCCAAGGTCACCCGCCAGTCCGACAACGTAAAGCTTTCCACCAATGGCTCGAAGGTTGCCGTGTACGTGATCCCCACCAACGAGGAGCTTTTGATCGCACGCGACACCGAGGCACTGGTCAGCAAAAAGGGCTGATTTCTTAAAATAGTATAACACAGCGCTTGCAATTTGACAAGTCGCAAAAGGAGATAACATGAGCAAAACCTTAAAAAAGCTGCAAAAATTTGACGGGGTAAAGGGCCCTGTAGTCACCATTGTAATGGACGGCGTGGGCCTTGCACCCGAAACCGCGGGCAACGCTGTATTTTCCGCTTATACCCCCACGCTTGATATGCTGATGAGCAAATACCCTACCGTATCCCTCAAGGCGCACGGCACGGCTGTCGGGCTCCCCTCTGATGACGATATGGGCAACTCCGAGGTAGGTCATAACGCACTTGGTGCGGGTCAGGTATTCGCACAGGGCGCAAAGCTGGTTTCAAATTCCATTGAAAGCGGCAAAATGTTCGCTTCCCCCACCTGGCAAGAGCTTGTAGGCAACGTGAAACAAACGGGCGGCGTGCTTCACTTTTTGGGGCTTTTCTCCGACGGCAACGTGCACTCGCACATCGACCACCTCAAGGCTATGGTGAAGGAAGCAAAGGCAGAGGGCGTGAAGACCGTTCGCATCCACACTCTCATTGACGGGCGTGACGTGGGCGAGACCTCCGCGCTTGACTATATCGAGCCGTTTGAGGCATTCCTTGCCGACCTCAACGACGCCACCTTTGACGCAGCCATCGCCAGCGGCGGCGGACGCATGACCATTACCATGGACCGCTACGAGGCAAACTGGGCAATGGTAGAGCTTGGTTGGAAGACCCACGTGCTGGGCGAGGGACGCCAATTTGCAAGCGCCGCCGAGGCGGTAAAGACCTACCGTGCCGAAACCAAGGTGATCGACCAAGATCTCCCGCCCTTCGTGATCGCAAAGGACAGCAAGCCCGTGGGGACCGTGAACGACGGCGACAGCGTGATCTTTTACAATTTCCGCGGTGACCGTTCGATTGAAATTTCCAAGGCATTTGACGGCGGCGCGGAGTTTGACAAATTCGACCGTGTGCGCGTACCCAGCGTAGTATATGCGGGTATGCTTGAATACGACGGCGACCTGCACATTCCGAAGAAATATTTGGTATCTCCCCCCGAGATCACCAATACGATGAGCGAGTACCTTGCCAATACGGGTGTCGCGCAGCTTGCCATTTCCGAAACGCAAAAATACGGTCACGTAACCTATTTCTGGAACGGCAATAAATCGGGCAAGTTCTCCGAGGAGCTTGAAACCTATATTGAAGTTCCCTCTGACGTAGTGCCCTTTGGGCAGCGCCCCTGGATGAAGTGTGCCGAGATCACCGATAAGCTCATTGAGTGCCTTGAAAGTGGCAAATACAAGTATTTGCGCGTGAATTTCCCGAACGGCGATATGGTAGGGCACACAGGCTCGCTTGCCGCTACACGCTGCTCAATGGAAGCGCTTGACCTGCAACTGGCACGCCTGCTCCCCGTCATTGACCGCCTTGGGGGCGTGGCACTGATCACCGCCGATCACGGCAATGCCGACGAAATGTACGAAACCGACAAGCAGGGGCAACCCAAGGCAGGCAAGGACGGCTCCTTTAAGGCAAAGACCAGCCACACCCTTATCCCCGTTCCCTGCATTATTTACGACAATACCGACGCCAAGGCACAGTACACCGTAAAGGCGGACGACGGCAGCTTTGGACTTTCGAGCGTTGCCGCAACGATGGTGAACCTAATGGGCTACGAAGCACCCGAAATGTGGGACGAATCCATTATTTCAGCAGAATAACAAAAAAATAAAACGGGCGATTCGTGAATCGCCCCTACAGCAAAGGACAGAGAAATTTTCATTCTCTGTCCTTTTTTTGGCACGCCTTGCCGTGGCAAGGCGTGCGTGATCTGATTGATGTGTTGGTGATCAGCCGCGCTGCCAGTAACAATTACTATACGTGCTTGTCAAATATCCTGCTGCCACAGAGAGATCCTCCAGCTCCGTAGCGGAAAGTGCCATACCCCATATGCCGGCAGTAACATAAGAATACAGCTGCCAACCTGAGGGGTTCACAAGCGTCACACTTGTAAGGTTGCTGCACCACTCGAACGCATAGTTGCCGATATAAGTAACGCTCGCGGGGATCTCGATGCTCGTAAGGCCCGTGCAACCCGAGAACGCATAGTTGCCGATATCAATAACGCTCGCGGGGATCTCGATGCTCTCCAAATTACTGCATTCGCCAAACGCATAGTTGCCGATGCTCTCAAGCTGACTGTTTGCGCCAAAGCTGATGCTCACAAGGCTCGTGCAACCCGAGAACGCACCGTCACCGATGGTGGTGACACTATCGGGAATCGTGATGCCCGTAAGGCTACTACAACCGGAGAACGCCGACTCGCCAATGCTCTCAAGTTGACTGTTCGCGCCAAAGCTTACGCTCGCAAGGCCCGCGCAACCCGAGAACGCACTGTTGCCAATGGTGGTAACACTCGCGGGGAGCGCAATGCTCGAAAGGCTCGTGCAACCAGAGAACGCAGAACCGCCGATGGAGGTCACACTTGATGGAATCATGATGCTCGTGAGACTCGTGCAATTATAGAACGCATATTCGCCAATGCTCGTCACATCACTTGGAATTTCCAGCACGTTCACACGGCTTCCATCCAAATACAGGTTCTTTGCATAATACAGCGGATTTGAGTTACTATCCTCAAAGGAAATCTTGCACCATGCCGTAAGATCGGCAATATAAACACCTGTCAGATTACTACAACCGCTGAACGCACTGGAACCGATGCTCGTCACCGATGACGGGATCGTAATGCTCGTGAGATGCTTACATTGATAATGCTTACATTGATAAAATGCATAATTGTAAATCTCATAATTCTCACCGTTGCAGCTTTGGGGCAAGGTAAGTGCCGTATCGTTGCCCGTATAGCCCATCAAATAACGCGTATTTCCATCTACGTAGAATACGTAACCGTTACTGTCCGTAAACAGTTTGCTGGCGCCCGAGGTCGCGGTATATACGTTTTTGGCGTAAAATCCAACGCCACCATTGCTGGTACTGCCCGCTGTAATATTCAGTTTAGAAAGGTTGTATACCTCAATCAACTTATAGCATTCATCGAACGCAGAACCGCCAATGCTGGTGACACTCGCGGGGATCTCGATGCTCTCCAAATTACTGCATTCGCCAAACGCATACTCGCCGATGCTCTCAAGCTGACTGTTTGCGCTAAAGCTGATGCTTGAAAGGTTGCTGCAATCATAGAACGCATGCTCGCCAATAGCAGTGACACTCGCGGGGATCGTGATGCTCGAAAGACTCATGCAACCCGAGAACGCACTCTTGCCGATGGTGGTGACACTATCGGGAATTGTGATGCTCGCAAGCTGCTGCCAGCCGGCGAACGCAACATCGCCAATGGTGGTGACGGTATCGGGGATCGTGACGCTCACAATCCTGTAGGCATACCCCGCATTGTACAAGTACTGACCGTCCCATCCAATGTTGGTGACGGGATAACCGCCGATATAGGCGGGGATAACGAGATTTTCGAGGTTTAAACTCTCAAAGCCCGT
>JAZOLJ010000101.1:0-1800 GCA_045652845.1 Eubacteriales bacterium | reverse complement strand
ATCCACACCACCTTTAAGCAAACGGGAACTGCCACGGGGCGTCTTTCCTCGGCAGAGCCGAACCTGCAAAACATTCCGATCCGCACCGAGCTCGGCAAGGAATTAAGGCGTTATTTTATCTCAAAAAACAGCAATTATTTGTTAATTGATGCAGACTACTCACAAATTGAGCTTCGACTGCTTGCATCCATGGCAAACGATCAAGCCATGATCGAGGCGTTTGAAAGCGGTGAGGATATTCACGCCGCAACCGCCGCAAACGTGTTTGGCGTGCCGCTATCTGCCGTCACTCCCGAGCTGCGCAAGCGTGCCAAGGCAGTAAATTTTGGCATATTGTACGGCATGGGGGCGCACAGCCTTTCCGAGGATCTGCACATTTCAATGGCGCAGGCAAGAGAATATATTACCAGTTATTTTGCCGCTTATCCCGGCATTGACGCTTACCTCAAAAACGTGGTTGCAAGGGCGAGGGAGCAGGGGTTTGTCGAAACGCTTTTGGGTCGCCGCCGCTACATTCCCGAGCTGAAGATGCAAAACAAAAACATGCAGCATTTCGGCGAGCGCGTGGCAATGAACAGCCCAATTCAGGGTACTGCCGCTGATATCATCAAAATTGCAATGATCCGCGTGGATGCGCGCTTAAAGGAAAAAGGGCTTGATGCGCGACTGGTGCTTCAGGTGCACGACGAGCTGATCATCGAGGCGCACCGCGATGCGGTCGTAGCTGCAAGAGATATTTTGATCGGTGAAATGGAAAACGCCGTACAGCTTGCCGTTGCGCTTAAGGTGGGCATAGCCGAAGGGGAAAACTGGTATGACAGCCATTAACAGAAAAAGCGGCGTGCTGATGCACGTTTCCTCCCTGCACGGCGAATATTCGATCGGCTCGTTTGGTAAGCCCGCGTTTGAATTTGTGGATTTTTTAAAAAGCTGTGGGTTTTCCTATTGGCAGGTGCTGCCGTTCTGTATTCCCGATGCCTGCAATTCTCCCTATAAATCCGAGGCATCGTTTGCGGGGAACGTCTATTTTATTGATCTTCCACTGCTTGCAGCCGAGGGGCTTTTGAGCCAAGCGGAGCTTGATGATGCCAAGCAAAAAACGCCCTTTGCGGTAGAAGCCGCGCGCCTTTCGCGTGAGCGTGAGGTGCTTTTGCGCCTTGCTGCCTCGCGTGCGAAAAACCGCGAGGAAATACTGGCGTTTGTAAAAGCGCGCCCGCAAATTGAAAACGCCTGCCGTTTTCTCGCCTTGAAGCGTGCCAACGGGGGTGCCCCTTGGCAGAAATTTACCGCGCTCAATTACCTTGAGGAGGATTACTTTTACTTTGCCTTTACGCAGTTTCATTTTCACAGGCAGTGGCAAGCCGTAAAATCCTACGCGAATGCCAAGGGCATTTCGGTGATTGGCGATATCCCGATCTACGTTGCGACGGATAGTGCAGACGTGTTTGGCCATCGCGATCAGTTTTTACTTGACAAGGCAGGGTATCCCACCGCCGTTGCGGGCGTTCCGCCCGATTATTTTTCTGCTGACGGTCAGCTGTGGGGAAATCCGCTTTATAACTGGAAAGCAATGAAAGCGGATGGCTTTTCTTGGTGGCGCGAGCGCCTTTCCTTTATGCTGGAGCTGTTTGACGGTGTACGCATTGACCATTTTCGCGGCTTTGAGGCGTTTTGGAGCGTGCCCGCCACCGCCAAAACGGCAAAGGAGGGCAAATGGGTCAAGGGGCCGGGTATGTCGCTGATAAAAGCATTAAAGGAGGTCGCCGGGGATAAGCTCATTATCGCAGAGGATCTCGGCGA
>JAZOLJ010000100.1:0-15340 GCA_045652845.1 Eubacteriales bacterium | reverse complement strand
TTTGAACACTCAGCTTATGCGAAACGTCCATGCCAAAGCAATATGCCTCAACACCCTGCTCGGCATACAGATAGGTTGCGCCCTCCACCTCCGACACGTCAAGCGAAAAGCTTGCTTCACCCAGGAGAAGAAAACGGTCGTGTTTAAATAGCTGCAAGCAAACAAGCGCGCCTACCGCAACACCGACGACCAAAGCCATCAGCATTGCAAGCTTTGTTGCGGTATGCAGCCTTTTAAAGCCCTTTTTGGCATACCGTTTGGCACTCTTTTCAAGATCCTTTGCCATACTGCCCCTCCTTTTAAAGATGTTGATACCTTTATTATACTGAACCCCCAAACCGTTTGTCAAGAACGTAATTTACGCGAATGAACGGCAGCAAAAGAGAACCGTCCACGGACGGTTCTCTTTTGTTTTATTACCTATAGCTTTTTATGCGAGGGTTGCCGCCATCACAGCCTTGATGGTGTGCATGCGGTTCTCTGCCTCATCAAATACGATCGAGCGTTCACTCTCAAACACCTCGTCGGTCACCTCCATGCAGTCAATGCCGAATTTGTCAAAGATCTGCTTGCCAACAGCTGTCTTCAGATCGTGGAAGGCGGGCAAGCAATGCATAAAGCGGCATTGAGGACCTGCAATATCCATCAGCTGCTCGGTCACGCGATAGGGGGTCAGCGCCTTAATGCGCTCTGCCCACACGTTGTCGGGCTCGCCCATCGACACCCACACGTCGGTGTAGATCACGTCAGCTCCCTTTACCGCCTCCTCGGGGCATTCGATAAACTCAAGCACGGCACCCGTTTCGGCGGCGATCTCTTGGCATCTTGAGATCAGCTCCTCATTCGGGAAATACGCGGCAGGTGCGCACGCTACAAAGTGCATGCCCATCTTGGCGCAGCCCACCATTAAGGAGTTACCCATGTTATAGCGCGCATCACCCATGTAAACCAGCTTTTTGCCGGCAAGCGTGCCAAAATGCTCACGAATGGTGAGAAAATCGGCAAGGATCTGCGTGGGGTGGTATTCGTTGGTAAGACCGTTCCATACGGGAACGCCCGCATACCTTGCCAGCTCCTCTACGGTCTCCTGACCGTAGCCGCGGTATTCAATACCGTCAAACATGCGCCCGAGCACACGCGCGGTGTCGGCAATGCTTTCCTTTTTACCGATCTGCGAGCCTGTGGGATCAAGATACACGGCGTGCATACCGAGGTCGGTTGCCGCTACCTCAAAGGCACAGCGGGTACGCGTGCTGGTCTTTTCAAAGATCAGCGCAATGCTTTTGCCCTCATGAAGGCGGTGCGGCACACCCGCCTTTTTCTTTGCCTTCAGATCTGCTGCAAGATCGAGCAGCGCGCCGATCTCGGCGGGCGTAAAATCAAGCAGCTTTAAAAAATGCTTATTTTGAAACGACATAAAAGCTCCTAACTCCGCGCAAGACCTTATTCGGCACAAGCGGCGGCAATGATCTCAACTGCCTTTTCAAGCAGCTCTTGGGGAATGTTCAGCGCGGGCAAAAGACGCACCTTGTGCTTTGCCGTGAGGCACAGCACGCCGCGCTCCATGCAAGCAGCAACGATTTCGGCTGCGGGCTTTTCGGTTTCAATACCGATCATAAGCCCCATGCCGCTAACCGATTTTACACCCTTCGTATTACTCAATTTTTCGAACACGTACGCGCTTTTTTCGCGCACGGAGGCGAGAAACGCATCATCAAGCTGCGAGAGCACGTAAAGTGCGCCCGCCGCCGACACGGGGTTACCGCCAAAGGTAGAGCCGTGGTCGCCGTAGCCAAGCACACCCTCAACGCGCTCGCCAAGCAGGCAGGCGCCGATCGGTAAGCCGCCGCCAAGACCCTTTGCAGTGGTTACCACGTCGGGGGTAACGCCATAGTGCATGTATGCATAAAGCTCACCCGAGCGACCGTTGCCGGTCTGCACCTCATCAAAGATCAGTAAAATATTGTTTTCCTTGGCAAATGCCGCCACACGGGTCACGAAATCGGCATCAAGCGCATGCACGCCGCCCTCGCCCTGCACGGGCTCCATCATAATGGCGGCAACCTTGTTTTCGCGTGCCATTTTGATCAGTGCCTCGGCGTCGTTTGCGGGTGCGTGCAAAAATCCACCCACAAGCGGCTGAAAAAGCTCATGATAATGTGCCTGACCCGTGGCGGAAAGCGTGGCGAGAGTTCTGCCGTGGAAGCTGTTTTCAAGCGTAATGATATTGTAGTGATCCGCGCCCTTTTTCTCGGCGGCGTATTTGCGCGCCACCTTAATAGCACACTCGTTTGCCTCGGCACCGGAATTGCCGAAAAAGACCTTTTTTAACCCCGTTCTGCGGCATAGCTCTGCCGCCAGCTCGGCACAGGGGCTTGTGTAGTAGAGGTTTGAGGTGTGCTGCACCTGCCCTAACTGCGCGGTCACGGCGGCGATCCAGCCGCTGTTTGCCGTACCAAGGGAGGATACTGCAATGCCCGACCCCATATCAATATATTCCTTGCCGTTCACGTCACACAAGAGCGAGCCCTTGCCCGAAACGATCTCAACGGGGTACCGCTTATAGGTGTGCGCCACGTAGCTTTCATCTAACTGCTTAAAGCTTTTCATACCGTTAATCCCTTTTCACCATCGTACCTGCACCCTCGTTGGTAAGAAGCTCCATGAGGATCGAGTGCGGCACGCAGCCATCCATGATAATAACCTTTTTCACGCCTCTCTCGATCGCATCGATGCAGCAATCCACCTTCGGGATCATGCCGCCCGAAATGATGCCGTTTGCATAAAGCTGCTTTGCCTCGCTGACCGTCAACTCGGGGATGAGGGTGGTGGGGTCGTTTTTGTCGGTCAGAATACCCGCAATGTCGGTCATCATAACAAGACGCTCGGCACCGAGTGCCCCTGCAATGCAAGCAGCGGCAGTATCACCGTTGATATTATAGGTGTTACCCATTTTATCACAGCCAACGGTTGAGATAACGGGGATGTAGCCCTTTTCAAGAAGATCCTCAACGGGGGCGATATTTACCCTTGCGATGTTACCCACAAAACCAAGCTTCTCGTTCTTCGGCACGGCTTCAATGAGGCTACCGTCCATACCCGAAATACCCATGGCGTTGCCGCCCTTCATTTCAAGCAGGTTGACCAGCGTTTTGTTGACCTTGCCCGCCAGCACCATCTGCACGATATCCACGGTTTCCTTGTCGGTGACGCGAAGCCCATCTACAAACTCGGGCTTTTTGCCAAGCCTTGCCATCAGGTCGCTGATCTCAGGGCCGCCACCGTGCACCAGCACGATCTTAACACCAATGAGGTGCAGCAGCACGATATCCTCCATGACCTGTTGCTTCAGCTCCTCGTTGATCATGGCGTTACCGCCGTATTTGAGAACGATAACCTTACCGTTATAGCGTTTAATATATGGCAGTGCCTCGGCAAGCACCTGCGCGCGCCCGGCGTTTGAAAACAGTTCTTTCATGCTACCACCTCACCTTACGTGCGGTAATCGCCGTTGATCTTAACGTAATCGTACGTCAGATCACAGCCCCACGCGGTTGCCTCGGCGTCGCCCTCACCGAGCGACACGAGAATTTCAATTTCCTTTTCAAGCAAAATCTCCTTGGCGATCTCCTCGGAAAATTCTACGCCTGCGCCGTTTTCGCACACCGTAACGGTACCTTTTGCCGAACGGAAGGAAACACCAACCTTATTTACGTCAACGCCCGCGCCGCTGTAGCCAATGGCACAAAGCACGCGCCCCCAGTTGGCATCCGCGCCAAACATGGCGGCCTTGAGAAGGCTGGAGCAGATCACGCTTTTCGCCACCGTTCCCGCACATTTGGGGCATTTTGCACCCGTAACCCTGCATTCAAGCAGCTTGGTTGCGCCCTCGCCGTCCCCTGCGATCATACGGCAAAGCTGCACAGTAACGGTATTCAGTGCCTTGGCAAATGCCCCAAAATCGGCACCGTCAGCCACTATCTCCGCGTTACCTGCCATGCCGTTGGCGAGTACCGTTACCATATCGTTGGTAGAGGTATCACCGTCAATGCTTACCATATTAAAGGTTTTTTGAATGTCGGCAGAAAGTGCCCTTTGCAGCATAGTGGCGGAAATTTTCACATCCGTTGTGATAAAAACAAGCATGGTTGCCATGTTGGGGTGGATCATGCCACTGCCCTTTGCAATACCACCAAGGCGGCAAGTCTTACCGCCCACCTCAAATTCTACCGCTACCTCCTTGGCAACGGTATCGGTGGTGATGATCGCATCGGCTGCGGCGCGCGCGCCGAGGTGATCGGAGGAAAGGCCCGCTACAAGCGTTGGCATTGCCTTTTTGATGGGGGCAATGTCAAGGGGCTGACCGATCACGCCCGTGGAGGCAACCACAACGTCCTCTATCTTAACACCTGCAACCTCTGCCACCAGCTCGCTCATATGCTCGGCAATCTCAACACCGTTTGCGTTGCAGGTGTTGGCGTTGCCGCTGTTGCAGATCACCGCCTGCGCGATACCGTTTGCAATATGCTTTTTGGTAACAAGCAGGGGGGCGCCCTTTACAAGATTTGTCGTGTAAACGGCTGCCGCGGTGGCAGGCACTTCACTTACGATCAGCGCGAGATCCTTTTTGATCTTATTTTTACGAATACCGCAATGTACACCGTTGGCGCGAAAGCCACGTGCCGCGCAAACGCTACCTTCAATCTGTTTTATCATTTTTGCTCTCCTATTACAAGCCCGGTGTCTTCCTTCACACCAAGCAAAATATTCATGTTTTGAATGGCTGCACCCGAAGCGCCCTTGCCAAGATTATCAAAGCGAGAAACAAGCAGGATACGCTCGTCGTTGCCAAGAACGCCTACCTCCATATCGTCGCGCCCCGCAAACGCTGCGCCGCAAAGCATAGTGCTCTCGCCCATGTCAGCACGGTATCGAACAAGCCCTTCGGCGTAGGTCTGGCGATAAACGGCGGCAATATCGGCAGGCGTGCCCTTTACCATATCGGCAAAGAGTGGCACGGTAACCTCCATGCCCGCATAGTAATCCGCCACGATGGGAGAAAAGATCGGCGCTTTGGTAAGACCGCAGATCGCCTTCATTTCAGGCAGATGCTTGTGTGACTGGCCGAGCGCGTACTGACGCGGTGCACCGTAGCAGGCGGCGCGATCGGCTGCCTCATACTCGGCAATCATCTTTTTGCCGCCACCCGAATAGCCCGTTAAAGAGAAGGCGGTCAGTGCCGTATCGGGCGAAAGCAGCCCTGCGCGCACAAGGGGTGCGATGAGTGCCACAAAGCCGCTGGCGTGACAGCCCGGGTTGGCAATGCGCTTTGAGGCTGCGATCTCGGCGCGTTTTCCATCAAGCTCGGGAAAGCCGTATGCCCAGCCCCCCGCCGTGCGGTGTGCCGTTGAGGTATCAATCACGGCGGTATTTTTATTATCTATCATGGCAACCGCTTCAATGGCAGCCGCGTCGGGCAAGCAAAGAAACGCAACGTCCGCTTCATTGAGTGCCGCACGGCGAGCAGCCGCATCCTTACGCAGCTCCTCGGTGAGTGTGATCAGCTCAAGATCAGAGCGCTGAGAAAGCCTATCCTTGATACGCAAGCCCGTAGTGCCTGCACTACCGTCAATAAAAACCTTTTTCACGGGTGTTATCCTTTCGTGGTTTGAATGAAAATTCTTTCGCTATTTATGTATATTTATTCATGCAAGAAATAAGACATACAATTATTATACACACATGCCTATTGCTTGTCAAGTATTTATATAGAAATAAATCGAAAATTTCTTTACAAAGCCCGTTTGCCGCTTCAAGCATGCCATTTTTCTTGAATTTTTATTTATTCACACAGCCCACATCTGCATGGATATACACACCGCCACAGCGCGCGCACCTTGGGTGTGACAGAGAGACTTTTCTCCCTCGCTTGATTTTCCAAATTTATTCTTTATTTTTCCAATTTTTAAAATATGTTTTTCCTGTTTTTAGAAATCGGAGCTTGTGTTTTTCTATTATTGACAAAGGGCGGCTTCTTGCGGCAGCGCTTTGCGGTTTTGAGAGCCGCGTATCGCGCATCCATAAGTTAAGGCACCGCGGCAATTTCTTGCCACGGTGCCTTGTTTTGTTATTGATCTTAAAGGAAGCTTAACCACGCGTGCCAACCGTTGCAACGGCGACAGGCGCAAGATAAATGCCCCTTGCTTTACTTTGATTTAGCTTTTCACGGCGATGCATTCGATCTCAAGCCTTGCGCCCTTCGGGATCGCTGCAACCTGCACGCAGCTGCGTGCGGGATAGGGAGCCTTAAAGAAGCTCTCGTAAATACCGTTTACGGTTGCAAAATCGGCAAGATCGGCAAGAAACACCACAGTTTTTACCACGTTTTCCATACCTACGCCTGCGGCAGCAAGCACGTTTTTGAGGTTGGTGAGTGCCTGTACAGCCTGCTCCTCCACGCTATCAGCCATTTTGCCCGTGGCGGGGTCAACGGGAATTTGACCCGAAACAAATACCATGCTGCCAAGGTCAAGCGCCTGCGAGTAAGGGCCAATGGCAGCAGGTGCCTTATCGGTAGAAATTTGTTTGATCATTGCGTTATCTCCTTATACGATCTTGAAGCCTGCTTTGGTGAGCTCTTGGCGGATCTCTTCTATCTGTTCAAAATCGCGTGTTTCCATGCCGATTTTGAGGAAGCAGCTGGCAACCGCCATATTGGCGTCGGACCTCTCGTGGTGAACGCTCACCACGTTGCCGCCGCAGCGGGAAATGATGCTGCTCACGCCCAGCAGCTGACCGGGCTTATCCTCAAGGGCTATCTGCAGCGTGGCATTTCTGCCCGTGGTAACCAGTCCGCGCGTGACCACGCGCGAAAGGATATTTACGTCAATATTGCCGCCCGAAACCACGCAAACGACCTTTTTGCCCTTCACGGGGAGCTTGCCGAACATCACCGCGGCAACACCGACAGCGCCCGCGCCCTCGGCAATCAGCTTTTGCTTTTCCATAAGAGTGAGGATCGCGGTGGCGATCTCATCCTCCGTAACCGTTACGATCTCATCCACGTATTCGCTGATCAACTGAAAGGTGTTGTCACCGGGGTGCTTTACGGCAATGCCGTCGGCAAAGGTGGATACCGTTTCAAGAGTAATTTGCTTGCCAAGCCTCACGCTCTCGGCCATGCTGGCAGCACGCTCTGCCTGCACGCCGTACACCTTAATGTCGGGGCGCAGATGCTTGATGGCAAACGCCACGCCCGAAATAAGACCACCGCCGCCGATGGGAACCACAACGGCATCGGCATCGGCGATCTGTTCAAGGATCTCAAGCCCTATCGTGCCCTGTCCTGCGATCACCTCTTCATCGTCAAAGGGGTGAATGAAGGTAGCACCCGTTCTGTCGCGCAGCTCGATCGCCTTTGCATAGGCATCGTCATACGCCCCCGGCACAAGGCACGCCTCAGCGCCAAACGCCTTGGTTGCCTCTACCTTACTGATGGGTGCGCCGTCGGGCATACAAATAACGCTCTTAATGCCCATTTTTTGCGCAGCAAGTGCCACGCCCTGCGCGTGGTTGCCCGCGCTGCAGGCGATAATGCCCTTTGCCTTATCTGCTTCAGAAAGCTGGCTGATCTTGTAATATGCACCGCGCACCTTAAAGCTGCCCGTTACCTGCAGATTTTCGGTTTTGAGATAAAGCTCGCAATCGGTGCACATATTGCGCGCTTGGATCAGGTCGGTCTTGCGTGCCACATCACGCAGCACGTAGCTTGCCTGATAAATTTTGTCGAGTGTCAGCATACTGCCTCCTCAAAGCGTAACGCGCCAACCGAACGGATCGTCAAGCTTTCCGGTCTGAATACCCGTGATGGTATCGTAAAGCTTTTGGCTGACGGCACCGATGCCGCCGTCACCGATCGTCATGATCTCATCCTTATAGCGAAGCTTGCCAACGGGAGAAATGACAGCCGCAGTACCCGTGCCGAATACCTCCTCAAGCTTGCCGTTCCTTTGTGCCTCCAGCAGCTCGTCAACCGAAATGCGGCGCTCCTCGGCGGGAATGCCCCATTCGCGCAGCAGCTGCAAAACGGAGTTGCGAGTAACACCGGGGAGAATAGAGCCATTAAGCATCGGGGTGATGACCTTGCCGTCGATCTTGAAGAAGATGTTCATCGCACCTACCTCCTCAATGTAACGACGCTCTACACCGTCAAGCCAGAGCACCTGCGAGAAGCCCGCATCGTGCGCCTTGACCTGTGCTGCAAGGCTTGCGGCGTAGTTGCCGCCGGTCTTGGTATAGCCGATGCCGCCCTTTACGGCGCGCACGTAATCATCCTCAATCCAAATGCCAACGGGGGCAAGACCCTCGCTGTAATAAGCACCGCTGGGGGAAAGAATGACCATAAAGAGATAGGTTTTGGAGGGAGCAACGCCAAGAAAGGCATCGGTGGCGATCACAAAGGGACGAATGTAAAGAGAGGTGCCCTCCTCGGTGGGGATCCAGTCCTCATCCACCTTCACCACAGCCTTAACGGCATCCACGAAAATATCCTCGGGAATTTCGGGAATGCAAAGACGCTTGTTCGACTCGTTTGCGCGCTGCGCATTTTTCTCGGGGCGGAAGAGGTAAGTTTCACCGTTCGCCCCCTTATACGCCTTCATGCCCTCAAACATTTCCTGACCGTAGTGGAACACCACGCAGGCAGGAGAGAGCGAAATATCGGCGAAGGGCACGACACGGGGGTCGTGCCAGCCCATGCCCTCGGTATAATTCATCACAAACATATGGTCGGTGAAGATCTTACCGAAGCCGAGCTTACCTTGGGGCTTTTCCTTGGGAGCAGTAGTTCTTGTTACTTTTACGTCAAGCATGATCTTAAATCCTTTCCATGATCTTTTCTGTCATGGCGGTGCAGGTGAGCGGTTCCATTGCGGGATCGGTCAGAATATCCGCCGTGCGATAGCCATCCTCAATCACACCGGCAACGGCTGCCTCGATATCGTCTGCCTCGGCGGCAAGATCGAAGGAGTAGCGCAGCATCATAGCGGCGGAAAGAATGGTGGCAATGGGGTTTGCTTTGTTTTGCCCCGCAATATCGGGGGCGGAGCCGTGGATCGGCTCGTAAAGTCCGCATTTGGTGGCACCGAGCGAGGCGGAGGCAAGAAGCCCGATGGAGCCCGTGATCTGCGATGCCTCGTCGGAGAGAATGTCACCGAACATATTGGAGGTGACCACCACGTCAAAGCGAGAGGGGTCACGGATCAGCTGCATGGCGGCATTGTCCACCAGCATATCCGAAACCGTTACATCCGGGTATTCGGCAGCAATGCGGTGCACGGTCTCACGCCACAGGCGAGAGGTTTCAAGCACGTTTGCCTTATCAATGCTGACAACGTTTTTGCGACGCTTTTGCGCAGTTTCAAACGCAACGCGTGCAATGCGCTCTACCTCCATGACGCTATACGCCTCTGTATCGTATGCCTCAGGGCCGTATTTGCCCTCGCGGCGACCGCGCTCGCCAAAGTAGATGCCGCCCGTCAGCTCGCGCACAATGACAAGATCAAAGCCGCGGTCAATGATATCGGGGCGAAGCGCACAGGCGCCCTTCAGTGCGGGGAAGATGCGTGCGGGGCGCAGATTGGTGTAAAGTCCCAGTGCCGCGCGCAGCCCAAGCAGTGCCTTTTCGGGGCGGATATTGCCGGGTAGCGTATCCCACTTGGGGCCGCCTACGGCACCAAGCAAAACGCTGTCGCTGCTTTTACAGCCCTCAACGGTCTCCTCGGGCAGGGGCTTGCCTGTTGCGTCAATGGCACAGCCGCCCGCAAGATATGCGGTAAAGTTGAAGGTGTGCCCGTACTTTTTGCCTATTTTTTCAAGAACTCGAACGGCACTGTCTACGATCTCGGGGCCAATGCCGTCGCCCTTTACAAGCGCAATATTGTAGGTCATTTCAATTCCCCCTTCTCTTTTGCCACAAGATAGGGCAGGAGTCCGCCGTTTTCAATAATGCGGTTGATAAATGCGGGGAACGGGGTGGCGTGAAATACCTCGCCCGTTGTAACGTTTGTGATCACACCGTTGTCGGCATCCACGGTTACCGTATCGCCCTTTTTGATCTTGGCGGCAGCCTCGGGGCATTCAAGGATCGGGAAGCCGATGTTGATGGCGTTACGGTAGAAAATGCGTGCAAAGCTTGCCGCGATCACGCAGGAAATACCGCTGGCGCGAATGGCAATGGGCGCGTGCTCACGGGAGGAGCCGCAGCCAAAGTTTTCGCCGCCCACCATAATATCACCCTGCTTTACCTCTTTTACAAAATCAGGGTCAATATCCTCCATGCAGTGCTTTGCCAGCTCCTCGGCAGAGGGGGCGTTTAAGTAACGCGCGGGGATGATAACGTCGGTATCCACGTTATCGCCGTATTGAAAAGCTTTTCCTTGATACATGCTTACACCTCCATATCGTAGGGCGATGCAACTGCACCTGCCACGGCAGATGCGGCGGCAACCGCGGGAGAGGCGAGAATGACCTCGCTCTTTACGTGACCCATTCTGCCAACAAAGTTACGGTTGGTGGTGGCAACGGCTCGCTCGCCTGCTGCCATACAGCCCATATGACCGCCAAGGCAGGGACCGCAGGTGGGTGTGGAAACCGCGCAGCCCGCCTCGATAAAGATTTCGGTAAGCCCCTCCTTGATCGACTGGAGATAGACCTCCTCGGTTGCGGGAATAACGATGCAACGCACGCCCCGAGCGACCTTACGACCCTTGAGGATCGCAGCAGCGGCGCGCAGGTCGCCAATGCGACCGTTGGTGCAGGAGCCGATCACGACCTGATCGATGGGCATGCCCTTCACCTCATCTACCGTTTTGGTGTTCGAGGGGAGATGCGGCAGAGAAACGGTGGGCTTAAGGGTATTAAGATCGATCACGACCTCGCGCTCGTAAACCGCATCGGGATCTGCCTCATATACCTTCACGGGGCGCGTAAAGCGACCCTTAACGTAGTCCATTGTCTGCTCGTCAACGGGGAAAATGCCGTTTTTGGCACCCGCCTCAATCGCCATGTTGGCAATCGAGAAGCGGTCATCCATGGTGAGTGCCGCAACGCCCTCTCCCACAAATTCAAGCGACCTGTAAAGCGCACCGTCAACGCCAATCATGCCGATGAGGTGCAAAATCACGTCCTTGCCGCTGACATAGGGCTGCAGCTTGCCCTTAAGGGTCACCTTAATGGCGGAGGGAACCTTAAACCAGTTCTCACCCGTTGCCATGCCCGCAGCCATGTCCGTCGAGCCAACGCCCGTTGAAAAGGCACCCAGCGCGCCGTACGTGCAGGTGTGAGAATCAGCACCGATGATGCAGTCACCGGGGCCAACGATGCCCTGCTCGGGCAGAAGCGCGTGCTCAATGCCAACCGCCCCCACGTCGTAAAAATGTGTGATATCAAAGCGCTTGGCAAAGCTGCGTGCGGTGGCACAAAGCTCGGCGGACTTGATATCCTTGCAGGGGGTGTAGTGGTCAAGGACGATTGCGATCTTATCCTTGTCAAATACGCGGGTGAAGCCCGCCTTATCAAATACGTCAACTGCCACGGGGGTAGTCACGTCGTTGCCAAGCACGATATCGAGCTTTGCCTCGATGAGGTCACCTGCCTTCACGGCAGCAAGCCCCGCGTGCGCGGCGAGAATTTTTTGTGTCATGGTCATTCCCATGTCGGTTAAACCTCCCTTGCCTTTGCCTGCTCGGCGGCATATTGCATCTTGTTAATGGCGTTGATATAAGCGAGGATCGAGGCCTCGATAATATCGGTAGAAAGACCCTTACCCGTGTAGGTGCGGTTGCCGGCGGCGAGGCGCACGGTAACGTCGCCAAGGGTATCCTTGCCCTCGGAAATTGAATGAATGGTGTAGGTCTTAAAGGTATGCGCCTCGGGGTTTACGATCTTGTCGATCGCCTTAAACGAGGCGTCGATCGGGCCGTCACCAAGGCTGACCTCCTCAAACTTCTCCCCATCCTTGCTTAGCACCACGGTGCTGGTGGAGGTGGTGAAGTTACTGGTGTGTACCACAAAGCGATCCAGCTTAAAGCCTACGTCCTCGGGCATATCGTAAGCGGTGGTCTTATGCAGCACGATCGCCTCGATATCCTCATCGCTGATGGTCTTTTTCTTGTCACACAGCACCTTGAAATCCTCAAAGCAGTGCGCTAGCTCCTCGGCAGAAAGGTGGTAGCCAAGCTCGGCAAGGCGGCTTTCAAACGCATGCTTGCCCGAATGCTTGCCAAGCACCAGATTTTTTGCCACGATGCCCACCGATTCGGGGGTCAGGATCTCGTAGGTCTGCTTGTTGGCGAGCACGCCGTGCTGGTGAATGCCCGACTCGTGCAGAAAGGCGTTTTTGCCAACGATGGGCTTGTTTAAGGGTGCATTTTGACCGATGATGTTATAAACGGTCTTGCTGGCACGCGAAATGCGCGTGGTTTCAATGCCTGTTTTTACGGGATAGAGATCGGGGCGGGTATGCAGTGCCATCACAACCTCCTCAAGCGCCGTGTTGCCCGCGCGCTCGCCAAGGCCGTTTACCGTGCACTCGATCTGACGGGCGCCGCCAAGCACGCCCGCAAGGGAGTTGGCGACCGCCATACCAAGATCGTTGTGGCAGTGTACCGAAAACTCGGCGCGCCCCTGATGGTTGGTGTGCTTTACCATATATTCGATCAAGGCACGCATCTCACCCGGCGTGGTGTAGCCCACGGTATCGGGCAGATTGATAACGGTTGCGCCATTGTCGATGGCGGTGTTGACGACCTTTACAAGAAAATCCCAATCGCTGCGAGTGGCATCCTCTGCCGAAAACTCAATGTTTGAGCAATATTTGCGTGCGTGTGCCACCATGGCGGCGGTTTTTTCAAGCACCTGCTCGGGGGTCATGCGAAGCTTATATTCCATGTGCAGGGGGGAGGTTGCAATAAACAGGTGAATACGCGGATCAGCGGCAACCCTTACCGCCTCCCAAGCAGCATCAATATCCTTTACCGTAGAGCGTGCGAGGGATGCCACGCTGCACTCCTTTACGGTTTTGGCAATGGTATGTACCGATTCAAAGTCACCGGGCGAGGAGATGGCAAAGCCTGCCTCGATCACATCCACCCTCATCAGCTCAAGCTGCTTTGCAACCTCTATCTTTTCGGCAAGGTTCATGCTGCAGCCGGGCGATTGCTCGCCGTCGCGCAGGGTGGTATCAAATATTTTAACGCGATCCATGATTTTTCTCCTCTCGCAATTATACCGTCAAAATAGCGCCCTTATCTGCAGAGGAAACAAGCTTTGCGTAACGCGCAAGATACCCCGTTTTCACCTTGGGTTCGGGTGCCTTCCATACGGCACGGCGCGCAGCAAGCTCCTCTGTGCTTACCTTCAGGGTCACGCTGCATTCCTTGATATTGATGGCGATGATATCACCCTCCTCAACGAGGGCAATGGTGCCGCCTGCAGCCGCCTCGGGGCTAACGTGACCGATCGCCGCGCCACGGGTAGCACCCGAAAAACGCCCATCGGTGATCAGTGCCACGCTCTCACCAAGACCCATGCCGCAAATGGCAGAGGTGGGATTGAGCATCTCACGCATGCCGGGGCCGCCCTTCGGGCCCTCATAGCGAATAACGACCACGTCACCTGCTACGATCTTGCCCGCGTAGATCGAGGCAATCGCCTCCTCCTCGGAGTCAAACACGCGCGCGGGCCCCTCGTGCACCATCATTTCGGGAGCCACTGCAGACTGCTTCACCACGCACCCGTCGGGCGCGAGGTTGCCCTTCAGCACGGCAATGCCGCCGTTCTCGGAATAGGGGTTCTCAATGGGGCGAATAATAGAGGGGTCACGGTTTACAGCGTTTTGGAGATTTTCTGCCACGGTCTTGCCCGTTACCGTCATGAGGGAGGTATCAAGCAGGTTCTTTTTCGTCAGCTCCTTCATCACAGCCCACACGCCGCCCGCACGGTCAAGATCCTCCATAAAGGTGTCACCCGCGGGTGCAAGATGGCAAAGGTTGGGCGTTTTTTGGCTGATGGCATTGGACATATCAAGGCTGATCTCCACGCCTGCCTCGTGTGCGATGGCGGGCAGATGCAGCATAGTGTTGGTGGAGCAGCCGAGTGCCATATCCACGGCTTCAGCATTGTGGAATGCCGCCTCGGTCATAATATCGCGAGGGCGAATGTTTCGCTCGATGAGCTCCATGATCTTCATGCCCGCATGCTTGGCAAGACGAATGCGCGCAGAAAGGGGCGCGGGCACAGTGCCGTTGCCCGCGAGCGCCATGCCGATCGCCTCGGTGAGGCAGTTCATGGAGTTTGCGGTATACATGCCCGAGCAGGAGCCGCAGCTGGGGCAAGCGTTTTCGGTGTAATCGGCAACGCCCGCCTCATCAAGCGCGCCCGCCTTGTGGGCACCAACCGCCTCAAACATGTGGCTCAGGCACGTGCGTCTGCCATCCTGCAGGTGACCCGCAAGCATGGGGCCGCCCGAGCAAAAGATGGTGGGGATATTGAGGCGTGCCGCAGCCATCAGCAGCCCCGGTACGTTTTTATCACAGTTGGGAATCATCACAAGCCCATCAAATTGGTGTGCCGTCACCATTGCCTCGGTAGAATCGGCAATAAGGTCACGCGTCACCAAGGAGTATTTCATGCCCACGTGCCCCATGGCAATACCGTCGCAAACGGCAATGGCGGGAAACATAATGGGTGTGCCGCCTGCGGCACGCACGCCTGCCTTGACCGCCTCGGCGATCTTATCAAGGTGCATGTGACCGGGCACGATCTCGTTGTGAGAGCACACCACGCCCACAAGCGGACGGGAAAGCTCCTCGTCGGTGTACCCCAGCGCATACAAAAGACTGCGGTTTGGGGTGCGCTCGATACCTGTTTTGATCTGATCGGAATTCATATGTTAAAACCTCCGTGAGGGTATTTGTTTTAGAAAGTGTTGCTTGACCTTCTCTCGGCAAGCTACTTGGGTTCAAATAGCACGGCGACAAAAAGCCAAAGAACAGTAGCATCAGCACAGACGGTGCAGATTTGGATGGAGAACGGTTCCTCGCAGGGCGAAGATGTAGTAACCTACTTCGAGCCCTGCGAGAGAGCGTTATGCGCCAAATATGCCAAGGCGCAGCAGATTTTGATGCATCGGCTTAAAGCTTTTACATTTTTACAAGATCCGCACCTTAAGACGGTGCAGATTTGGATGGAGAACGGTTCCTCGCAGGGCGAAGATGTAGTAACCTACTTCGAGCCCTGCGAGAGAGCGTTATGCGCCAAATATGCCAAGGCGCAGCAGATT